>NZ_JBIBZU010000006.1:0-333700 GCF_043088245.1 Streptomyces sp. NPDC014623 | reverse complement strand
CTTCGGTCCCGTCTCACCGGGCCCCTCCGGGCGCTTCCCTTCTTTCCTGCGTTTCCGACTCTATCAGACTCTTCCGTGTCCGATTCCCGGCCGAAACGGGCTCCTGCTCTTCCGCCGTCCGGTTCCCCGCTTTCGCGTTTCCCTTTCCGGCGGTTCCGACTTTACCAGACTCTTTTCCGTTCCGTTTCCGGTCCGAATGTGATTCCGGTGGCCTGTGGAGTGGCCTTTGCCTTTCGGCTGATTCAACTTTATCAGAAGCAATTCGACCGAAGCGAATCCGGCTGTTTGCTCTAAGGGGGAAGAATCAATCGGTTCGGCGAGGACCACGTCCCCTGCACGAACGAGATGAACTTTAGGCGTTCCCACGCGAACTGTCCAGTTCGTTGGAACCGTTAAAATCTACCTCTCCACGCAGACCATGTCAACAGTCTTTGTGGGCGAACTGGAGACTAGCAGGTCAGAACCCCTGGATGCACATCAGCCTGTCAGGCTGCGGCGGGGAGCTCAGCGCTGCGCCCCTCGGCTTCAAGATCCCCTGTGTTTCCGGCACGCGCCGCCCGGCCCCCGAGAACATAGACGTAGGAGAGAAAGGCCAGCTCAGCGACAACGCCGATGGTGATGCGAGCCCAGGTCGGGAGGCTCGACGGGGTGACGAAGCCTTCGATGACGCCGGAGACGAACAGGACCAGCGCCAGGCCGATGGCCATGCCCATCGCGGCCCGGCCCTGCTGGGCCAGGGCGGAGCGCCGGGTGCGCGGACCCGGGTCGATGACCGCCCATCCGAGGCGGAGGCCGGTTCCCGCTGCGACGAACACGGCGGTGAGCTCGAGAAGCCCGTGCGGCAGGACGAGCCCCAGGAACGTGTCCAGACGGCCTGCGGATGACATCAGGCCGATGCCGACAGCGAGGTTGAGCACGTTGATGAAGAGGATCCAGATCACCGGTATGCAGAGAAACGCTCCCAGCACCAGGCACATGGCCGCTGCCTGGGCATTGTTCGTCCAGACCTGGGCAGCGAAGGAGGCGGCCGGATGGCTGGAGTAGTACGTCTCGTACTCGCCGCCGGGACGGGTGAGAGCACGCAGGTCCTCCGGTGCGGCGATCGATGCCTGGACCTCCGGGTGTGCACCGATCCACCAGCCGATGACGGCCGCCAGCAGTGTGGAGAGCACCGCCGTGGGGATCCACCAGTGCCGTGAGCGGTAGACGGCCGCGGGAAAGCCGGCCGTCAGGAAACGTGCGGCATCCCGCCACGAAGCGCGGCGGGCTCCGGTCACGGTGGAGCGTGCCCGGGCCACGAGCTGGGTGAGGCGCACGGTCAGCAGGGGGTCCGGGGCATCGGACTGGATGAGGGAAAGGTGGGTGGCGGTGCGCTGGTACAGGTCGACGAGTTCATCCACTTCTTCACCTGTCAGGCTGCGCCCTCGGTGCAGAAGATGGTCCAGGCGGTCCCACTCGGTGTGGTGGGTGCTGACGAAGACGTCGAGATCCATGGTCGGCTGCTGCTCCAGGCATGGGTGCGTACGGGTCCGTACTACAGCGGTGCGCTGCGGGTCAGCTTGGCAGACTGTGGTCCCGAGGGGCAGGGAAGGGCGGCGAGGGGTGGGTGGCGATGAATCAGCTCGTGACCGGGGACGCGGTGGTACTGGGGCTGCAGCCGGCGAGGCTGCCCAGCCGGGCGTTGGCGATCGCCATCGATCTCGCGGTACTCCTGACCGTCTTCTTTCTGCTGTCCGTCGGTCTGGCCGTGGCCAGCGTGGCCCTCGACGAGGCGGCGTCCGCCGCGATCGCTGTCGCCACGTTTCTTCTGGTGCTGGTGGGCGGGCCGGTGGCGGTCGAGACGCTGACTCATGGGCGTTCGCTCGGCAAGGCGGCCTGCGGACTTCGCGTGGTGCGCGACGACGGGGGGCCGATCCGGTTCCGGCACGCGCTCGTGCGGGGAGCGATGGGAGTGGTCGAGATTCTGGGAACGTTCGGAGCCGTGGGCTGCATCGCCTCTCTGGTGTCTGCCCGTGGCCGTCGGCTCGGTGACGTATTCGCCGGAACGCTCGTCGTGCGTGAGCGGGTCCCGGCCGGGCGGGTCGTCGCCGTGCCGCCCCCGCCGTCCTGGCTCGTGGGACGTTTCGCGCAGTTGGACCTCTCGGGCGTGCCCGACGACCTGTGGCTGGCGATACGGCAGTACCTGACGCGGATGAACCAGCTCGACGCCGCGGTGCGCCGGTCCATGGCCGAGCGGCTGTCCACGGACCTCGCCGCGCATACAGGTGTTCCGGCACCGCAAGGGGTGCCGGCGGCTGCCTACCTGGCGGCCGTGGTCAACGAACGGCAGGTCAGGGATGTCCGGCGGGTGACTGCTGCAGCGGGTCGCAGCAGCGGGGCGGCGTCGGCCCTGCCCGCACCTGTGTATCGGGAGTTCTCCGGTGACCGGCCGACGGAGATGCGGCCGACGGAGGCCGGCACGCCCGGGGCGGCTGCCGCGTCCGACAGGGGGCCCGGGGGACCGGTCGCGACCGGCTTCGCCCCACCTGCCTGAGGGCCGGTCCGTCCGAGCCCGCCGGGTGACTCCGCCTGTCCTATGTCCCGTCCGTCGTACGTGGCATGGCCGAAGGCGGTGATTCGAGATGCTCGAGTTCGATGCCCGGCGCCGCCAGCACCACGTCGCCCGCGATGTGCACGGTGTGCTGTTCACCGGTGTCCAGTGCGGCGACCTGGTACTCGTCCACGATCAGGGGTCCGTTGTCAGTGGCGTGCGCTTCACTGTTCAGCAGGGACCAGGACTGGTCCACGGTTCGGGGGGCGAGAACCGGGTCCGTGAAGGTGACCAGACGGACGCGGGTCGCGGGGGTGCCGGGGGTGAGGCGCAGGAGCCGGGCGGTGGCGACGAGAAAAGCGGGGGAGGTACCGGAGAAGGTGTGGGCGCGGGCATTGCCTTCGGTGGCATGGGTGCCGGAGGGATCGGTCCGGACCCAGGTGACTCCGTCCAGGGCCGCGCCGCGGATCTGCCAGCTCGACGCGTGCAGTTCGAGGCGGATGGGCCGGCCGAGTTCGTCCAGGGCCAGATCGACGGAGCCCAGGTGGGCGCCTGAGGGGCCCGTGCTCTGGGAGACATAGCGCCAGCCGGAGGGGCCGGGTGCGCAGTGGAAGTGTTCTTCGCCGAGGGGGGTGTGGTCGTGGACATCGTGGAGTGAATAACGGCCGCGGGGCATGGGGTCCTTCTGGGTCCTCGGGCTGTGCGGGTGCGGTACGGCGCAGGCCCCCGGCACGGGGGTGCGGGGGCCTGCGTTCGGACCTTCTGCTGAGAGCTGTGCCGGCCGGTGGCCGACGGCCGGCTCAGTAGCGGTAGAGGTCTGACTTGTAGGGGCCTTCGACCGGGACTCCGATGTAGTCGGCCTGTTCCTGGCGCAGGGTCGTGAGTTTCACGCCCAGTGCGTCGAGGTGGAGGCGGGCGACCTTCTCGTCCAGGTGCTTGGGCAGTACGTAGACGTCGGTCGGGTACGCCTCGGGCTTGGTGAACAGCTCGATCTGGGCCAGGGTCTGGTCCGCGAAGGAGTTGGACATGACGAACGAGGGGTGACCGGTGGCGTTGCCGAGGTTCAGCAGACGGCCCTCGGACAGCACGATGAGGACCTTGCCGTTCGCGAACGTCCAGGTGTGGACCTGCGGCTTGACCTCGTCCTTGACGATGCCGTCGATCTTCGCCAGGCCGGCCATGTCGATCTCGTTGTCGAAGTGGCCGATGTTGCCGACGATGGCCTGGTGCTTCATCCGGGCCATGTCGGAGGCCATGATGATGTCCTTGTTGCCGGTGGTGGTGATGAAGATGTCCGCCGTCTCCACCACGTCGTCCAGCGTCGTGACCTGGTAGCCGTCCATCGCGGCCTGCAGGGCGCAGATCGGGTCGATCTCCGTGATGATCACGCGGGCGCCCTGGCCGCGGAGGGATTCCGCGCAGCCCTTGCCCACGTCGCCGTAGCCGCAGACGACGGCGGTCTTGCCGCCGATCAGGACGTCGGTGGCACGGTTGATGCCGTCGATCAGCGAGTGGCGGCAGCCGTACTTGTTGTCGAACTTCGACTTGGTGACCGCGTCGTTGACGTTGATCGCCGGGAAGAGGAGCGTGCCCTCGCGGTGCATCTCGTAGAGCCGGTGCACACCGGTCGTGGTCTCCTCGGTCACCCCGCGGATCTCGGAGGCCAGCTGGGTCCACTTCTGCGGGGACTCACCCAGGGTGCGGTTGAGCAGGGTGAGGATGTGGGCGTACTCCTCACTGTCCGCGGTGGAGGGGTCCGGAGCCTTGCCGGCCTTCTCGAACTCGACGCCCTTGTGGACCAGGAGGGTGGCGTCACCACCGTCGTCGAGGATCATGTTCGGACCACCGGTCGGAGTGCCCGGCCAGGTCAGCGCCTGCTCCGTGCACCACCAGTACTCCTCCAGGGACTCCCCCTTCCAGGCGAAGACCGGCACACCGGCAGGGGCGTCCGGAGTACCGCCCGGACCGACCGCGATCGCGGCGGCGGCATGGTCCTGGGTCGAGTAGATGTTGCACGAGGCCCAGCGGACCTCCGCACCCAGAGCGACCAGCGTCTCGATGAGCACCGCGGTCTGCACGGTCATGTGCAGCGAACCGGTGATCCGCGCACCGGCCAGCGGCTGCGCGTCGGTGTACTGCCTGCGGATCGACATCAGACCGGGCATCTCGTGCTCGGCAAGAGTGATCTCCTTACGCCCGAAAGCGGCGAGAGAAAGATCGGCGACCTTGAAGTCCTGGCGATTGGCGGCCGTCGTCATAACGGGCTGCTCCTCGTAGTGGGTCGAGGGTGGATGGCTGGCTCTGCGGCGGTCACGGGCACACGAATGCCCGGGCGATCCGCAGTGCAGTCCGTCGGAGGCCCTCTCTCCCTCGGCCGGCCCGCTTCCGCGAACCGATCGACCGCCATCAGCAGCGACGTCTGGTACTCCCCCGAATCTACACCGAACGGCCCAGCGCGCCCCAGTCCGCCTGGGCGGCGGAGTGGGGCGCGGGGCCGTTCGGGGCTGAACTTCAGCGGATCAGTGGCCGGATCCCGCGGGTACGTCACCGGGGGACGCGGGGCCGCCCGGGGTCTTGCCCGGGTTGGTGCCGGCCGCAGCGGCCGCCTCGTTGTAGATGTCGGGCTCGAGGTAGATGACCCGGGCGATCGGGACGGCCTCGCGGATCCGGTTCTCGGCGGCGTTGATCGCTTCCGCGACCTCGGCGGCGGATTCTTCGGCCCGCACCGCGATCTTGGCGGCCACCAGCAGTTCTTCCGGACCGAGGTGGAGCGTGCGCATGTGGATGATGCGGGTGACGGTGTCACCGTCGACCACCGAGGCCTGGATCTTCTCCACGTCATCGACGCCGGCCGCCTCACCGAGCAGCAGCGACTTCGTCTCGGCGGCCAGAACGATCGCGATGACGATCAGCAGGATGCCGATGCACAGGGTGCCGATGCCGTCCCAGACCCCGTTGCCGGTTCCCAGCGCCAGGCCGACACCGGCGAGAGCCAGGATCAGGCCGACGAGCGCGCCGAGGTCCTCGAGGAGGACGACGGGCAGTTCGGGTGCCTTGGCGCGGCGGACGAACTGCGTCCAGGACAGCTTGCCGCGGGTCGCATTGGACTCGACGATGGCCGTACGGAAGGAGAAGCTCTCGGCGATGATCGCGAAGACCAGCACGCCGACCGGCCAGTACCAGGCCTCGATCTCGTGCGGGTGCTTGATCTTCTCGTAGCCCTCGTAGATCGCGAACATGCCACCCACCGAGAACAGCACGATGGAGACGAGGAAGGCGTAGATGTAGCGCTCGCGCCCGTAGCCGAAGGGGTGCTGGGGGGTCGCCTCACGCTGGGCCTTCTTGCCGCCGAGCAGCAGGAGACCCTGGTTGCCCGAGTCCGCCAGTGAGTGGACGCTCTCCGCCAGCATCGATGACGAACCGCTGAAGAGGAACGCCACGAATTTGGCCACCGCGATCGCGAGATTGGCGGCGAGTGCCGCCACGATCGCCTTGGTTCCGCCTGACGCGCTCATGGGTGCCTGGTGTCCCTTCCTCGGTGCTGCGGCACGGGCGCCGCTGTACGGCCGGATATTGTTGCAGTCGCTGGCGCGGACAGTACGTCAGATCACCACGGTCGCGCGGAAGAGCGTTCCGGTGCCGGAGACTTCGACCGTTTCGTCGGCCGGGACGAACACGGATTCGCCGGGTGCGAGGGTGACCTCCCCCGCCTGTGGGGTGCCTGCCGTACAGAGCAGGATCTGGGGGGCTGCGACGCTGAGGTCTGCAGGGGCCCCGCCGGGCGGCAGGACGTAGCGGGACAGCCTGAATTCGTCGACCGGCGTCTCGTACAGCTCCTCGCCGCCGGGGGCGGCCTCGGGGCGCAGGATGCCTGGCTCGGTGGCCTCGAAGCGGACGACGCGCAGCAGTTCGGGGACGTCGACGTGCTTGGGGGTGAGGCCGCAGCGCAGCACGTTGTCGGAGTTGGCCATGATCTCGACACCCAGGCCGCCGAGATAGGCGTGCGGCACGCCCGCGCCGAGGAACATGGCCTCGCCGGGCTGGAGTCGTACGTGGTTCAGCAGCATGGCCGCGATGACGCCCGGGTCGCCGGGGTGGTGGCGGGCGATCTGGGCGTACGGGGCGTGGACGCCGCCGAGCCGCTGCGCGGCCTCGGCCGCCTCGGCGACCGTGTGCGCCATCTCGTCGGGGTCGGCGGTGAGGATCGCGGTGAGTACCTCGCGCAGAGCCCCGTCCTCGGGCCGGGCGCGGAGCAGGTCCACATAGGGCTTGAGGGAGTCGACACCGAGAGCGGCTATCAGGCCGGCGGCTTCGGCGGGCCTGCGGAAGCCGCACAGCCCTTCGAAGGGTGTGAGCGCGCAGATCAGCTCGGGCTTGTGGTTGGCGTCCTTGTAGGTGCGGTGGGGCGCGTCGACGGGAACGCCCCGGCGCTCCTCGTCCGCGAAGCCCTGCTGCGCCTGCGCGAGGTCGGGGTGCACCTGGAGGGACAGCGGTGCGCCAGCTGCGAGCAGCTTGAGCAGGAAGGGGAGACGGGGGCCGAAGGCGCGGACGGCCGCGGTGCCGAGTTCACGCTCGGGGGCTGCCGCGATGACGTCCGTGAGGGACTGCTCCACCGGCCCGGAACTCGCGGGCTCCGCCCCGGCGGGGCGGGTGACGCGCGAAGGGGCTCCCGGGTGGGCCCCCATCCACATCTCGGCCTGCGGTTCGCCGGTCGGGGCTGTGCCGAGCAGCTCGGGGATGGCCGTGGTGGAGCCCCAGGCGTAGGGGCGCACGGTGTTGGAGAGCCGGTCCATGGAGATTCGTCCTCGTGGGGTGCGCGGGGGCGTGGTGCCCAGGGGGGCGGGCTTCAGGCCCGGTTGTCGGAGGCCAGGGAGGCGTAGACGGCGGCGAAATCGGTGACCGCGAGGAGCTCGGCGAGGGCTTCGAGCTCGCTGCCCTCCTCCGGTTCGAGTTCGCTGATGGCCGTGTCGTGGCTCAGGGCGAGCTCGCGGGCGGCCGGACCGGCGGTCAGGCCGCCGGCGGGCCGGCCGCGGAGCAGGACGACGCGTGCCCTCATGGCTTCGGGTTCGTCCACCCGGTCGCGGAAGAAGTCGTCGGGGTCGGCGCCTGCGGCGAACGCTCCGGCGAGCAGCCCTCCGTGGGAGGGCAGGGCCTCCGGCAGCTCGGCGACGAGGGCGGGGCGTCCGGCCAGCTCGGCCAGGACGGCGGCGAACCGGCGCCCCACGGGGCCTGCGGCCTCGCCCTCCGTCCAGACGAGCGGCAGGCTGTCGGCGAGTTCCGCGGCCAGGGTCTTGGCCGGGTTGCTGTAGGTGGCGATGGCCGGCCCGCAGCGTTCGGCGGTGCGGTCGAGGCGGTCGGCGACCTTCTGCAGCGCGTCCGGGGGCGCGTCGATCAGGCCCACCCGGTCCAGCAGGGCGAGCAGCGGGGTGAGCAGGGCCCAGAGCGTGCCGGGGCCCGCCGCCGAGGTCTCGGCGTCGTACTCCCCGTGCGGGGCGGCGGCCATGGGGACGACGAGTCCGTGGATCCCGTCGACGGCTTCGCGCAGCGGGGACCGGACGGGTGCGACGGCGACGACCGTGCAGCCGCGGCGGTACGCCTGCTCCGCGAGGAGCGCGAGGCCGGGTTCCGAGCCGTCGGCGGTGGCGATGAGCAGCAGGTCGACGGACCCGGCCCAGCCGGGCAGTGTCCAGCGCAGCGCTCCGGGGGCTGCCGCGACCCCGGTGGGGCGGATCGCGGTGACGGGCGCCGAGGCGCCCGCGAGGGCGCCGATCAGGTCGGCGACGCCGGACGCGGCGGTGCCGGGCCCCGCGACGAGGACGGCGCGGGGCCTGCCGTCGGGGGCCAGGGTCCCGATCCCCGCCTCGGAGGCGTGCCGGATGGCGGTGCGGACGCGGGCTCCGGCCTCGGCGGCACCGCGCAGCAGCCCTCGCCGGTCGGCTCGGGCAAGGGCTTCCGGTACGTCGAGCAGCGACTCGTCGAGCATGGTGGTGGGCCTCCGATCGCCGTGTTGACCAGGGTGCGGGTTACGCGGGGCGGCGGGCCTCGTCGACGAGGAGTACCGGGATTCCGTCCCGTACCGGGTAGGCGAGACCGCAGTCCGCGCCGGTGCAGACCAGCTCGGGGTTCTCGGCCGCGGACCGGTCGTCGAGCCCGGCGTGGCAGGCCGGGCAGGCGAGGATCTGCAGGAGGCCGGCTTCGAGCGGCATGGGGTGGGTCCCTTCGGGCATGCGGTGCGGATCCGGTCCGGACCCCGGTACGGGTCCGCGGAGCTTGGGGCGTGGTCAGCCTACCGCCGGGCCGAGAGGGTCGCGGCCCGGGAGGCCCCGCCCGACGGGACATGCGTCGGGCGGTACGCATGCCGCGGGCGGCGCGGACGCCGTGGTCGTCCCGCGGCGTCCTCGGTGCGTGTGCCCCCGATGTGCGCCCGTCACGCGCGGACGAGGGCGAGGACCTCGTCGCGGATCTCCGTCATCGTCCCCCCGTCGCGTGCCTCGACGTTCAGACGCAGCAACGGCTCGGTGTTGGAGGCGCGGAGGTTGAACCACCAGTCGGTACCGGTCACCGTGAGTCCGTCGAGCTCGTCGAACCGCACGTCCTCGCGGTGGTCGTACGCCGTCCTGACCGCCGCCAGCCGGCCCGCCTGGTCGGCCACGGTGGAATTGATCTCGCCGGAGCCCGCGTAGCGGTCGTACCGGTCGAGGAGCCCGGAGAGCGGGCCCTCCTGTCCGCCGAGTGCGGCCAGGACGTGGAGCGCGGCGAGCATGCCCGTATCGGCGTTCCAGAAGTCGCGGAAGTAGTAGTGCGCCGAGTGCTCGCCGCCGAAGATCGCGCCGTGCTCGGCCATCTCGGCCTTGATGAAGGAGTGGCCGACGCGGGTGCGGACGGGGGTTCCGCCGTTCTCGCGTACGACTTCGGGGACCGACCAGGAGGTGATCAGGTTGTGGATGACGGTGCCCTCACCACCGTTGCGGGCCAGCTCGCGGGCGGCGACCAGGGCCGTGATCGCGGACGGGGAGACGCCTTCGCCGCGCTCGTCGACGACGAAGCAGCGGTCCGCGTCGCCGTCGAACGCGAGGCCGAGGTCGGCACCCTCGGCGAGGACGCGGGCCTGGAGGTCGACGATGTTCTTCGGGTCGAGGGGGTTGGCCTCGTGGTTGGGGAAGGTGCCGTCGAGCTCGAAGTACATGGGTACGAGGTCGAGGGGGAGGCCGGCGAAGACGGTGGGGACGGTGTGGCCGCCCATGCCGTTGCCCGCGTCCACGACGACCTTGAGCGGCCGGATTCCGGAGAGACCCACGAGGCCCAGCAGGTGCGCGGCGTAGTCGGTGAGGGTGTCGCGCTCGGTGACGGTGCCCGGGGTGGTGGCGGTCGTCGCGGGCATGCCGTGCTCGGACCACTGCTCGACCAGGGTGCGGATGTCGGTCAGCCCGGTGTCCTGGCCCACGGGTGCGGCTCCGGCACGGCACAGCTTGATGCCGTTGTACCGCGCCGGGTTGTGCGAGGCCGTGAACATCGCTCCGGGCAGGTCCAGTGCCCCGGACGCGTAGTACAGCTGGTCCGTCGAGCAGAGCCCGATGAGGGTGACGTCGGCGCCGCGGGCCGTCGCGCCGCGGGCGAAGGCGGCGGCCAGTCCGGGTGAGGAGGGACGCATGTCGTGGCCGATCACGAGGGCGTCCGCCTCGGTGACCTGGACGAAGGCGGCGCCGAACAGTTCGGCGAGCGGCTCGTCCCACTGGTCGGGCACGACTCCGCGCACGTCGTACGCCTTCACGAGCTGCGACAGGTCAGCAACCACGGCCGGTCCTCCTGGGATCTTTACGGACCGCCCAAACTACCCGGCGGCCCCGGCCCCCCGGTCAGGGGAGCGTCCAGCCCGGTACCGCCGTGCTCCGGGCCGTCACGACCAGGCACATCACCAGCAGCGGGCCGAGGCTCCACGGCAGGACCCTGCGCAGCAGATACGAGCACGGCCACGGTGGGTCCGGCACGGTGCGCCCTCATGCGGACGGCGCCCGGGAGGACGAGAACGGTCACCAGTGGCAAGGAAGCGACGAGAGCGGACGGAGCGAGCGAGTCGGCTGCGGGTTCGAGTTGCTGGACGAACACACGGACCTCCCAGGGTTCCGTGACGCGGAAGCGGTCCCCCGGGCGGAGGAATGGTCGTGTCCGCGACAAGCCGACGTCGATGCGCCGCGCCGGAGATCCTCTTCCGGCCGGAGCGTGACGCCTGGGACGGAAGGGGTGGCGGGTCGGACAACCGGGGCAGGTGCGTCAGGAGTCCGGAGAGCGCAGCACTCTCAGATGCCCCCGGCGCGCGACCTCCACCGGGTCCGCCGACCGCGGCCCCCTGCCGCCCTGCTGCCGGTCCTGGGGACGGGCCGCCTCACGCACGGCGTTGGCGAGTGCTTCGAGATCGTCACCGCTGGGGCGGGTGGGCGCCGAGGGGTCGGAGAGCCGGACGACCTCCCAGCCGCGCGGCGCGGTCAGCCGCTCGCCGTGCTCGGCGCAGAGGTCGTAGCAGTGGGGCTCGGCATAGGTGGCGAGCGGGCCGAGGACCGCGGTCGAGTCGGCATAGACGTACGTCAGTGTCGCGACGGCGGGACGGCCGCACGCAGTTCGCGAACAGCGACGTACAGGGCTCACGATGTTGGACGGTACCGCACTCTTGAGCGGGCTGCGACGACTCTCCCTCAGCTCACCCGCTCGTGTCGCCCCGCGGACCCGGCCCGGAGCGGCTCCGGCGCAACCGCTCCGACCTGCCCGGCAGCCGGAATCGACCGGTGCGCGCGGGAGGCACCGCGGTCGCCGGAAGGAACATAAACGGTCATTCGACGAAGGGCCCGCGAGCACAGCAAGGATCGAACCGCACCGGGCCCTGGCCGGAATGTTCATCCTGGGGCATCCGGCAGACCTGCGGAGAAGCAGTGATCGCCCCGGCCCGAGGAGAGTTACGCTGCGTCGGTGATGGACAGCCCCGTACCGCCCCTCCCGTCCGAGCCACGCCCCCGTCACCGCGACCGCCATGGCCGCGGTATGCGCGGGCCGGTCGCGCCGCCCCAGGTGCCGCTGTCCGTCAGCAGGACCGAGAGCTTCCGCGACCTCGTCCAGGACTCGGTGGAGCGGCTGGAGCGGCGCTGGCCGCAGCTGGCGGACGTCGACTTCCTGGTCCTCGACGTGCCGGGTTCGCTGGAGGAGACCGTGCCGCTGGGGCGCGCGCTGTCCGCCGTGAAGGGACAGCCCGCGCAGATCGTCATCTACCGGCGACCCGTCGAGATCCGCACGAAGAGCCGCGACGAGCGCGCCCTGTTGGTGCACGAAGTCGTGGTGGAGCAGGTCGCGGAGCTGCTCGGCCTCTCGCCCGAGTCGGTCGACCCGCGCTACGGGCAGGACTGAGGCCACCCCCGGCGCGCTCCCTCAGTCGTCCAGGACCGAGAGGTCCTGCTCGGCCGTGGGCACCTCGACCGTGCCCCCGTCGTCCGGCATGGTCTGCACGGTGAACATGCCGACCCCGCCCTCCGCGATCGTGAGCGTGCGGGCGGCGTGCACCGGGCCGCCCCGCCCGGTCTCCACCGTCAGGGCGTAGCCGCCCTTGAGACCCGCGGGGACCTGCGGCGTGACCTCGACCGTCGTACCGCCCTTGACCGTGTACGTCTTCACGGCCGCCTCGCCGCCTTCGCTGCCCGCCGACGCCGTGACCTTGACCTGGGCCGTTTCGCCGGGGGCGGTCAGGGACAGCACCGAGCCCTTGGCCCGGTTGTCCGCCACGCTCGCCCGTTCGCCCACGGGACCGGTCGCCGGGATGAAGGCGACCTCCTGCTTGGCCCCGGTGCCCCGCACCACGCGCAGTGCGGCGACCACCGGAGTCGTGCTGCCGTCGGCGGGGGACAGCCGGAGCGAGCCGGGCTCCCCACGGGTGACGTCCTTGAGGTCGACGCTCGCGGTCATCTGCGACTTGATGTGCAGGGTGGCGTTCCCCGCCGGTGCCAGCGGCCCGGTCTTCCCCAGGAGCTGGATCCTCACGTCGGCGTCGGCCTCCCCGGGCGCGAACGCCACCAGGCGGACGGAGGTGGCGTCGGCCGGGATCCCGGGCAGGATCTGCGTGCCGGCCGGATCGGCGGAGGCGGCCAGCCAGTCGCTGCCCACCTCGTCCTCCGCGGCGCTCACGACCGCGCCGACACGTCCCGTCCGGGTGGTGACGTGGACGGTCACGTTCTCGGCGGCCTCGCCGGTCAGGGTCGAGATCAGCATCGGGACGCTCGACCTCGCCGGGACGGTGATGCCCTCACCCGCGGTGGACTCCAGAGGACCCTCGGCGCCGTAGAGCTCGATGTCGGCGACGGCGGCGGTGTCGTCGGGGTTGGTCAGGTGGACGTAGTCCTGGCGGGTCGCCCCGGTGCTCGCCCCAGGGAACCAGAAGTCCGTGTCGGGGGCGGTGCAGCTGACACCGAGCAGACCGCGGGCACCGCCGGCGGCGGCCATGGTGGTCTGCTGGACGGTCCAGCCGGGTGCGAACTTGCCGGTGGCGGTGCCGACCAGGGCCGGAGCGCCGGACTTGGAGGTGTCGGCGGTGGCCGGCCTGCCGAGGTCCTTGAGGGAGACGACGGGCTTGCCGTCCGGCGCCTCGTCCGCGTCGCCCTTGCCCTCGCCCTCCTCGCCCTTCTCCTCGTCCACCGGCGCTTCCTCGTCCGCCGGAAGGGGATCGGCCGGCTCCAGCTCGGCGGTACCGGCCTCCGCACCGCCCTTCCCCGCCGGGGTGAAGGACGTGTACGTCGTCTCCGCCAGGTCGGAGGTGCTCGGTTCCGGGCAGAGCAGGCTGGAGCGCTCGACGGGGAGCCGGGCAGCGGCCTTCGTCTCCGCCGCGCCCTCGTCGCCGGGCACGGTGAGCGCGGCGAAGCCGGTGACGGCGGCGAGGGCGACGACGCCCGCGATGAGGGAAAGGGGGGTGGACTTCACTCGGACTCGCCTCGCGATGCGTTGCCGTTGCCGGTCGGCCACGGGCCCTGGCCCGGGGTCGGGTTCTCTTCGTGCCCTTCATGCCCGTCGTGCGGGGCGGCTTCGCCCGCCCCCGTGGCGTAGGGCTGCTGGGCGTAGCCGTACGGGTCGTAGGCGCCCTGCTGCTGGTACGGATCCTGCTGGTACGGATCCTGCTGGTACGGATCGGCCTGGTGGTACCGGCCGGTGTCCTGCCCGCCCTGGTACTGCCCGTAGTCGGCGCCCTGGTACTGCTGCGCCTCCCACCCGCCGTAGTTCTGCTGCGGCACGGCGGTGTAGGTGCCGTCCTGGCCGCCCGGGGCCGCCGCGTACGGATCGGCGCTCTGCTGCACCGGGGCGTACTCCCCGGGTGCCTGCTCCGGGACGTACTCCCCCGGCGCCTGCTCCGGGAGGTGTTCCCCCCGCGCCTGCTCCGGGATACCGGGAGCGGCCTCGGTGTACCCGGTCGCCGTGCCGTCCTGCCGGGCCGCCGCCCCTGCGACGTCGTCGCCCGCCGCGGCTGCTTCCGCCTGGGCGGCCGCGCGCAGCCTCCGGGCCCGGCGCCCCTCGCCCGCGACCGGCTCGGCCGCGACCGCCTCGGTCTCCTCGGGCAGGTCGTCGTCGACCTCCCGGCGGCGGCCCGGCAGGGCCAGCACCACCAGGACGAGGCCGAGCGCCACCTGCGTCCAGACCCAGGCGGTATGCGTCACGGGCGCGTCGAACGTCAGGTCGAGCGTGCCGCCCTCGGCGGGGAGTTCGAACCCCTGGGCCCAGCCGTCCACGGTCTTCGGGGTCAGCGCGCGGCCGTTCAGCGTGGCCTGCCAGCCCGGGTCCGCCGCGTCGGCGATCCGCAGCACCCGTCCGGAGCCGCCTTCGGGGATCTCGGTGTGCGCCTCGACGGGCAGTGATCCGACGGGCACGGGCTCGGCGCCGGCGCCGGAGGGGACGATCGCGAGCCGGGAGACCTGACGGTCGACCCGCCACAAGGCGCTGCCGTCCAGCTGGCTGAGCCGGCTCAGCCCCGGGGTCGAGTCCAGCACACGGCTCATCCGGCGGGGCGCCCCGTCCCGCACGAGGACGTAGCGGATGGCGAAGCCGCTGAGCTGACTGCCCTGGTCCGCACCGGAGCCCGCGACCAGGTTGGCGACGACCTTGTCGAGACGGGTGTTGCTGCCGCCCGCCTCGGTGAGCTCGGCATCGCCCAGACGGGCGCCCGAACCGCGGACCAGGCTGTAGGAGACGGCGGCCTGCGACGTTCCCCCGAGCACCAGGGTGCGCGCCTGGTCCCGGGTGCTGCTCTCCTCCGCGACGAAGGCCGGCACCTGGACGGGGTCCCGGCGCTCCACCGGGCCGGCCGCACCGCCGATCATCCAGCCTGCCGCGGCCAGGACCGGGGCGAGCCCGGCTGCCAGGGCGATCAGGACGGCGGCCGGCTGGCGCCAGCCGAAGCTCAGCGCGGCGACCCGGATCCGGGCGCCGTCCGCCCCGAGCAGCGCGGCGGCGATCAGCGCGATGCCGTAGACGAGCGTGGCGGGCCCCGCCCAGGTGGAGCCGTTGGAGATCGCCGCGAAGACCAGGGAGACGAGCACGACGGCCCACGCGGTGCGGATCGCGAACTGCCGCTCCCCGCGCAGCAGGGCGGCCAGCGCCGCCAGCACGACGCCCAGCAGCAGGACGCCGCCCGCGGCCTTGGGCCCGCCGGGGCTGATGCCGAGCAGGTCGAGAGCGGACGCCGTGCCCGTGCCGATGTCGAGCCCGGCCTCCTTCAGGAAGCCGGACGGACTGCTGAGCAGGGACAGCGACCAGGGCGCGAGGACCAGGAGCGGGGTGCCGGCCGTGGCCAGGAAGCGCAGTCCGTAGGCGGCGATGTCGTTCCGGCGCAGCACCAGCACCCCGGCTCCCAGGAGCACCGCGAGCGGCCAGACGATCGGTGTGAAGGCCGTGGTGACCGTGAGCAGCAGGGTGTACGCCCAGGTGGCGCGCCAGCTGCCGCGTGCGCCGGAACCGTCGCCCCGCAGCCCGTGCGCGGCGACGGCCGCGCGGGCGATCAGCGGGAGCAGGACGGCCAGGACGGCTGTGCCGATACGGCCGGTGGCCAGCGCTCCGGTGGCGGCGGGCAGGAAGGCGTACGCGACGCTCGCCCAGGCCCGCAGGAGCCGGGACTCGACCAGCGGCCGGGAGGCGAAGTACGCGGTGAGCCCGGCGAGCGGGACCGAACAGACGAGCAGGAGGGTGAGCGCGAAGCCCGTGGAGCCGAGGAACAGGGCCGACAGGGCGGCGATCACGCCGAGGTAGGGAGGGGCGGACTGGGTCCCCCCCGTACCGACGGGGTGCCATCCGTCCGCGTAGCGTCCCCAGAGGTCGGAGACGTCGGCGGGGGCCGGCAGCAGTGCGCCGCCCGCGAGGGCGCCGCTGCCGAGAAGCCCCCGGCAGGCCACCAGCGAGACCAGCAGGAGGAGCGCGAAGAGCACGGGGCCGGGCTTGCGGCCGACCTTCTTGAGCCGCGCGAACTGTTCGACCTCCAGGAAGTCGGCGTCGTCGCCGCCGGGCCCTGACTCGACGGCGCCGTGGCGTGAGCCCCCGGAGTCGGAGTCGGTGCGGCTGCCGAAGTTGCCGGCGACCTGTTCGACGGTCGCCCGGACCGTGGCCCCGGGCGGTGGGAAGAGGGACCGCAGATCGGCCGCGTCCACCGTCCCTCCGTCCCGCGCGCGGCGGGCGGCGATGATCCGCCCGGGGCGCAGCAGGGTGCCGAGGAGTCCGGCGACCTCGTCGAGCGCCTGCCCCGGCGCCTTGCCGACGAGGTAGGCGAGGGTGCGCAGCAGGGTGCCGACGACGAGGCGGAGCAGGGCCCACGGCAGTTGTCTGCCGCGGGCGTTGGCGAGCATCGTGTAGACGGCGCCCGCCTTGTCCACGCGGTGCGGGCTGGTGACGGAACGCCCGGCACAGTCGATGGGCCGGCGTTCCCTGGCGGAGGCCTCGGCGTGCCGCAGTACGGCACCGGGGGCGACGAGCACCCGGTGGCCGGCCTGGTGCGCACGCCAGCAGAGGTCGACGTCGTCGCGCATCAGCGGGAGCCTGCGGTCGAAGCCGCCCAGCTCCTCCCAGACGTCGCGGCGTACCAGCATGCCCGCGGAGGAGACCGAGAGCACCGTGCGGACCTGGTCGTGCTGTCCCTGGTCCTGCTCGCGGCGGTCCAGTCCGGTCCAGCGGCGTCCGCTGTTGGCGATGGAGACGCCGACCTCGAGGAGTTGCTTGCGGTCGTACCAGCCGCGCAGCTTGGGTCCGACGATCGCGGCGTGCTTGTCGTGGTCGACGACTCGGAGCATCTCGGCGAGCGCGTCCGGCTCGGGGGCACTGTCGTCGTGCAGCAGCCAGAGCCACTGGACGGGTTCGCCGTGCGGGAGCTCCGGCAGGTCGTAGGCGTCGTCACGCCAGCTGCGGGTGACCGGGTCCCAGCCGCTGGGGCGCTTCAGGTACGGCAGGTCGTCGGGGGTGAGGACCCCGGCCGTGCGGATCGCCTCTTCCACGGCGGTACCGAAACTCGTACGCCGCGCCAGGTGGAGGACGCGCTCGTCACCGAGCGCCTCGGTGACCAGGCGGGCGGAGTCGTCGGCGCTGCCGGTGTCGGCGGCGACGACGTTCTGCACGGGGCGCTCCTGCCCGAGCAGTCCGCCCAGCACTCGGGGCAGCCAGCGTGCGCCGTCGTGCGAGACGAGCACGGCGGTGACGACGTGCCGGGGGAACTCTGGGGCGGCGGCGGCCGCGTTCGGCGCCGCCGAGTGGCTGTGCACGGACATCGGGGTACGGGCCCTCCGGCCGGGTCCGGAGGGGGTCCCCCGGGGGCTGCATCGGTGTACGCGCGCGCCCCGGCGGGGCGTCGGCGCGTCTCTCGGACGGGGCCCCACACTAACGGTACGGATGTCCGCCCCGTGCCGAGCGGTTGACCGGCGGCAGCCGGAGCCGGCCGGACATGCCGGAGATGGCCGGACATGCCGAGGCCGGGCCGGGGAGCGGGGTCCGGTGCCGTGCACCACGAGGTGGAGGGAGGAGCCGGCCCGGATCTCCCCTGCCCGGGCACGGCCGGGAGTCCGGGGAAGGAGCCATGGCGGGTGGCGGCAATGCCGCGAGCTGGGCCGCCGGGGCACGTGGACCCGGCACGGTCCGGGCCGAGGGGCCCCGGGCCGTCAGGATCCCGGTGCGCAGGTGCAGGTGCGGGCGTGGTGCGCGGGCACGGCGTGGCGGGCGGGCGCGGCGCGTGGGCGCGGCACGAGTCAGATGGCCGCCTTCTTCAGGCGCCGCCGTTCACGCTCGGAGAGGCCGCCCCAGATCCCGAACCGCTCGTCGTTGTTGAGGGCGTACTCGAGGCATTCGGAACGGACTTCGCAGGCGAGACAGACCTTCTTGGCCTCGCGCGTGGAGCCGCCCTTCTCAGGAAAGAAGGACTCGGGATCGGTCTGGGCGCACAGCGCGCGCTCCTGCCAGCCGAGCTCCTCGTCCGCGTCCTCGACCAGCAGTTGCTGGAACAGCTCGGTCATGTGCGCCCCTCGTCCGTCTCTTGCGTCCCGTGATGCGGCCGTTATCGGTGCGGCCGAACGACACGAGTGAAATTACAAGTGTGTATCTCCGGGCCAGTCAAGCGAAGATCTGCTATTGGCCTCGGTATTCACTCTGCGGAACCAAGCCTATGCCGAAAGTGTTCAAATCACTAAAAACCTGACATATGCCATCGACCCAGCCCGGATCCGCTTCTCACCGGGTGAGACGGATGGAGCCGTCCCGATGTTTCGATTTGATCACCGAAGCGACCAAGATCACAGATGGGTCACGGGGCATCAGCCGCGTCCGGGAACACGGCTGATGCGCCACCTTGCCCGTCCGGTGGGTGCCAAAACCTTTCTCCACCCACGGCAACCGATCGGGGTGAAACATTGCCGCCACATCGGTCACCGGGTTGACACGGGACGGACCCAGCCGGTCTTCTTGACCCCATGCCAGCGACCGCAGCGATGTACACGACCCACGTCCGTGGGTTCCGTACGGCTGTCCAGGCCCGCTGTTGCTGTTCCAGCTGTCACAGCTGTTGAAGCCGTAGCGCTCCAGCTCTGATCCAGCTTCGTTTCACCGCATTCCGGTCTCCGCGCCACCCCCCGTACGCGCATCCAATGCCGAGGAACCACCACACCCATGAACAGCGACAGCGACCTTTCGATCGCCGGCGACATCCTCGAGGTCCAGCACCTCCTGCAGCCGGCCAGCCCTCACCCCTCCACCGTGGCCGGGTTCGCCGGACTCGCCCGCTCCATCGCCGCCGACCGCGCCCGGTGGGCCCCGCTCGTCCGGTACGACGCCACCACCCGCTGGTACCACCGGCTGCACGCCGTCCCCCCGGCTCCCGGCTCCGCTCGTTCAGGGGAGGCCTCACTCGGTTACGAGGTGTGGCTGCTCAGCTGGGTCCCCGGCCAGGGCAGCGGGCGCCACGACCACGGCCCCTCCTCCGGGGTGCTCACGGTCCTGGAGGGTGAGCTGACCGAGCGCACGGAGCGCGGGGCGCAGACCCTGGACCCCGGCGCGCAGCGCGTCTTCGCCCCGGGTTACGTCCACGAGGTCGTCAACGACTCCCTCGAACCCGCCGTCAGCCTGCACATCTACTTCCCGGGCCTGACCGACATGCCGATGCACGCGGCGCGGTGCGCTCCGGCTGCCGAGGACGCCGTACCGGTCTGACACCACCCCCCGCCCGGGCGGGGCCGCGCCTGACACACTGTTCGTCATGCGCATTGTGGTTCTGGCCGGCGGTATCGGTGGTGCTCGTTTCCTGCGTGGCCTCAAACAGGCCGCGCCCGACGCGGACATCACGGTGATCGGCAACACCGGCGACGACATCCATCTGTTCGGGCTGAAGGTCTGCCCCGACCTCGACACCGTGATGTACACCCTCGGCGGGGGCATCGACGAGGAGCGGGGCTGGGGGCGTACCGACGAGAGTTTCCGGGTCAAGGACGAGCTCGCGGCGTACGGCGTGGGGCCCGAGTGGTTCGGCCTCGGCGACCGTGACTTCGCGACCCACATCGTCCGTACGCAGATGCTCGGCGCGGGCTATCCGCTGAGCGCGGTCACCGAGGCGCTGTGTGCACGGTGGAAGCCGGGGGTCCGGCTGATCCCGATGTCCGACGACCGCGTCGAGACGCACGTGGCGGTGGACGTCGACGGCGAGAGCAAGGCCGTCCACTTCCAGGAGTACTGGGTGAGGATGCGCGCGTCCGTGCCCGCGCAGGCCGTCGTGCCGGTGGGCGCGGAGCAGGCCGCGCCCGCGCCGGGCGTCCTGGAGGCCATCGCCGGGTCGGACGTCATCGTCTTCCCGCCGTCGAACCCCGTCGTGTCGGTGGGCACCATCCTCGCCGTGCCCGGTATCCGGGAGGCGATCGCCGAGGCCGGGGTGCCCGTGGTCGGGCTCTCCCCCATCGTCGGCGACGCGCCCGTGCGGGGCATGGCCGACAAGGTGCTGGCCGCGGTGGGCGTCGAGTCCACCGCCGCGGCCGTCGCCCGGCACTACGGTTCGGGGCTGCTCGACGGCTGGCTCGTCGACAGCGTGGACGCAGGGGCGGTCGAGGAGGTCGAGGCGGCGGGGATCCGCTGCCGGGCCGTCCCGCTGATGATGACGGACGTGGACGCCACCGCCGAGATGGCCCGGCAGGCCCTGGCACTGGCCGAGGAGGTACGGGCATGAGCGGCGGGCCGGCCGACGGGGCCCCCTCCTACCGGGTGTGGGCGCTGCCCGGGATGCCCGAGGTGCGGGAGGGTGACGACCTCGCGAAGCTGATCGCCGCCACGGAACCCGGTCTGGTGGACGGCGACGTCCTGCTGGTCACCTCGAAGATCGTGTCCAAGGCGGAGGGCCGGATCGTCGAGGCCACGGACCGGGAGGCGGCGATCGACGCCGAGACCGTCCGGGTGGTCGCCCGGCGCGGGACGCTCAGGATCGTGGAGAACCGGCAGGGGCTCGTCATGGCCGCGGCCGGGGTCGACGCCTCGAACACCCCGGCCGGAACGGTGCTGCTGCTGCCCGAGGACCCGGACGCGTCGGCCCGGCTCATCCGGGACGGCCTGCGGGACGCGCTCGGTGTCGAGGTCGGGGTCCTCGTCACGGACACCTTCGGCCGCCCCTGGCGCAACGGCCTGACGGACGTGGCGATCGGAGCGGCGGGGGTCAGGGTCCTCGACGACCTCCGGGGCGGCACCGACGGCTACGGCAACCCGCTGAGTGCCACGGTCGTGGCCACGGCCGACGAGCTGGCTTCGGCCGGCGACCTGGTGAAGGGCAAGGCGTCCGGCCTGCCGGTCGCGGTGGTGCGCGGACTTGCGCGCGTGGTGGCGGGCCCCTCCGCGTCCGACGAGGGTGCCCGGGCGATGGTGCGGGCCGCTGCGGACGACATGTTCCGGCTGGGTACGTCCGAGGCGGTGCGGGAAGCGCTGAATCTCCGGCGCACGGTCCGGGAGTTCACGGACGAACCGGTCGACCCCGGAGCCGTACGGCGTGCGGTGGCGGCGGCGGTGACGGCTCCCGCACCCCATCACACGACGCCGTGGCGGTTCGTCCTGCTGGAGTCCGCACAGTCGCGCCACCGGCTGCTGGATGCCATGCGGGACGCGTGGATCGCTGATCTGCGACGGGACGGGCGCAGCGAGGAGTCCGTCGCCAAGCGGGTCCGGCGGGGCGACGTCCTGCGCAACGCGCCGTACCTGGCGGTGCCGTGCCTCGTGACGGACGGCTCGCACACCTACGGGGACGAGCGCCGGGACACCGCGGAGCGGGAGATGTTCGTGGTCGCGGCCGGTGCGGGCGTCCAGAACTTCCTGGTGGCGCTCGCGGGCGAGCGGCTCGGCTCGGCGTGGGTCTCCTCGACGATGTTCTGCCGGTCCGTGGTGCGTGAGGTGCTGGACCTGCCGGACTCCTGGGATCCGCTGGGCGCGGTCGCCGTGGGCCATCCGAAGGCCGCGCCGCCGGCGCGGGCGGCGCGGGACGCGGGGGCGTTCGTCACGGTGCGCTGAGGCGGAGGGGCTACAGCCGGGCGATGTCGCGCGGCGTCATCCGGGGGGACCGGCGGGCCGGGGTGCGGCCCGAGAGCATGATCAGGCGGGTCGCGCGGTGGCGCTGGCCCTCGTAGGGGGCGAGGAGCGCCAGCATCTCCTCGTCGTCGGCGTTCCTGTTGTCCGCCAGCGCGTGGCCCACGATGCCCGGCAGGTGCAGGTCGCCGACCGTCACCGCGTCGGCCGCGCCGTTCGAGCGCTGCAGGGTCTCCGCCGCGGTCCAGGGGCCGATGCCCGGGATCAGTTGCAGCCGGGCCATCGCCTCGGGGAGCTCCATGGCGGCCGCCTCCTCCACCCGCCGGGCCACCCGGACCGCGCGCAGGACCGTGGCGGAACGTTTGGCGTCCACGCCCGCACGGTGCCACTCCCACGACGGGATCAGTGACCAGGTCCTGGGGTCCGGCATGACGTACAGGCCGTACGCGCCGAACGCCGCGTCGGCGGGTCCGGGTGCGGGGGTCCCGTAGGTGCGCAGAAGCAGCCGCCAGGCGCGGTACGCCTCGTCGGTGGTGACCTTCTGTTCCAGGACCGACGGGATCAGGGACTCCATGACCAGCCCGGTGCGCAGCAGGCGCAGCCCCGGCCGGCGGTGCCGGGTCAGGGCGACCAGCCGGTGGTGCGGGCGGAAGTCGTCCGGGGTGTCGTCCGCGCCGAGCAGCGTCGGCAGCCCGTCCAGGAGCCACTGTGCGCCGGGCCCCCACGCCGCCGCCGAGATCCGGCCGTCGTGCGACGCCGCGACACGCAGGGTGCCGGGGCCGGCCGGGGTCCGGGTCGCGCGCCAGAAGGTTCCGTCGGGCAGCGCCCGGTAAGCGGGGTCCGCCGGGCCGCGCCGCAGCGGGCTCAGGACCAGCCGCAGGTCGAGCGGCCCCGGCGGTGTCCAGGTCCGGGTCTGCGGCGCTGCGGACGCGGACGCGGGTTCCTGCCGGGGCACGGCGGTGGTGCGGGGTACGAAGCGTCCTGCCACGGGTGAGGTCCTCGGTCGTCAGGGGTGTCCGTCGAGGGTAAGGCCGACGGAGGCCGGCCACCGGCCGGAAGGGGCCGTTCACCTGCTGGAAGGACGGCTCACCGGTCCCTCACCGGTCCGGTCACTGGTCCGACGAGAAGCGGACCGAGGCGTCCGGGAGGACCGCGCCGCACCAGACACGGATGCCGTCACGCAGTTCGTTGTCGGCACCGACCTGGGCGCCGTCGCCGATCACCGCGCCCACGAGGACCGAACGGCTGCCGATCCGGGCACCGGCTCCGACCAGCGAGTCGGTGACGACGGCGCCCGGTTCGACGACGGCGCCGTCCAGCACGGTGGAGCCCGAGATCCTGGTGCCCTCGCCGATCAGGGCGCCGTCGCCGACGACCGTGCCGCCGGTGAGCTTGGCGTCGGCGGCCACCGAGGCGGTGGGCAGGACGAGCCGGTCGCCGCAGCGGCCGGGGACCGCGGGGGACGGAGCACGGCCGAGGACCAGGTCGGCCGAGCCGCGTACGAACGCCTGCGGGGTGCCGAGGTCCAGCCAGTACGTGGAGTCCACCATGCCCTGGAGGTGGGCGCCGGCGGCCAGCAGGCCGGGGAAGGTCTCGCGTTCCACGGAGACCGGCCGGCCGGCCGGGATCGTGTCGATGACCGACCGGCGGAAGACGTACGCCCCCGCGTTGATCTGGTCGGTGACTATCTCCTCGGGGGCCTGCGGCTTCTCCAGGAAGGCCGTCACCCGGCCCGTGGCGTCCGTCGGTACGAGACCGAAGGCGCGGGGGTCCTCCACCCTGGTGAGGTGCAGGGACACGTCCGCGCCGGAGGTGGCGTGCGCCGCGACCAGGGCCCGGATGTCGAGGCCGGTGAGGATGTCCCCGTTGAACACGATGACGGGTTCGTCCGGGCCCGAGTCCAGCCGCGACGCCACGTTCCGGATGGCTCCGCCGGTGCCGAGGGGCTCGTCCTCGGTGACGTACTCGATGGAGAGGCCGAGCGACGAACCGTCACCGAAGTACGGTTCGAACACCTCCGCCAGGTAGGACGTCGCCAGCACGATGTGCTCCACCCCGGCGGCCCTGGCACGCGCCAGCTGGTGCGTGAGGAACGGCACCCCTGCCGCCGGGACCATCGGCTTCGGGGTGTGCACCGTGAGCGGACGCAGCCGGGTGCCTTTGCCACCGACCAGGAGGATCGCTTCTTTTGCCTCTGTCACAGCACCGTCTCTGCTTCCTGCTGGGGCCGGGCCTCGTTTCGGCTGGCCAGTGTATGCAGACCGTTCGGAGCCCTTCCGGTCAGCGGCCCTGCAGCTTCGCCGAACTGGTCCGGGCCGTGCCGAGCTTCTTGTAGAGACGGATTCCGGGGCATTCGGTTGCGAACCCGTCGCGGTGCCCCGAGATGACGTCGAGTCTGGCCTTCGCACCCTTCTTGTACTTGCCGCTGCCGCCGGAGACGAGCGTGACCTTGCCCTTGGGGTTCCGGCCGAACAGACCGAGCTTCCAGGCGGTGAGCTTGGCTACCGCGGTGACCGCGGCGGCGGGCGGGTTCTTCGAGCTGTACGTCCCGAGTACCGCGATCCCCATGCTGTTGGTGTTGAAACCGAGGGTATGGGCCCCGAGGACCGCCTTCGACACTCCCCCGGCACGCCCTTCGTAGATCTTCCCGCACTTGTCGACGGCGAAGTTGTAGCCGAAGTCGCGCCAGCCGCTGCTCTTGACGTGGTAGCGGTAGATGCTCCGCAGGACGGAGGGCGCCTGGGCGCAGGTGTAGTTGTTGCCGGTGGCGCTGTGATGGATGAAGGCGGCCTTGACCGTCGAGGTGTAGGCGAAGCTGCGCTCGCGCAGGCTCTCGTCGGCTCCCCAGCCCTTACGGGTGACGATGGCCGGGCGCGGTCCCACGAACGGCTTCGCGGCCGCTCCGACGACCGCCTGCTCCTCCGACTCGGCCTTGCTCAGGGCAGTGATCCCGGTGGCACCCAGCGGAGCGAGGTCGGCGTTGACGGCGGAGCTCTCGGCGGCTGCCAGGCCGAGGCCCGCGAGCTCCGGGAGCGCACCGGGCCGGGCGGCCGTGGCGGGCGTCGTGGTGCCCGCCGACGGGGCGACAGCGGGCACCGCCGACGAGGTGCCGGGGGCCGGGGCGCCCTCGGTGCGGGGCTCCTCCGGGTCGTCGCCCGGGTCGACGAGTTCCACCTGGAGGCCGGCCGGGAGAAGCCCGGAACCGGCGGAGCCGTCTCGCGGTGCGGAGCTCTCGGAGCGCACGCGCACCTCGACGCCGTCCGACTCGCCGACCCAGAGGGGGGCGGTGGAGCCGCGCACGGTGCCCGATTCCCGTTCGGGGCTGCCGGAGTCGGCGGCGTGGTCGGTGTTGTGGGTCTCGAGGGACTGCCAGCCGGACCACCTGCCGGTGCCGGTCGCACGGGTGCGGACCTGGACGGTGCCGTGCAGTTCGGTGCCGGCGTCGTCCCAGACCACGCCGACGAGCGAGAAGCGGTGCGAGTCACGCCGGGGCAGCCCTTGTGCTGCTGCGGGCGCCGTGGGCTCGCCGGTGGTCCTCGGGGCCGCGTCGGTGAGCGGCCGCAGGGGCAGGGACTGGGTCGAACCCGCGGGTTCGCCGGGAGCTGCCGCGGGCGTCTGCGCCACCGGGGCCTGGACGGGGGCGGCGGGCGCGGGCGCGGCGAGCGGGAGGGTGAATGCCGTCGCGCAGGCGACGCCGATGGAGGTGGTAAGAAGTGCACGCATACAGGAAATCCTTGACTCATACCCGCATTTCCGGCTACTGGAGTGCGGCCGCCTCCAGCTGACGCCCCGTCTGCCGAACCGGTGTACGGGGCACCCGCCATGCTCTGCCGGGGCGGCACCCGCCGCGTACCCTTGCGCGGATGAACGCCAGTGACCGCACCCCCGCCGACCTGCTGCGATCCGCGCTCGCCGCGGACCCCGCCCGCCCCCTCGTCACTTTCTACGACGACGCAACCGGAGAGCGCGTCGAACTGTCGGTGGCCACCTTCGCCAATTGGGTGGCCAAGACCGCCAATCTGCTCCAGGGCGACCTGGCCGCCGAGCCGGGCGACCGGCTCGCCCTGCTGCTCCCCGCCCACTGGCAGTCGGCCGTCTGGTTGCTGGCCTGCTCGTCGGTGGGTGTCGTCGCCGAGGTGCAGGGTGACCCGGCGGCCGCCGATCTGGTCGTCAGCGGACCGGACTCGCTCGACCGGGCCCGCGCCTGCCGTGGCGAGCGGATCGCGCTGGCGCTGCGCCCGCTGGGCGGCCGGTTCCCGCAGGCTCCCGAGGGGTTCGCGGACTACGCCGTGGAGGTGCCGGGCCAGGGCGACCGCTTCGCCCCGTACGCCCCGGTGGACCCGGCGGCCCCCGCGCTGGCCGTGGGCGGCACCGTCCTGACGGCGGACCAGCTGGTCGCACGCGCCCGTCAGGACGCGGCACAGAGGGGACTCGGTCCGGGATCCAGGCTGCTGACGGGCCGTACGTACGACTCGTGGGAGGGGCTGTCCGCCGGTCTCTTCGCGCCGCTGGCCGCAGGGGGGTCCGTCGTCCTGTGCCGCCACCTGGACCGGCTGGACGAGGAGGGGCTGGCCAAGCGCGTCGAAAGCGAGCGGATCACCGGCACCGCGGTATGACAAGCGCTCCGAAGGCCACTCGTCCGGCCCAGGGCGGGCCGAGCCCCCGGGACTGAGCACCGACGGCGGTACATGATCGGGCGGAACGAGGCACCGCCGAGAACGCCGCCTGAATGCACAACCAAGCGTGAGGTTCAGCCGTCTACTCCTGCGACCGGCGGCCCATCGCGCCGCCGAACGTGAAGGATGGACGCAGACGTGAGCGACAGCCCCGGCACCCCGGCCGAACCGGACCGCCCGGAACACCCGGCCGGGGACGAGCCCGCGGCCGGGGGCGGCGGCGGGGCCGGGACCTGGGGCGAGCGGCCCGGGCGCGGCCCCCTGGACCGCGGGCGCTGGCTCCGCTGGAGCGCGCTCACGGCCTCGTTCCTCGTGCTGGTGGCCGCCGGGGCCGGCTGGTGGCTGTACAAGAAGCTCGACGGCAACATCACGACCGACACGAGTGCCGCCGCCGAACTCAGGGCGTACGAGAAGGACCGCCCGCTGCCGATCGCGAGGGACGCCCGGAACATCCTGCTCATCGGCTCCGACACCCGCTCCGGCGACAACAGCGCGTACGGACGTGACGACGGCGGCAGCCAGCGTTCGGACACCACGATCCTGCTGCACCTCGCGGCCGACCGCGGGAGCGCCACGGCGGTGTCGGTCCCGCGCGACCTGATGGCCGAGGTCCCCAGCTGCCGCACCGCCGACGGCAGGACCACGAGGGAACGGTTCGCCCAGTTCAACTCGGCCTTCGAGATCGGCGGCACGGCCTGCACCATCCGGACGGTCGAGAAGATGACGGGCATCCGCGTCGACCACCACATGGTCATCGACTTCAACGGCTTCAAGGACATGGTCGACGCCGTCGACGGTGTCGAGGTGTGCCTCAAGGAACCGGTCGATGACGCCGCCGCCCGGCTCAAGCTCCCCGCGGGCCGCCAGAAGCTCGACGGCGAGAAGGCGCTGGGTTACGTGCGGGCCCGTAAGTCGATCGGTGACGGCAGCGACACCGAGCGCATGGACCGCCAGCAGAAGTTCCTGGGTGCCCTCGTCAACAAGATGCAGAGCAACGGCGTACTGCTGAACCCGACACGGCTCTACCCGGTGCTGGACGCGGCGACCAAGTCACTCACCACGGACCCGGGGCTCGACTCCCTGCGGGACCTGTACGACCTGGTGCGCGGAATGCGGAACGTGCCGACGGAGAAGGTGCAGTTCCTGACCGTGCCCCGGAAGGCGTACCACGCCGACCCGAACCGTGACGAGCTCGTACAGCCGGACGCGGACCGGCTGTTCACCCGGTTGCGCAAGGACGAGCCGGTCGCCGTGGTCCCCGCCGGGACGCTCGACTCCGTGGGCCCACAGGCAGATCACAGCTCCGGGAAGGACCCCTCCGGCCGGAAGTCCGGCGGTACGGACGGGAGTCCGACCCCCGCACCCACCTATTCGGGGTCGAACGCGGCGGACGACCCGTGCGGCTCCTAGGACGGTTCCCGGGCCGTGGACGGAAACGGGAACGGAACGGGTGTCATGCCCGGTCGTGAGGAGCGTGGAATGTGTCACCCGCGCCCCCTGTGGCTGATTCCGCCGGATAGTGTGACGCGATCCGGTGCTCGCGGCCGTCGGACCGCGTGCCCGGAGCGGACGACCGCGCGCCCCGCCGGGGGAGGCGCCTCGCCCGGCACCGACGGAGGACTCAGGCAACCGTGGACGCGCACAGCCGTGGACGGGCGGACGACATCGGTCCCGCCGGCCGGTGGGTCCTCGACGCACACACCGGCACTCCCGGAGTACACCCGGACCGGACCGGAAGGACACCGCGCGGAGAAGGCGCCGGGAGTCGTCCGGACGGCCGGCACGGACAAGGCGGAACGCGCGAAGTGACGACGGGTCGTCGCGCCACAGCGGAATTCTGAGGAGCAGGGGGGTCCTGGTGGTACGGAGCAGCATGCGCGGGGAGGGGACACGGCCGCGCGGCCGGCACGACAGGCCGCCGGGCGGTGAGGACCGCGGCGCGTCCGGTGGGGTGCGCAGCGGTCAGGAACGGCGCGAGCGGTCCGCCCCGCCCGAGGGCGTGCGCGGCGGGGCGGGGCCCAACCGCCGTGTACGGCGGGCCGCCAGAGGTGGAAAGCGGCGCGTGCTGCGCTGGGTGGCGTCCGTCCTCGCACTGCTCATACTCGGCACCGGCGGCGCCGGTTACGTGTACTACAAGCACCTCAACGGCAACCTCAGGAAAGAGGAACTGACGCTCGGTGACAAGGAGATGGCCGACCACAAGGCCAACGCCGCCGGTCAGACGCCTCTGAACATCCTGCTCATAGGATCCGACGCCCGGGACTCCGCGGCCAACCAGAAGCTGGGCGGAGCGAAGGAGACCTTCGGGGGCACGCCGCTCGCCGACGTGCAGATGCTGCTCCACCTCTCCGCGGACCGCAGCAACATCTCGGTCATCAGCATGCCGCGCGACACCATGCTGAAGATGCCCAAGTGCACCGACCCCGACTCCGGCAAGGTGTATCCGGCCAGCACCGTCGACGTACAGACCAACGAGAGCCTGGGCCGTGGCGGCCCCGGATGCACGGTGGCCGCCTGGTACGAACTCACCGGTATCACCATCGACCACTTCATGATGATCGACTTCGCGGGTGTGGTCTCCATGGCCGACGCGATCGGGGGCGTCCCCGTCTGCGTCGACGCCAACGTCTACTCGCACACCGGTGACGGCAAGGGGTCCGGGCTGAAGCTGGAGAAGGGCACCACGTCCGTCAAGGGCGAACAGGCCCTCCAGTGGCTGCGTACGCGCTACGGCTTCGAGGACAACACGGACCTCGGCCGGACCAAGGCCCAGCACCAGTACCTGAACTCGATGGTCCGGGAGCTGCGCAAGGGCACCAAGCTCACCGACCCCGGGAAGCTGATGGACCTCGCCGAGGCGGCCACCAGCGCGCTGACGGTCGACAAGGGCCTCGACACCGTCAAGAAGCTGTACGACCTGGCCGAGGAGCTCAAGAAGGCCCCCACCGACCGCATCACCATGACGACCATGCCGAACGTCTACGGCACGGGGCAGTTCAGCGGCCGGGTGTACCCGAAGGCCGAGGAGGCCGAGCAGGTCTTCCGGATGGTCCGTGAGGACATCCCGCTGGACGGCAAGGCGTCCAAGCGCAAGACGCCCGTCGCCAAGGACCAGGCCGCCCCCGCCGCCGAGATCCCGGTCAGCGTGCGCAACGCCACCTCCACGGACGCGTCCGGCCCGGCCCAGGGCCGGGCGAACACGGTCAGGGAGCTGCTCACGGAAGCGGGCTTCACCAGGGCGACGGTCGATTCGCAGAACGTCGAGGCGGCTGCCAGGACCGGTGTCCTGTATCCCAGCGCGGACATGGAGGGCGACGCGCAGGCCGTCGCCAAGGCGCTCGGCATCCCGGTGTCCCAGGTGAAGAAGTCGACCGGCGTGTCAGGCATCGTCCTGGCCGTGGGGGCCGACTGGCGCGAGGACGGGGCCTATCCCGCCGAGGCCGCCGAGGAGAAGACGCCGGACTCGGCGAACCCGCTCAACGGCGCCGACGAGAAGGCGTGCATGCGCGTCAACCCGGGTTTCACCTGGTGACGTCGTACATGCGGGCAGGAGCCGGCAGGGGAGAAGGGTCCGGCCGTGGCCGGACCCTTCCTCCTTCGGCCACGGCGGTCAGGCCGTCTGCTCCCGCACGGCCGGGCGGCGGCTGGCGATGACCTTCCTGGCCAGCGAACGGGGGCTGGTCAGGAAGCCGTACCCCCACGACATGTGCATGGTGGCCAGCGCCACGGGGATCTGTGCGCGCGCCTTCAGCGACAGGCCCTTCCCGGCGGGCAGCGACCCGGCGACGATCGCCGCCGCGTAGCCGGCCGGCACGGCGAACGCCCACGGGGTGACGGCCGCGCCCACGACGATCCCGGCCGCTATCGCGCAGACGGCGGTCGGCGGGGCCAGATAGCGCAGGTTGATCGAGCCGGAGTGGTAGCGGGCCACGACGTGGCGCCAGCGGCCGTACTCCTTGTACTGCTTGGAGAGGGCACGGATGCTGGGCCGCGGGCGGTACTGCACCTTCAGCTCCGGCGAGAACCAGATCAGGCCGCCCGCCTCACGGATACGGAAGTTCAGCTCCCAGTCCTGGGCGCGGATGAACTCCACGTTGTAGCCGTCGGCACGCTCCAGTGCCTCGCGGCGGAAGACGCCCAGGTACACGGTCTCGGCGGGGCCCGCCTTCCCTCCGGTGTGGAAGGCCGCGTTGCCGACGCCGATCTTCGACGTCATCGCGGCAGCCACGGCGTCCTCCCAGGCGTTCTCACCCTCGGCGTGCATGATGCCGCCGACGTTCTGCGCGCCGGTCTCCTCCAGGAGCCGCACGGCCGTCGCGATGTAGTTCGGCGACAGCATGCCGTGACCGTCCACCCGCACCACGATCGGGTGCCGGGACGCCTTGATCGCGGCGTTGAGCGCTGCGGGGGTGCGGCCGGTCGGGTTGGGGACGGTGTGGACCCGGGAGTCCTCCCGGACCAGCTCGGCGGCGATCTCGTCCGTACGGTCGACCGAGGGGCCGAGGGCGATCACCACCTCCATCTCGCCGGCGTACTCCTGCTCCAGGATGTGCCGGACCGAGTTCCTGAGATGGCGTTCCTCGTTGAGCACCGGCATGATCACGGAGACGGCGGGGTACTGCGCGGCAGACATGTGGTCCTCGGGGGGTCCTCGGGGGTGCCAGGGTTCCGGGGGTTTCGCACCCCAGGAGGCGGCGTGATTCGGCCGCCACGTTACCGCGAACGGGGGACAGCGGCGCGCGCCGCCGGGCGGCCTACCGGTCTGCAGATCGTATGGGCCTACCGTGCGAAAGTCCCACTCGCTCGCGCGGAGGTGTCCCTCGTGCCCACGCCGCACCGATCGCCCCGTCCCCCGCATCCCCGCACCGCTCCCCCGCAGCGCGGACCCGCGCAGCAGCCCGGAGCCGGTGGCCACGCCCGCGGCCGGAACCGGGCCGGCGGGCGGAAACCGCAGGGCCACTGGGGCATGCGGGTCGCCACCGGGCTGTCCGTGCTGGTGCTCGGCGCCGGCGGGATCGGGCATGCCGTGGTGAGCGGTCTGGAGACGGGGATCGAACGGGTCGACCCGTTCAAGGACATGAAGAACCGCCCCCCGGGCGGCCACGGCCTGAATTTCCTGCTCGTCGGCACCGACGGCCGGGACGAGATCACCCCGGCGGAGAAGAAGAAGTACAAGCTGGGCGGTGCCCCCTGTCACTGCACCGACACCCTCATGCTCGTCCACCTCTCGGCCGACAGACAGCGGGCCAGCGTCATCAGTCTGCCGCGCGACAGCTACGCCGAGCTCCCGGCCCACACGGACGCCACCACCGGCAAGGAGCACTCCGCCCATCCGGTGAAGCTGAACGCCGCCTACGCCGAGGGCGGACCTCAGCTCACGGTGCGGACCGTCGAGCAGATGACAGGCGTCAAGATCGACCACTATCTGGAGGTCGACTTCACCAGCTTCATGAAGACGGTCGACACCCTGGGCGGGGTGGAGATCTGCACCGCCAAGCCCCTCAAGGACTCCTACACCGGCCTGGACCTGGCCCCCGGCACCCACGAGCTGGACGGTGGCGAGGCCCTCCGGTACGTGCGCTCCCGGCACCTCGACGGAGCGGCGGACCTGGGCAGGATGCAGCGCCAGCAGAGGTTCATGGCCGCTCTGGTCAAGCGGACGGCCAGCAGCGGTGTGCTGATGAACCCGATGAAGTTCCAGCAGGTCGCCGCGTCGGTACTCGAATCGGCCCGCGCCGACAAGGGCTTCGGTACGAAACAGATGCTGGAGCTCGGCAGGGCCATGCGCGGCTTCACACCCGCCTCGTCCGAATTCGCCTCCGTCCCCCTCGAGGAGAAGGGCCATCAGGTCAAGGGCATCGGCTCCACGGTGAAGTGGGACGCCGAGAAGGCGAAGAAGATGTTCCAGGCCCTGCGCGAGGACCGGCCGCTCGCCCCGCGCCCGCCGAAACGGCCCGAGGCGACGCTCGTCGATGTGGCGCCGGAACAGATCCGGGTGCAGGTCTACAACGGGACGCCCAGGGACGGACTCGGCCAGGACGTCGACGCGGCACTGCGGAGCACCGGGTTCGACACCACCCGCTCGCCGCTGAACGGCGGACCGCACGATCTGCGGCGGACGGTGGTCACGTACGACCCGCGCTGGGACCGGTCGGCGAAGTCCCTGGCCGCCGCACTGCCCGGATGTGAACTCAGGGCGGTGAAGGGACAGGGCGGGACCATGAAGGTCACGGCGGGCTCGGACTTCACCAAGGTGCGGCAGGTGAAGGCCGAGGACTCCCGGCGTGGGGAGTTCGGCACGGTGACGGGCGACCAGGTGGTCTGCCCGTGACCGGGCGCTCCGGGACTCGCTCCCGTCTCAGCCGGACGGCTTGACCGGGGTCCGCACGCCGGACCACTGCTCGGCGCCGTACTCCTCGAACCGCTCCACCTCGGTGAACCCCGGTTTCACCGCGAGGCGCATCGCGCTGCCGTTGGCAGTCCGGGTACGAAGCACCCCCGGCTCGCCAGGAAGTGCGCCGGCGAGCCGGTCGAGTGCCGTTGTGCATGCCTCCGCGGCGTACCCGCAGCCCCAAGTCGCCGGCAGGAACATGTAACCGGGCTCGGCCTCCCCGGCCTCCGGACGGACATGTCCCGGACGCCCCGCGTCACGCCGGATCGATGATCGGCCACGAAGAGACCGGTACGCCGCCCGGGTACCCCAGGCACCGCGCGCTCGGGCTCGTCACGCGGTCGAGGACCACCGGGGCAGGCGCCCGCCTCCGGCGATGCGAACAACTCGATGAACGCCGCGCGGTCCCGTGCCTCGGACTCGCGGAGCACGAGGCGCTCGGTCCGTATCGGGGCAGGTGGCCAGGCCACGGGTCCGAGTCCAGTCATCGCGGGCAACCTGTCGCACGTCCATGCGGGCGATCCGGCGGGAAGGCTCAGTCGTCGATGCCTTCGGCCGCCCGCTGCTCCCGCAGCTCCTTGATCGCACGCCGCCGGGCGAGGCGGTGCGTGCGGCGGATCTGCGCCTCCTGGTAGCGCCGCTTGTCGCGTTCCGTCTCCGGGGCCACCTGCGGAACGCGGCGCGGCTTGCCGTCCTCGTCGACCGCCGCGAACACCAGGTAGGCGCTGCCGACCTGCTGGGCCGGCGTCGACTCGTTCCACCGCTCGGCCATCACCCGGACGCCGACCTCCATCGAGGAACGGCCGGTCCAGTTCACCTGGGCACGGACGTGGACGAGGTCACCCACGCGGACCGGCTCCAGGAAGACCATCTCGTCCATCGAGGCCGTCACGGCCGGCCCTCCGGAGTGCCGGCCCGCGACCGCCCCCGCCGCGTCGTCGACCAGTTTCATGATCACGCCGCCGTGCACCGTGCCCAGGAGGTTGGTGTCGTTGCCGGTCATGATGTGGCTGAGGGTGGTCCGGGACGCCGAGGTCGGCTTGACCGGAATATCGCCCACCGGTGGCTGGGACTGATCTGTCATGCCGTCCACCTTATGCGGGGGCTTGCGCCCGGCCGTATTGCATCAGCTTGGCTACAGCCGTGACCCGATCCCCCGTACACCCTGTAAGACGCGCGGGCCGAGACGGCACACTGGTCCGCATGAGCGATTGGCCCGATGGACGTAACGGCGGACCCGGCGAGCAGCGCTACGGACGGGGCAGCGCGAGCCCCCAGCCCGAGAGCGCCCGCGCCATGCCGCACGTCCGGCGGCGTCCGGCGCCGCCGCAGTCCCCGCCCCGGATCCCGCCGCAGCAGGGCCAGGGCCACGACGGCTACGGCGAGGCACCCGGCTACGACAGCGGCTACAACACGGGCCAGGTCTACGGCGCCGGCCGGCGCGACGGCGGCCGTGGTGGTGACAGCGGCTACGTCCAGCCCCACGCCGCCCCCGACTGGGGCCGGCGGATCAAGGCCGGCGCCCTGACCCTGGTCGTCGTGGTGCTCGCGGTCTCCGTCGGCACGTACTTCTGGGCCGACGGCAAGCTCAAGCGCGAGGTCGACCTCGCCATGGTCATCGACCGTCCCTCCGAGGGCGACGGCACGAACTACCTGATCGTGGGCTCCGACAGCCGCGAGGGCATGACGGCCGAGGACAAGAAGAAGCTGCACACCGGCTCCGCCGAGGGCAAGCGGACCGACTCGATGATGATCCTGCACGACGGCTCCAACGGCCCGACGCTGATCTCCCTGCCCCGCGACTCCAACGTCGAGATCCCGAGCTTCGTCGGCTCGGAGTCCGGCAAGAAGTTCGCGGGCACGGGCCGCCAGGTGAAGCTGAACGCCGCCTACGCGGAGGACGGCCCGGAGCTGCTGGTCCGCACGGTCGAGTTCAACACCGGGCTGCGCATCGACCACTACGTCGAGATCGGGTTCGGCGGCTTCGCCAGCATCGTGGACGCGATCGGCGGTGTCGAGATGGACATCCCCAAGGCGTTCAAGGACAAGAAGTCCGGCGCCGACTTCCAGGCCGGCAAGCAGACGCTGAACGGCGAGCAGTCCCTCGCCTTCGTCCGCACCCGGTACGCCTTCGCGGGCAGCGACCTGGACCGCACGAAGAACCAGCAGAAGTTCCTCGCGGCCCTGGCCTCCCAGACGGCCACCCCGTCCACGATCCTCAACCCGTTCACGCTCTACCCGACGATGGGCGCGGGCCTGGACACCCTGATCGTGGACAAGGACATGTCGCTCTGGTCGCTCGGCAACATGTTCTTCGCGATGAAGGGCGTCACGGGCGGCGAGGGCACGTCGATGAACATCCCGCTCTCGGGCCGGAGCGTGAACGGCAACCTGGTCTGGGACAAGGACGAGGTCAAGAAGCTCGTGGAGCAGCTGAAGAACGACGAGAAGGTCACGGTCAAGGGCAGCTGACCGCCACCGGCCCACGAAGGCTCCTGGAAGACGCCGCTCGCGTATCGGCGCCCGCAGCGCACTGTGCCCCCGGCAGCGCCGGGGGCACAGTGCGCTGTCGCGAGAAGCCGTTACGGCAGGTTGCGGGCCATGACGATCCGCTGGACCTGGTTCGTGCCCTCGTAGATCTGGGTGATCTTGGCGTCGCGCATCATGCGCTCGACCGGGTAGTCACGCGTGTAGCCGTAGCCGCCGAGCAGCTGGACCGCGTCCGTGGTGACCTCCATCGCGACGTCGGACGCGAAGCACTTGGCCGCGGCGCCGAAGAAGGTCAGGTCACCGTCGACACGCTCGGACTTGGCGGCGGCGGAGTAGGTGAGCTGGCGGGCCGCCTCCAGCTTCATCGCCATGTCGGCGAGCATGAACTGGACGCCCTGGAAGTCGCCGATCGGCTTGCCGAACTGCTTGCGCTCCTGGACGTAGCCCTTGGCGTAGTCCAGGGCACCCTGGGCGATGCCGAGTGCCTGGGCCGCGATCGTGATGCGGGTGTGGTCCAGGGTCTTCATCGCCGTGGCGAAGCCGGTGCCCTCCTCGCCGATCATGCGGTCGGCGGGGATACGGACGTTGTCGAGGTAGACCTCGCGCGTCGGGGAGCCCTTGATGCCGAGCTTCTTCTCCGGGGCGCCGAAGGAGACGCCCTCGTCGGACTTCTCGACGACGAACGCCGAGATGCCCTTGGAACGCTTCGTCGGGTCGGTGACCGCCATGACCGTGTAGTACTCGGACTCGCCCGCGTTGGTGATCCAGCGCTTCACACCGTCGAGGACCCAGAAGTCGCCGTCGCGGACGGCCCTGGTCTTCATGCCCGCCGCGTCGGAGCCGGCGTCCGGCTCGGACAGGGCGTACGAGAACATCGCGTCGCCCTTGGCGAGCGGGCCCAGGTACTTCCTCTTGAGGTCCTCGGAGCCGGAGAGGATCACCGGGAGCGATCCCAGCTTGTTCACGGCCGGGATCAGGGAGGAGGACGCGCAGACACGGGCCACCTCCTCGATCACGATGACCGTGGCGAGCGCGTCGGCGCCCGCGCCGCCGTACTCCTCCGGGACGTGGACCGCGTGCAGGTCCGACGCGACCAGCGCGTCCAGCGCCTCCTGCGGGAAGCGCGCCTCCTCGTCGACCGCGGCGGCGTGCGGGGCGATCTTCGCCTCGGCGAGCGAACGGATCGTCTCGCGGAGCATGTCGTGCTCCTCGGCCGGACGGTACAGGTCGAAATCGGTCGAACCCGCCACGATGTTCACTCCCCAAGAATGCTAACTACCGTTAAGTAACCTGATTTTAGTGGCCCGCCCGAGCAGAGGCATACGGGTGGGGCACGTGAGCTTGCCGACAGCCGTGCGGACCGCCCCCGAGGCGGCCGGAAACGGCGTCCGCACGCCCGGTTATGCTCGGCTCCGCACGTCTGTCCGCATCGTTCAGGAGCACCCATGGCCCTCAGGATCACCGTGATCGGTACCGGTTACCTCGGCGCCACCCATGCCGCGGCCATGGCGGAGCTGGGCTTCGAGGTCCTCGGGCTCGATGTCGTGCCCGAGAAGATCGAGATGCTCTCGGCCGGCAAGGTCCCGATGTACGAGCCGGGGCTCGAGGAGATCCTGCAGAAGCATGTCGCCGGCCTCGAAGGGTCCACGGGACGGCTGCGGTTCACCACCTCCTGGGAGGAGATCGGCGCGTTCGGCGACGTGCACTTCGTCTGCGTGAACACTCCCCAGAAGCACGGCGAGTACGCCTGTGACATGAGCTATGTGGACAGTGCCTTCGAGTCACTGGCCCCGCAGCTGACCCGCCCCGCGCTGGTCGTGGGCAAGTCCACCGTCCCGGTGGGCTCCGCCGCACGGCTGTCGGCACGGCTGGCCGAGCTGGCACCGGTGGGTACGGACGCGGAGCTGGCCTGGAACCCGGAGTTCCTGCGTGAGGGCTTCGCGGTGAAGGACACGCTGCACCCGGACCGGATCGTCGTCGGCGTGGAGAGCGAGCGGGCCGAGAAGCTGCTGCGCGAGGTCTACGCGGGGCCGGTCGCCGAGGGATCGCCCTTCGTGGTGACGGACTTCCCGACCGCCGAGCTGGTGAAGACCTCCGCCAACTCCTTCCTCGCCACCAAGATCTCGTTCATCAACGCCATGGCCGAGGTCTGCGAGGCCGCCGACGGTGACGTGGTGAAGCTCGCCGAGGCCATCGGCCACGACGAGCGCATCGGGAAGAAGTTCCTGCGGGCCGGGATCGGCTTCGGCGGGGGCTGCCTGCCCAAGGACATCCGCGCCTTCATGGCGCGCGCCGGTGAGCTGGGCGCCGACCAGGCACTGACCTTCCTGCGGGAGGTCGACTCCATCAACATGCGCAGGCGCGGGCACATGGTGGAACTGGCCCGCGAGGCCGTGGGCGGCGGGTCGTTCCTGGGCACGCGGGTCGCGGTGCTGGGCGCCACCTTCAAGCCGGACTCCGACGACGTACGCGACTCGCCGGCCCTGAACGTCGCCGGGCAGATCCACCTGCAGGGTGGCCAGGTGACGGTCTTCGACCCCAAGGGCATGGACAACGCCCGGCGCCTGTTCCCGACGCTCGGCTACGCCGGCACGGCGCTGGACGCGGTGCGCGGTGCGGACGTGGTGCTGCACCTGACGGAGTGGAGCGAATTCCGGGAGCTGGACCCGGCCGCGCTGGGCGAGGTCGCGGGACGGCGGATCATTCTGGACGGCCGCAACGCGCTGGACCCCGCGGTGTGGCGCGAGGCCGGCTGGACCTACCGGGCGATGGGCCGTCCGAAGGCCTGACGCGAGGAAGGGGCGGGGCAGGCCTCAGGCAGGGCCCTCGCCCCGTCCGGCGCGGTACCTACGCATCTTGGCGCGGGCCCCGCACACCGACATCGAACACCAGCGGCGGCGCCCCGCCGGGCTCCGGTCGTAGTACACCCAGCGGCAGTCATCGGCCTCACACGCCTTGAGCCGTGCCCAGGTGCCGTCCGCGGCGGCCTCCGCGACAGCCACGGCGACCCGGGCCGTCAGCCCCGCGGGTTCGGCGACCGGCCGCAGCGCGACGGCCCCGGTCACGTCCACGGTGACCCGGAGCGGCGCGGCGGCGAGCAGCCGGTCGAGCGGGGGAGCGCCGCAGCCCTCCGGTGGGCGGTGCCCGGCGTGGGTGAGGCAGACCTGGCGCAGCGCCTCACGCAGGAGCGTGGCGCCGGGCACATCCGCCCCGGTCAGGCCGAAGGGCGCGCGTCCCTCCGGTGTACCGAGGGCGTCCGTGCCGGTCTCGATGTCCAGCGTGTTGACCAGGCTCTCGATCAGAGCGAGTCCACCGGGGGCGGTCGCCCTCTCGTTCATGGTTGCGAGGTTACTCCCTTTGCGGGAGCATGCAGTAACGGTTACCGGTTGAGCGGTTCAATAGGTAACCCACGGGGGGCGGCGGTCCGCCACGCCCTCTCGCGGTTCCGATCCGAGGAGGAGACGTCATGGCCGTCGCCAAGCTGGGCACCGTCGTCCTGGACTGTCCCGACCCCGTCGCCCTGGCCGGTTTCTACGCCCAGGTGCTCGGCGGCAGGACCGAGAACGACGGCGAGGGATGGGTCGACCTGAAGACGGACGACGGCGCGGTGCTGGCCTTCCAGGCCGCTCCCGGCCACGTACCGCCGCAGTGGCCGCGGGCCGAGGCCCCGCAGCAGTTCCATCTGGACCTGACGGTGGAGGACCTGGAAGCGGCGGAGCGGGAGGTGCTGTCGCTGGGGGCGACCCTGCTGGAGGCGGGAGACCCGTCACGTACCTGGCGCGTGTACGCCGACCCCGCGGGGCACCCGTTCTGTCTGTGCGCCTGCTGAAGGCGCCTGTCCGGGCCGGGACACGAAGGCGGCGGGGCGGGGCCGTGGCCGGCCCCGCCCCGCCGCCTTCGTGTCCGGTACGAGGGACGTCAGCGCGCCGGGCCGTCCAGCTCGTCGATCGTCGCGTGTGACGGGCCGGTCCGGCTGCTCAGGTCGCGGGACACCGCTTCCGCGTCACGCAGGACCCGCACCGCGTTCTCCCACGTCAGCTTGGCCACGTCGGTCTCCGACCAGCCCCGTGTGAGCAGCTCCGCGATCAGGTACGGGTAGCCCGACACGTCCTCCAGCTCCAGCGGGAGGAACGCCGTGCCGTCGTAGTCGCCGCCGACGCCGATGTGGTCGATCCCGGCGATCTCGCGCATGTGGTCGAGGTGGTCGGCGATCGTGGCCACGGTGGCCGCGGGACGCGGGTGGAGCGCTTCGAAGTCCGCGTGGATCCGCATGGCGGCCGGTGTGGTGTCCAGGTGGTGCAGGCCGTGCTCCCGCATGTTGCGGTCCGCGGCGAGCGTCCATTCGACGGCCGCCGGCAGGACGAACTTCGGTACGAAGGTCGCCATGGCCACGCCGCCGTTGGCCGCCAGCATCCGCAGCACGTCGTCGGGGATGTTGCGCGGATGATCGCAGACCGCCCGGGCGGAGGAGTGCGAGAAGATCACCGGCGCCACGGAGGTGGCGAGCGCGTCACGCATCGTGGTGGCCGCCACGTGGGAGAGATCGACCAGCATCCCGATGCGGTTCATCTCGCGTACGACCTCGCGGCCGAACTCCGACAGGCCGCCGACGCGCGGGGAGTCGGTCGCCGAGTCCGCCCAGTCGGTGTTGTCGTTGTGCGTGAGCGTCATGTAGCGGACGCCCAGGGTGTGCAGGGCGCGCAGAGTGCCCAGGGAGTTGTTGATGGAGTGGCCGCCCTCGGCACCCATCAGGGAGGCGATACGGCCCTCGGCGCGGGCCTTCTCCATGTCGTCGGCGGTCAGGGCGCGCCGCAGGTCGGCCGGGTAGCGGTCCAGCATCTCGCCGACCACGTCGATCTGTTCCAGCGTGGCGCTGACCGCGGCGTCGCCCGCCAGCCGGGGAGCGACGTAGACCGACCAGAACTGTGCGCCGACGCCTCCGGCCCGCAGCCGCGGGATGTCGGTGTGCAGGGTGCCGGTCTGGTCCCGTGAGATGTCACGGGCGTCGAGGTCGTAGCCGACCTGCTCACGCAGGGCCCAGGGGAGGTCGTTGTGGCCGTCGACGACGGGATGGTCGGCCAGGAGCAGCCGGGCGCGTTCCAGGTTGTCCATCCGCGACCGCCTACTTCCCGAAGCCGAAGGAGTCCGCACCCTGGGTTCTGGCGCGCAGCCGCTTGCCCTTCTCCGTCGCCTGCTCCTTGAGCTCCTGCTGGAAGTCCTTCATCCGCTCCAGCAGCGCGCCGTCGTGGGCGGCGAGGACGCGGGCGGCGAGCAGGCCCGCGTTACGGGCGCCGCCGACGGAGACCGTGGCGACGGGGACCCCGGCCGGCATCTGGACGATGGACAGCAGGCTGTCCATGCCGTCGAGGTACTTCAGCGGGACCGGGACGCCGATCACGGGCAGCGGGGTGACGGAGGCGAGCATCCCGGGCAGGTGGGCCGCTCCGCCCGCTCCCGCGATGATCGCCTTGAGGCCGCGGTCCGCGGCCTTCTCGCCGTACGCGATCATCTCGTGCGGCATGCGGTGCGCGGAGACGACGTCGACCTCGTAGGGGATCTCGAACTCGTCGAGGGCCTTGGCGGCCGCTTCCATCACGGGCCAGTCGGAGTCCGAGCCCATGACGATGCCGACGACGGGGGCGGAACCTGGTGCGGTCATTCGGTGATCGTTCCTCGGAGGTAGTCGGCCGCGTGCCGGGCGCGCTCGCGCACGTCCGCCAGATCGTCGCCGTAGGTGTTGACGTGGCCCACCTTGCGGCCAGGCTTCACGTCCTTGCCGTACATGTGGATCTTGAGCTGCGGGTCCCGGGCCATGCAGTGCAGGTAACCCTGGTACATGTCCGGGTAGTCACCGCCGAGGACGTTGCACATGACCGTCCACGGGGCGCGCGGGCGGGGGTCGCCGAGCGGGAGGTCCAGGACGGCCCGCACGTGGTTGGCGAACTGCGAGGTGACCGCGCCGTCCTGGGTCCAGTGCCCGGAGTTGTGCGGGCGCATCGCCAGCTCGTTCACGAGGATGCCGGGCTTCCCGTCGGGTCCGCGCGTCTCGAAGAGCTCCACCGCGAGGTGGCCCACCACACCGAGCTCGGCCGCGATCCGCAGGGCGAGCTGCTGGGCCTCGCCGGCGAGGCGTTCGTCCAGGCCGGGCGCCGGGGCGATGACGGTGTCGCAGACCCCGTCGACCTGGACGGACTCGACGACGGGGTAGGCGACGGCCTGGCCGTGCGGTGAGCGGACGATGTTCGCCGCCAGCTCCCGCACGAAGTCGACCTTCTCCTCCGCGAGGACGGGGACCCCGGCCCGGAAGGGCTCGGCGGCGTCCGCCTCGGAGCGCACCACCCAGACGCCCTTGCCGTCGTAGCCGCCCCGGACCGTCTTGAGGATGACGGGGAAGCCGCCCCCCTCTTCCGCGAAGGCCGCGGCGTCCGCCGGGTCCGCCACGATGCGGTGACGGGGGCAGGGCGCGCCGATCTCCATGAGCTTCGCGCGCATCACCCCCTTGTCCTGGGCGTGCACCAGAGCGTCGGGGCCGGGGCGTACGGGGATGCCGTCCGCCTCCAGGGCCCGCAGGTGCTCGGTCGGCACGTGCTCGTGGTCGAAGGTGATCACGTCACAGCCGCGCGCGAAGGCGCGCAGTGTCTCCAGGTCGCGATAGTCGCCGACGACTACTTCGCCGGCCACCTGGGCAGCCGAGTCCTGGGGGGTGTCACTGAGGAGCTTGAATTTCAGGCCGAGGGGGATGCCCGCCTCGTGGGTCATACGGGCGAGCTGACCGCCGCCGACCATGCCGACTACAGGGAACGTCACGTGTCCAGGGTATCGGGCGTGCGGGAACGCCCCTCACCCTCTCCTGCCGGGCCCGGCAGGTCCCGGGCGGGACGGCCGCGTCACACGGGCCGTCCGCCTCACAGGCATCACGCGGGAGGGCTGGTTAGCATGGCCGGGTTGACGGAACCGACCGGACGGGGCTGAGCGATCACCATGAGCGAACGGGGCGCACTGCGGGCCCGGCTTGATCTGCTGTCCCGGGAGGTCGCCAAGTTCGGCGCGGTCGGCGCACTCGGGCTGGTCGTCAACATCGCCGTCTCCAACCTGATCTGGCGCACCACGGACATTCCGGTGGTACGCGCCGGGCTCATGGGCACGGCCGTCGCCATCCTCTTCAACTACGTCGGCTTCCGCTACTGGACCTACCGGGACCGGGACAAGACCGGCCGGACCCGTGAGCTGACGCTGTTCCTGCTGTTCAGCGCCGTCGGTGCGGTGATCGAGACGGGTGTGCTCTACGTGGCGACGTACGGCTTCGGGTGGAACAGCCCGGTCCAGAGCAACGTCTTCAAGATCCTCGGCATCGGGATCGCCACGCTGTTCCGCTTCTGGTCCTACCGCACCTGGGTGTTCAGGGCGCTGCCCGCCGAGGAGGCCGCGCGCGACGCGGGACGGTTTCTGGAACAGCGGCGGCCCTCCGACGAGGTAGCACCCGGCCCTGTGCCCCGCTGAGGTTCAGCGCACCGGGCGTACGGAGTCCTTGCGGCTCGGGGCGACCCGGCTGAGGAAGAGGGCGAAGACCGGTGGCTGCTGCTGGAGCAGTTCGAGCCGGCCGCCGTCGGCCTCGGCGAGGTCCCGGGCGACGGCGAGGCCGATACCGGTGGAGTTGCGGCCGCTGATGGTTCGCTCGAAGATGCGGGCCCCGAGGTCGGCGGGCACACCGGGGCCCTCGTCCGTGACCTCGACGACGACCTGGTTGCCGGTGATGCGGGTACGCAGCGCGACCGTGCCGCCACCGTGCATGAGTGAGTTCTCGATCAGCGCGGCGAGCACCTGGGCGACGGCTCCGGGGGTGCCGACGGCCTCCAGCCCGTGCTTGCCGGAGCAGACGACGGCCCGGCCGGCGCTGCGGTAGGCGGGGCGCCACTCCTCGATCTGCTGCTTGACGACCTCGTCGAGGTCGAAGACGACGGCGGAGCCGGTGCGCGGGTCACGGGAATTCGTCAGCAGCCGCTGCACCACGTCCGTGAGCCGTTCGACCTGGGTGAGCGCGATGTTCGCCTCCTCCTTCACCGTCTCCGGGTCGTCGGTGACGGAGATCTCCTCGATCCGCATGGAGAGGGCGGTCAGCGGTGTGCGGAGCTGGTGCGAGGCGTCCGCGGCCAGACGCCGCTCCGCGGTCAGCATCCGGGCGATCCGCTCGGCGGAGGAGTCGAGGACGTCGGCGACCCGGTCCAGCTCCGTCACCCCGTACCGCTTGTGCCGGGGGCGGGGGTCGCCCGATCCGAGGCGTTCGGCGGTCTCGGCGAGGTCGGTGAGCGGGGAGGTCAGCCGGTCGGCCTGGCGTACGGCGAGGAGGACGGCGGAGATGATGGCGAGCAGTGCCACCGCTCCGATGATCAGCAGGGTCCGGCCGACCTCACGGGTCACGGCGGAGCGGGACTCCTCGACGGTGACCTTCTCGCCCTGCTCCCCCGTCTCGGTGCTGCGGGTGACGTCGCTGTCCGTGGGGCGCTCGCCCACCTCGATGGGAGCCCTGCCGGGGATCTCGACGCGGGCGTAGCGGCTGGGGTCCACCTGCTCGGCGAGGACCTGGGGGGTGATCCGCTCGGCGCCGAGCAGCCGGCTCTCGACGACGCTGATCAGCCTGAAGGCCTCGGAGTCGACGCTTTCCTGGGCACTGTTGCTGATGGTGCGGGTCTCGACGATGACGAGGGACACGCCGAAGACGGCGATCACGACGAGCACCACGGCGAGCGTGGAGTTGATCAGTCGGCGGCGCATGTCTGTTCTGTACGTCAGCTCTTCTCGAACCGGAAGCCGACGCCCCGGACGGTGGCGATGTAGCGCGGATTGGCCGCGTCGTCGCCGAGCTTCTTGCGAAGCCAGGAGATGTGCATGTCGAGGGTCTTGGTGGAGGACCACCAGGTGGTGTCCCAGACCTCACGCATCAGCTGGTCGCGGGTGACGACCCGCCCGGCGTCCCGCACGAGGACCCGCAGCAGGTCGAACTCCTTCGCGGTGAGCTGGAGCTCCTCGTCACCCATCCAGGCCCGGTGGGACTCGACGTCGATCCTGACGCCGTGCGTGGCGGGCTGCGGGGCGTGCTCGGTGGCGCCGCGGCGCAGCAGGGCGCGGACCCGGGCGAGGAGCTCGGCCAGGCGGAAGGGTTTGGTGACGTAGTCGTCGGCCCCGGCGTCGAGGCCGACGACCGTGTCGACCTCGTCGGCCCGGGCGGTGAGCACCAGGATGGGTACGGCGTGACCGTCGGCCCGCAGCCGCCTGGCGACCTCGAGGCCGTCCATCCCGGGCAGCCCCAGGTCGAGGACGACCAGGTCGACGGTGCCCTGGAGTCCGGCGTCGAGTGCGCTCGGACCGTCCTCGCGGACCTCGACCTCGTAACCCTCACGACGCAGGGCGCGGGCCAGTGGCTCCGAGATGGATGCGTCGTCCTCGGCGAGCAGTACACGGGTCATGCAGTGATGGTAGTCCGCACAGACCTGCCAGGGTGAGGCACTGGGCAAGCCCTACGGGTCAGGGCCACGAATCGGACATCCTCCTTTGAATATGGGACCGTGGTTCCACGTAAACCTGTGATCCATCTCTCAAGTCCTTCCATATCCCCATGTGTCGTGTCGTATGGTTGCTCGACGCCTGTTGCACCGCTGAATGACCCGTTGGCTGCTTTGAGCGCCAGGGGTCACTTTTGTGTACGGGCCGGTTCCTGCCGGCCCCGACCAGTGAATGACCTGTGGGCCGGGCCCGGAGCGCGAGGACGCGTGCCGGGTGTGGATCCCTGAGCGGTCGGTCCCACGACCCGCCTCCCGCACTCCCCTACGGATCGGGTGGCCGGATCGAATCCCTCGAGGCGTCAGGGGTGGGGCGCTTCCGCCCCGGTGCCGGCCACCCCCCACCGGGCGCGTACCGCTCACGAGGCGGCGCGTCCCGACCAGCAAGGATCGACCATGGCGTCCAGCCTGACGAAGGACTCGGCCGGCACTTCCGGCTCCGAGAAGACCTTCTTCGGCCACCCCCGCGGCCTGGCCACTCTCTTCATGACGGAGATGTGGGAGCGTTTCAGCTACTACGGCATGCGCGCCCTCCTCCCGCTCTACCTGATCGCTCCCAACGGGCTTCACATGAACCCCGCCACGGCCACGGCGATCTATTCGGTCTACCTGTCGCTGGTGTACCTGCTCGCCATGCCCGGCGGCTGGTTCGGCGACCGTGTCTGGGGCCCCCGCAAGACCGTCGCCGTCGCCGGCGGCGTCATCATGCTCGGCCACCTGACCCTGGCACTGCCCTCCGAGGGCACCTTCTTCGCCGGGCTCGGCCTGGTCGCCATCGGCTCCGGTCTGCTGAAGTCCAACATCTCCACGATGGTCGGCCACCTCTACGACGGCCCGGACGACCCGCGCCGTGACGGTGGCTTCACGATCTTCTACATGGGCATCAACGTGGGCGCCTTCGCCGCCCCGCTGGTGATCGGCACCGTCGGCGAGAACGTCAACTGGCACCTGGGCTTCGCCCTGGCCGCACTCGGCATGGGACTCGGTGTCGTCCAGTTCCTGCTCGGTACGCGCCACCTGAACGAGCGCAGCCTCGTCGTGCCGAAGCCGCTCTCCGCCGACGAGCGCGCCTCCACCCTGCGCAAGTCGATGATCTGGCTGGGCATCGCGGCCGTCTTCTACCTCGGCACGGTCGTCACCGGCGTCTACACGCTGAACTGGCTGCTGGTCCCGATCACGATCGCGGGCCTGGTCATCCCGGTGATGGTCCTGGCGCGCATCAAGCGCGACAAGGAGCTCAGCGAGACCGAGCAGAAGAAGATGTCCGGCTACATCTGGTTCTTCGTGGCCGCCGCCATCTTCTGGATGATCTACGACCAGGGCGGTTCGACCCTGGCGATCTTCGCCGAGTCCTCCGCGGAGAACTCGGTTCTCGGCTGGAACTTCCCGGTCTCCTGGTACCAGTCGGTCAACCCGGTCCTGATCATGGCGCTGGCCCCGGTCTTCGCCGCCTTCTGGCTGGCGCTGAACCGGCGGGGCAAGGAGCCGAGCACGGTCGTGAAGTTCAGCTCCGGCCTGGTGCTGGTCGGTGCGTCGTTCTTCCTCTTCCTGGCGCCGCTGACCATCGCGGGCGACGGTCACAAGGCCGCCGCGATGTGGCTGGTCGCGATCTACTTCGTGCAGACCGTCGGCGAGCTGACGCTGTCCCCGGTCGGCCTTTCGGTCACCACGAAGATGGCGCCGGCCAAGTACGCCAGTCAGATGATGGGTGTCTGGTTCCTGGCCGTGACCGCCGGTGACTGCACCACGGGCCTGCTCTCCCTCGCGGGTGTCGAGCTCAACGGCACCGGAGTCGTCGCGCTCCAGGCCGCGCTCGCGGTCCTCGCGGGTGTCGCGATCTTCATGTACCGCGGCAAGGTCAAGGCCCTCATGGGCAACGTCCGCTGACACGGACCCGCCCGTACGGCTCAGGCCCCCGCACCGGTCCGGTGCGGGGGCCTGAGCCGTACGGGCGGGCGTAAGCGGAGGAAGGAGGGCCGGGGCCTACGCGGGCGGCGCCGCGAGCTCCGCCCAGACGGTCTTGCCCGGCTGCTCGGGCGTGCGCGCCACACCCCAGTCCAGGCAGAGCCGCTGCACGATAAACATGCCGTGCCCGCCCGGCCGCCCGGCGCGATGCGGCGTACGGGGTGCGGGCTGCCCCGCTCCGCCGTCGACGACCTCGACCCGGAGGACCTTCGGCGACCAGGCGATACGCAGCTCGTCGGGGCCGCCCGCGTGCAGGCAGGCATTCGTGACCAGCTCGGAGACGACCAGCAGGACGTCCTCGGCGGCGGCCTTCCGGTCGGCGCCCGACGCGGGCAGCCAGCCCCAGTCGTGGAGCGCCTGCCTGGCGAAGTCACGGGCCATGGGAACGATGCCCGTGGCCTCTCTCAGCGAGAGCGTGCGCCACTGCCGGTCAGCGGGCACGGCAGAGGCGGTCCCTGTGCCGTCCGGCTCGCGGCCGAGGCCGCCCGGCGGATGCTGCCGGGTGGTGCTCATCAGCGCTTCACCTCACCGATTCACCGTGTGTTGCCATCGAACAGATACTGATCAGATACAGCGTGTGCGGGCTTCCTGCCCCCGACGGGGTGTCTCCTGCCCGGCTGAATGGTGACGACACCCACTACAAGTACGCCATGAGCGAGAGTCTTGCGACAGTCGGGGATGCCGCGGCCGGGGATACGCACGGAAAACCGCTGTCAGCCACTCAGAGCGTCTTCGAGCGAGGCGTGGACGGTGAAGACCGCCTCCGCTCCCGTGATCTCGAAGACGCGAGCCACCACGGGCTGCATTCCGGCCAGGTGGACCGCGCCCCCCGCCGCCTCGGCCTTCAGCCTGGCGCCGAGCAGCACGTTGAGTCCGGTGGAGTCGCAGAAATCGAGCCGCGCACAGTCGACGACCAGACGCAAACGCCCTTGTTCGACCGCGCTCTCCAAGGGCTCCCGAAGCAGATCGGCGGTGTGGTGATCGAGCTCACCCACCGGCGTCACGACTTCGCTGCGCCCTTCGGTCCGGACCTCGACACTCAGCCGACCCCGGTTCGCACTGCCGACCGTCCCGCGGTCCATCGCCTGTCCCTCTTCGCCGTCCGTCACTACCCGCGCCCCTGTGTACGCGACTTCATCGTGGCTGCCCCCGACGTGCGTGGCACATTACGCGTTTCCCTCGCCACACGGTAGTCGGAGAACTCAACAAACCGGACATAAAGGCGGAATTGGCGCTTGTAACTCGTGGCTGGAACCGGGTAAGGGTAGAGAAGACATCTGCACCAGGAATTCTGATCGGCTTCGGAGGCGCCGCTTCACCGCAGGAAGACGTATGGGCATCGGCAGCCATATGCCGAGAACGACGGAGGAGAACCATGTCACCCCGGCTCGACGTATCGCGTACCCCCCTCGCGACGTCGGCATGTCCTCAGGGACCGACCGATTCCGACTCCGCTGCCGCGAGGGCCGTACCCGGCCCTCGGAGCAGCATCCACACCACCACCGGCCTGACCGGCGACGACTTTCTTCCGGGCGAAGAATTCGAGGGCTTCGAGGAGCTTCCCGAGATTCCGCCCTACGCCGAAATCGGCGCGCTGGACGCCAGGGCCCTGTCGAAGACGCTCTTCGCACGGCTCGAAGCCCTCGACGAAGGCACCCACGAGCACGCGTACGTCCGTAACACCCTGGTCGAACTCAACCTGGCCCTGGTCAAGTTCGCCGCCTCCCGGTTCCGCACCCGCAGCGAGCCCATGGAGGACATCGTCCAGGTCGGCACCATCGGCCTGATCAAGGCGATCGACCGCTTCGAGCTCAGCCGGGGCGTGGAGTTCCCGACGTTCGCGATGCCCACCATCATCGGTGAGATCAAGCGCTTCTTCCGCGACACCAGCTGGTCCGTGCGCGTCCCGCGCCGACTGCAGGAGCTGCGGCTGGACCTGGCCAAGGCGGGCGACGAGCTGGCCCAGAAGCTGGACCGCGCGCCCACGGTCGTCGAACTCGCCGACCGCCTCGGCCTGACCCGGGACGAGGTCGTCGAGGGCATGACCGCGAGCAACGCGTACACCGCGAGCTCGCTGGACGCCAAGCCCGAGGATTACGGCGACGACGGTGAGGGCGCCCTCGCGGACCGGCTCGGCTACGAGGACCACGGGATCGAGGGCATCGAGTACATCGAGTCCCTCAAGCCGCTCATCGCCTCGCTCCCCCTGCGTGACCGCACGATCCTCTCCATGCGGTTCGTCTCCAACATGACGCAGTCGGAGATCGGTGAGGAGCTCGGCATCTCGCAGATGCACGTGTCCCGGCTGCTCTCCCGGACCCTCGTCAAGCTCAGGAAGGGCCTGACCGTGGACGAGTGAACCGGCGTCACCGGCACCACCGGTACGTCGTCGCGGAAGGACCCGCCCGGCCGACGGGCGGGTCCTTCCGCGTTGCCGACGGAGCGCCCGGGCCCCGCCGGGCGGGGTTCCGGGGGAGCACACGGCTCAGGGGAAGAGCGGTCCGGCCGGCCGCTCCGCGGCGTGTCCGACCGCCGTGGACGCCGTACCCGGATCCGTGGGAAGGGCCTCACCGCCGGTGCGGATGTCCTGGGTGCGCGTGAGAACGACGTAGGCCGCGGCCCCGGGCGGCGGCCGGGCCGGGAGGCAGCGCGCCGGGTCCTCGATCATCTCGGCGTTCTCGGGCACGTTCCTGCCCGGCGAAGAACCGGTGCTCCAGCCGGTCGTAGCGGCGCAGCGCCTCGGGGAACGAGCCCGTGGCGGCCAGGGTCAGCGCCCCTTCGGGAGGGCCCCGGTCCCTCCCCCTGAGCCACGCCGGCCGGAACGGTACCGGGCGCGGTCGCCGGCGGTGGACAGCCGCGACGTCCCGTGACCGGACGGCGCGTACCGGGCCCGTCCGGACGGAGCGTCACACGACCCGCTTCCCCCTCCGCCATACGGCGCCGGTCAGCGGGACTCCCGGCCGGTAGGCGAGGTGGACGTGGCTCGGCGCGTCGAGGATCACCAGGTCCGCGCGGGCTCCGGGGGTGATGCGGCCGATGTCGGTGCGGCGCAGCGCGGCGGCTCCCCCGGCGGTGGCGGACCAGACCGCTTCGTCGGGGGTCATCCCCATGTCCCGTACGGCGAGGGCGATGCAGAACGGCATGGAGGAGGTGAAGGAGGAGCCCGGGTTGCAGTCCGTGGACAGGGCGACGGTGGCGCCCGCGCCGAGGATGCGACGGGCGTCGGGCCAGGCCGCGCGGGTGGAGAACTCGGCGCCGGGGAGCAGGGTGGCGACGGTGTCGCCCTGGCCGAGCGCGTCGAGGTCGGCGTCGTCGAGGTGGGTGCAGTGGTCGGCGGACGCCGCGTCCAGTTCGACGGCCAGCCGGACGCCGGGACCGTGGCCGAGCTGGTTGGCGTGGACACGGGGGTGCAGGCCCCTGGCCAGGCCCGCGGTGAGGACGGTGCGCGCCTGGTCCTCGTCGAAGGCCCCCCGCTCGCAGAAGACGTCGATCCAGCGGGCGTGCGGGGCACAGGCGTCCAGCATCGGTCCGGTGACGAGGTCCACGTAACCGGCGGGGTCGTCCGCGTAGTCGGGGGACACGATGTGGGCGCCGAGGAAGGTGACCTCGTCGGTGTGGCGTGCGGCGATGCGCAGGGCGCGTGCCTCGTCCTCGACGGTGAGGCCGTAGCCGGACTTGGTCTCGAAGGTGGTGGTGCCCTGCCTGAGCGCTTCGGCCAGGTAGTGCGCGACGTTGGCGGAGAGCTCGTCGTCGGAGGCCGAGCGGGTGGCGGCCACGGTCGTGCGGATGCCGCCCGCGGAGTAGGAGAGACCGGACATCCGGGCGTTGAACTCGGCGGTGCGGTCGCCCGCGAACACCAGGTGGGAATGGGAGTCCACGAAGCCGGGGATCACTGCGCGGCCGCCCGCGTCGACGGCCTCGTCGGTGGCGGGTGTCCTGCTGGACTCACCGGTCCACACGATGCGGTCGCCGTCGATGACGACGGCCGCGTCCCGGATCAGGCCCAGGGGGGTCCCGTCCCCGAGGGAGGGATCGTTGGTGACCAGGTGGGCGATGTGGGTGATGGCGGTCGTCGTGGTCGTCGTCATCAGGGAACAGCTTTCGTCGGGTTCGCCCGGCTGGGTCGCCGGGGTTCTCGGCCGTCGCGCTTCCGGCTCGGGCCTGGGGCGTTCTTCGGGCGCGGGTCGTTCTGCCGGTGCGGGCCGCGGTCCGGCGGGTTCTGCCGGTGCGGGCCGCGGTCCGGGTCCTCAGGTGTACAGGGCGGCGACGGCCGAGGCGAGTGCTCCGGGCACGTCGTCGATCCGGGTGTGCCGGCCGTCCCGGACGATGTGCCGGCCCGCCACCACGGTGTGCCGCACATCAGCGGCGGTGGCGGCGAACACGGCTGCTTCGGCTGCCAGCCGGGGCACCGGCCCCGCTGTTCTGACGGAGTCCAGCGCGACGGTGGCCAGATCCGCGGGCGCACCCGGTTCGAGCACGCCCGCGTCCGGACGGCCGAGCGCGGCGTGCCCCTGGGCGGAAGCCGCCCTGAGCAGTGCTGCCGCCGTCCAGTGGCCGCGCACATGGGTGCGCAGGCGCTCGTTGAGCTCCATCGCCCTGGCCTCCTCGAACAGGTCGATCACGGCGTGGCTGTCGCTGCCCAGCGAGAGGGGGGAACCCGCGCCCTGGAGAGCGGTGGCGGGGCCGATGCCGTCGGCGAGGTCGCGTTCGGTGGTGGGACACATGCAGGTCCCCGTCCGGGAGGCCCCCAGCAGCTCGATGTCCTCGGCCGTCAGGTGCGTGTTGTGGATGCCGGTGGTGTGCGGGCCGAGCACCCCGTGGTCGGCGAGGAGCCGGGCGGGGGTGCGGCCGTGGGCGGCGAGGCAGGCCTCGTTCTCCGCGGTCTGTTCGGAGAGGTGGACGTGCAGCGGGACCGCTCGCTCCTGGGCCCACCGGGCGACGGTGGCCAGCTGCCCCGCCGGCACGGCGCGTACGGAATGGACGGCGGCGCCGATCACGACCAGGTCACCGTCCCCCTTGAGGAGGGAGGCGCGCTCGGCCCAGGCGTCGGCGGTGGTGTCGGAGAAGCGCAGCTGGTGCCGGCTCGGCTTCTCCCCGAACCCGGCGGCGAGGTAGGCGGTGTCCAGCAGGGTGATGCGGATGCCCGCCTCCGCCGCCGCGGCGATGAGCGCCTCGCCCATGGCGTTCGGGTCGTCGTAGGACGTGCCGCCGGGCGCGTGGTGCAGGTAGTGGAATTCGCCCACCGCGGTGATTCCCGCCAGCGCCATCTCGGCGTACGTGGCACGGGCCAGGTCGTAGTAGGTGTCGGGGGTGAGGCGGGAGGCCGTCCGGTACATCAGCTCGCGCCACGTCCAGAAGGTGCCGGAGCCCACCTGGACGGTGGAGCGCAGCGCGCGGTGGAAGGCGTGCGAATGGGTGTTGGCCAGCCCCGGGACGGTCAGCCCGTGCAGCGCGGTGGCACCGGGCGGCGGGGTGTCGACGCCCGTCCGGACACCGGCGATGCGCCCGCCGGCCACGTCCAGGAGGACGCCCGGTTCCACGTGGGTGCCGAGCCAGGCGTGCGACATCCAGTACGTCACGGCGACCGGTGTTCCCGTCGGTTGCGTAGTCATCTGCACGCGAGACCTTCCAGTACGTCGGCGAGTGCCCGCACCCCGGCCACGCAGTCGTCCTCCGCGGCGTGCTCGGCAGGGGAGTGCGAGATCCCGGTGGGGTTCCGTACGAACAGCATGGCGGTCGGCACGGAAGCGGACAAAATGCCCGCATCGTGTCCCGCTCCCGTGCCGAGCACGGGTACGGTGCGCCCCGTGTCCTGCGGCCCGGTCCTCTCCAGTACCCGGCGGATCTCGTCCCGCAGCGCGTGCTGGAAGTCCACCACCGGCGTGAACGACTCGCGTACGACGTCGAGGTCGATCCCGGCCCGCTCGGCGTGCTCCCGCGCGGCCCGCTCGATCCCGCTCACGACGGCGTCGAGAGTGGCCTGGTCGGCGGCCCGTGAGTCGAGCCAGCCTCGCACGAGGGAGGGGATGGCGTTGACCCCGTTCGGCTCGACGGCGATCTTGCCGAAGGTCGCGAGGCCTCCGGCGAGCTCCGCCTCCCGCCGGGCCGCGAGCACGGTCTCGGCGTACGTGAGCATCGGGTCCCGCCGGTCGGCGAGCCGCGTGGTGCCGGCGTGGTTGGCCTCGCCCCGGAAGTCGAAACGCCAGCGGCCGTGCGGCCAGATGGCCGAGGCGACCCCGACCGGGTCCCCGGTCAGGTCGAGGGCGCGCCCCTGCTCCACGTGGAGCTCGACGAACGCGCCGATCCGGGCGAGGCGTCCGGGATCGGGCCCGATGGCGTCGGGGTCGTACCCCGCGGCCTCCATGGCCTGCGGCAGCGAGACGCCGTCCCCGTCGCGGAGCCGGTGCGCGTCCTCGGTGGTCAGCTGTCCGGCGGCGAGCCGGGAGCCGACGCAGGCGAGCCCGAACCGGGCCCCTTCCTCGTCACCGAAGTTGACGACGGCCAAGGGTCTGGTGAACACCACCCGCCTGCGGCGGAGTTCGTCCAGCGCGGCGAAGGAGGACACCACACCGAGCGGGCCGTCGAAGGCGCCGCCGTCGGGCACGGAGTCGAGATGGGACCCGGTGACCACGGCGTCCCCCGCGAGCGGATCACCGAGCCAGGCCCACTGGTTGCCATTGCGGTCGACCTCGTGGTCGAGGCCGCGCGCCTCGGCCTGCGCCTGGAACCACAGGCGGCACTCGGCGTCGGCACCGGTCCAGGCGTAGCGGCGGTAGCCGCCGGAGGCGTCGCTGCGGCCGATGGGCCGCAGCGAGCGCCACATGGCGTGGAAGGTGTCGCTCACGCGGTGCCTTCCTCACGCATCGGGATGCGCACGCCGCGCTCGGCCGCCACCGACTCCGCGATGTCGTAGCCGGCGTCCACGTGCCGGATGACGCCCATGCCGGGGTCGTTGGTGAGGACACGGCGGATCTTCTCGCCGGCCAGCTTCGTGCCGTCGGCGACCGAGACCTGCCCCGCGTGGAGGGAACGGCCCATACCGACACCGCCGCCGTGATGGACGGAGACCCAGGAGGCACCCGAAGCGACGTTCACCATGGCGTTCAGGAGCGGCCAGTCGGCGATCGCGTCGGAGCCGTCGAGCATGCCCTCCGTCTCGCGGTAGGGAGAAGCCACCGAACCGCAGTCCAGGTGGTCGCGGCCGATCGCGAGCGGGGCGGCGAGGGTGCCGTTGCCGACCATGTCGTTGAACATGTCGCCCGCCTTGTCGCGCTCGCCCTGGCCGAGCCAGCAGATGCGCGCCGGAAGGCCCTGGAAGTGGACCCGCTCCCCCGCCATCCCGATCCAGCGGTGCAGCGACTCGTTCTCCGGGAAGAGGTCGAGCAGGGCCTTGTCGGTCTTGTGGATGTCGGACGCCTCGCCCGAGAGCGCCGCCCACCGGAAGGGTCCCTTGCCTTCGCAGAAGAGCGGCCGGATGTACGCGGGCACGAAGCCCGGGAAATCAAACGCACGTGCGTATCCCGCGAGTTGGGCCTCACCCCGGATCGAGTTGCCGTAGTCGAAGACCTCGGCCCCCGCGTCCATGAAGCCGACCATCGCCTCGACGTGCGCGGCCATCGACTCACGGGCGCGCCGGGTGAAGTCGGCGGGCTTCTCGGCCGCATAGGAGGCCATGTCGGCGAAGTCGACGCCGACGGGCAGGTAGGCGAGCGGGTCGTGCGCGCTGGTCTGGTCGGTGACGATGTCGACGGGCGCGCCCTCGGCGAGCATCCGGGGCAGCAGTTCCGCCGCGTTGCCCAGCAGGCCGATGGAGAGCGGGCGCCGCGCGTCGCGGGCCTCGACAGCCAGCTGGAGGGCGTGTTCGAGCGACTCGGCCCGGACGTCGAGGAAGCGGTGCTCGATCCGGCGCTCGATGGCACGCGGGTCGCAGTCGACGCAGAGGGCGACGCCGTCGTTCATGGTGACGGCCAGCGGCTGGGCCCCGCCCATGCCGCCGAGCCCGGCCGTCAGCGTGACGGTCCCCGCCAGCGTCCCGCCGAACCGCTTCGCGGCGACGGCGGCGAAGGTCTCGTAGGTGCCCTGGAGGATCCCCTGGGTCCCGATGTAGATCCAGGACCCGGCGGTCATCTGCCCGTACATGGTGAGCCCGAGGGCCTCCAGCCGGCGGAACTCCTCCCAGTTGGCCCAGTCGCCGACCAGGTTGGAGTTGGCGATCAGGACGCGCGGCGCCCATTCGTGGGTCTGCATGACGCCGACCGGCCGCCCGGACTGGACGAGCATCGTCTCGTCCTGCTTCAGGGTCCGCAGCGTACGGACCATGGCGTCGAAGGAGCGCCAGTCACGCGCCGCCTTGCCCGTGCCGCCGTAGACGACGAGCTCGTCGGGGTGTTCGGCGACCTCGGGGTCGAGGTTGTTCTGCAGCATGCGGAGGGCGGCTTCCTGCTGCCATCCCAGGGCGCTCAGTTCCGTACCGCGCGGTGCCCGTACGGGGCGGGGTCCTGACATGGGGCTGCCTCCTCGCGAATGTGATTCTCCTATTCACATCCTGTCCATCTGAATACTCCTAGTCAACAGGTGAGGCTCGCGCCACTCGGGGGCAGGCCTCTTCCCATCACACTCCCGGGGAGGCACCGTGACCGCACCGCAGCCGGCCACCACGCCCGGTGAACCCGCGCTCAAGCGGGCCATCGGCCCCAGGCTGCTCATCCTGTTCGTCATCGGCGACATCCTCGGCACCGGCATCTACGCCACCACCGGCAAGGTCGCGGGCAAGGTCGGCGGGGCCCTCTGGCTGCCGTTCCTGATCGGGTTCGTGGTGGCGGTCCTGACGGCGGCGTCCTACGCCGAACTCGTCGGCAAGTACCCCCAAGGCGGCCGGCGCCGCGCTCTACACCCAGAAGGCGTTCAAGGTCCCGTTCCTGACCTTCATCGTCGCCTTCATGGTCATGTGCTCGGGCCTGTCCTCCGCCAGCGCCGCGGCCCGCGCCTTCAGTGGGGACTACCTCGGAGAGTTCACCGACGCCCTGCCGCCCACACTCGTCGCGATCCTCTTCGTCCTCGCCCTCGCGGCGATCAACCTGCGGGGTGTCGCCGAATCGGTGAAGGCCAACGTCGTCCTGACGCTCGTCGAGCTCAGCGGCCTCCTGGTCATCCTCTCGGTCGGGGCCTACGCCGTCCTGACGGGCGGCGGCGAGCCCTCCCGGCTGACCGACCTGGAGACGGGCGGCACCGGATACGCCCTGCTCACCGGCGTCCTGGGCGCGACGGCGCTCGGCTTCTTCGCTTTCGTCGGCTTCGAGGACTCGGTGAACATGGCCGAGGAGACCCAGAACCCGGCCCGGACGTTTCCGCGGGCCCTCTTCATCGGCGTCGCGGTGACGGGCACCATCTACGTCCTGGTCGCCCTGGTCTCGTCCCTGCTGGTCGACTCCCGCACCCTGGAAGGGTCCAGCGGTCCGCTGCTGGAGGTCGTGAAGGCGGGCGGCCTCGACTTCCCGCCCGAACTCTTCGCGCTGATCGCCCTGTTCGCGGTCACCAACTCCGCGCTCATCAACATCATGATGGCCTCGCGCCTCTGTTACGGCATGGCCGGCGAACGCATCCTGCCCCCCGCCATGGGCCGCGTCCTGGCCAAGCGCCGCACCCCGTGGGCCGGCATCCTCTTCGTGACCGTACTCGCCGTCGGCCTCGCCTCCACCGGTGAGATCGAGGGCCTCGGCGACACCACCTCCTTCCTCCTCCTCTGCGTCTTCGCCGTCGTCAACACCGCCGTACTGGTGCTGCGCAAGGACCGGGTGGACCACCAGCACTTCCGCACGCCGACGGCACTGCCCGTGCTGGGGGCGGCCACGTCCCTGGTCCTGGCCGGCCCGATGGCCGACCGGGCGGCGGACGTCTACATCCGGGCCGGGATCCTCCTGCTGATCGGGGTCGGCCTCTGGGCGTCAACAAGGCGGTCATGCCGGCCCGCGGGAAGGCCTGACGCCGAGCTCCGGCGGACCGGATCCGCTACGGGAGGACACAGCCGGCCGGACACGTTCCGGCCGGCTGTCGCGCGTCCACCTGCCGCCCTTCACACGGCCGACCGCATGTACCCGTGGAAAATGCCAGAACCCCCACCAGGCGTACACACGTTGCGTAGCCTCTCCATTACATCCGTACGCCACGTCGGGAGGGGAGTCCGCGGTGCCCGGAATCGACGAGTGCCTGATCGAGGTCATGAGGCTGCCCGGTGCCCGGGGTGCCGCGGTGGTCGACTGGACGAGCGGCCTCGCCCTCGGCACCATCGGTGAGTCGCCCAACGGCGACCACGAGGCCACGGCCGCCGAGACGGCCGAGGTGGCGAGGATGGCCGCCGAGCAACCGGTCTTCGCGCAGGCGGACGCGCCCGGCGGCTCCCCGGGCCCGCCCGCCCCCGCCGTCGAGGACGTCATCGTCACCACGGCCCCCGGCTACCACATCCTCCGCTTCGTCGAGACGGCCTTCGACAGCAGTGTCTTCCTCCACCTCTGGCTGGACCGCGCGGAAGGCAACCTCGCCCTGGCACGTATCCGGCTCGGCGAGATAGCGGAGCGGCTGGTCCTGGCATGAGACCCACCGACACGGCAGGGCCCGGCTTACTCGAAGGGGCCGCCCCCTCCCCGATGCTGCAGCGGCTCGCGGCGGAGCGGGCGACCGGAGCGCTGATGCGCGACCGCGGCACCCTGTACCTCGCCGACGGCCAGGTGGTCCACGCGGAGAGCCCCGCGACCCCCGGGATCGACGTCCTGCTCACCACGGGCGGGGCCCTGCGCTCCGAGGGCTGGTGGGACGCGGTCGCCCAGGCGGGAGCCGGGCAGCGGGTCGGCCGCTACCTCGTGGACAGCGGGCGGGTGCCCGGCGGCGCGCTGGAGCTCTGCCACCTGGGGGCGTTGTACGACGCGGCCTTCTTCGCCCTGGCCCCCACGCACACACCGGCCCGCTTCCGCTACGGGGTCTCCCACTGGATCGGCCCCGTCCGCCCCGTGTCCGTGCACGCCGTGCAGCGCGAGACGCTCCGGCGCCGGGAGCTCCTGGACCGGATCTGGCCGGACGCACTCACCGACAGCGCACCGCTCTCACCCACCCCCCACCCGGTCGACGCCCCGGTGCCCCCACGCCAGCGCCGCGTCCTGGCTCTGGTGGACGGCGAGCGCACCGCCACGGACATCGCCCGGGAGCTGGGCCGCTCGGCCTTCCACACCCTGGTCGACCTGCGCCGGCTGGCTGCCGCCGGTCTGGTCGAAGCGGTCCGCCCGGGCACGGCCGCGTCCGGGCGCGACCGGATCGCGCTGCCCGAGGTCACGACCGACCCCGACGTCGCTCTGCTGCGCCGGCTCAGAGACGCATTGGAGGCCCTGTGATACGCGCGCTGAGACAGCGTGCCGGGAGGAGACAGCTGATGGTGCCCGAGGCCGAAGCGCAGGATGTCCTCGACGAGCTCCAGCGGTTACGCGCCCGGGTCCCGCTCCTGACCGGCGCGCTGGCCGCCAGCACCGACGGCCTGGTCGTCGCCCACGACATCCCGGGCGTCGAGGCCGAGGGCGTCGCCGCACTGACCGCCGCCGCGCTCGGCGTCTCGATCCGGATGGCCGACGCCACCGGGCGCGGCGGCTTCCGCGAACTCCTGATCCGTGGCGCGGGCGGCTACGTCGCCACCTACGCGGCGGGCTCCTCCGCCGTCCTCACCGTGCTGGCCGAGGACCGCATCAACGTCGGCCGCCTCCATCTCGAAGGCCGCCGCGCCGGCGCACGCATCGGCGAGCTGGTCGACGCCGCGCAGGACCGTGCCGACCGTCCCGTGCCGCCCTCACGCCCGCAGCAGCCCCGGGACCTGCCCCGCCGCACCACCACACCGGATGCCACGTGACACCCGCACCAGCCGAAAACGCACCCGCCACCGGCAAGAACGCACCAGTCAGCAACGGACCGGCCACCGGGCCGGCCAGGGAAAGGAAACGAGCACTATGGCCAACACCGAAGCGTCACTGAAGGATGCGATGGCGTCGATCGAGGGGACCGTCGGTGTCGCACTCGTCGACTACACCAGCGGCATGGCCCTGGGCACCCTCGGCGGCGGCAAGGACTTCGACCTGGAGGTCGCGGCGGCCGGGAACACGGACGTCGTCCGGGCGAAGCTCCGGACCATGGAGCACCTGGGCATCAAGGACGAGATCGAGGACATCCTGATCACCCTCGGCACCCAGTACCACCTGATCCGGTTGCTCAAGACCCGGGGCGGCAACGGTCTGTTCCTCTACCTCGTGCTGGACGGGGGCCGGGCCAACCTCGCGATGGCCCGCCACCAGCTGCGGAAGATCGAGGCGGAACTGGAGGTCTGACCCGGCGTCCTCACCGGCGGTGGCGCCGCGCCCCACCGGGCGCGGCGTCACCCGCCAGCGGTCCGGTCGTCCGGTAGGCCTTCACCCGCCCGCCCGCGGGCCGGCCGTGCTCCACCCAGTCGGTGCGCACCCAGTACAGGACGTCCTCCCGGCGCTCCCGCCGTCCGAGCCGCACCGCCTTGACCCAGAGCCCGGCCCCGGCCCCGGCCAGCACGAGCCCCCCGGCCCCCGGCAGCACGTACGCGCTCGCGACCGCCACGAGAAACGCACCGGCCAGCCACCGGCGCCGGCCCCGCCGCCAGTTCCGCACGGTGACGTCCCGGGTCTGGAGGAAGTCACCACGGCCGACCCGTGTGGCGCCCCTGGCGAGTTCCGCGTACCGCCCCGTCCGTGCGAACGCCACGGTGGCCAGGGTCACCAGGAACAGCGCGCCCCCTGCCAGCAGCCCGACCCGCCGGCCGGTGAGGCCGGGGACGAACACCCCGACGGCCGCCGCCAGCAGCCCCGGCCACCACAACGGCGCCGCCCCGGCCCGCACGATCACGGCCACTCTCGCCAACGACTGCGCTCCGCGCCCCATGTCCCTGCCCTTCTCCCACGGTTCCCTGTGGACCTTCTGGGCGCGGAGATTAATGGGCACAGATGAGCGATGTCTGAGAATCCGCGGAAGCCCGACGTTCCGGCCGCCCGCCCAGAACCACGCCTACTCGACGAAGAGCCCCCGCGCGGCGGCCCTCGCGTCGAACTCCTCCAGCCGCGCCTGCGCCTCGGGCAGCCCGTCGCACATGGCCTCCAGCAGTGCCCTTCCGAGCAGCATCGGCGCACACGCGGTGTCGAAGGCCAGTCCGGTCCCCACGGCGGCCGGGATCAGCAGATCGCTGTGGGCCGCCACCGGTGCGAACGCCGAATCGGCCACGGTCACGACGGTCAGTCCCTGCTCCCGCGCGTACGCCAGCGCGTCCACGGCCTCGCGCGGATGCCGCGGCAGCGCGAAGCACATCAGCGCGCTCGCGCCCGCCCGCCTGGCGGCGTCGACACGGTCGTGCAGCATGCTGCCGCCCTCGTCGAGCACCCGTACGTCCGGGTGCACCTTGGCGGCGAAGTACCCGAAGCCCCGGGCCTGTGAGGAGGCGGCCCGCAGCCCGAGCACGAGCAGCGGCCTGGAGGCGGCGAGCAGCCGCCCCGCCCGCTCCACCGGGGCCGGATCGGCGAGCAGTCCGGACAGCTGCCGCAGATTCTCGATCTCCGCCCGCACCGCCTGCTGGTACTCGTTGAGGCTCTCCTCCGCACCGGGACTGCCGGCCGCCCCGTCCGGTGCGACCTCCCTGAGGTGCCTGCGCAGCGCGGGGTACCCGTCGAACCCCAGCGCCACGGCGAAGCGGGTGACGGACGGCTGGCTGACCCCTGCCAGCTCGGCCAGCTCCACGCTCGACAGGAAGGGGGCATCGGCGGCCCGCCGCACCATGGAGTGCGCGATCCGCCGCTGGGTGGGCGTGAGCCGCTGCCCCTCGAAGAGCCGCTGCAACCGCGCAGCCGGGCTGCTCCCGCTCATGCCTGTTCCCTCCAGGGTTCCGCCGCACCGGTCGGGCGCCGAGGAATCCATTCAGCCAGCAAGCGGTCTGCATGTCCATATACAGCCCACGGTCCGGACACGGCCGACACGACCTGTGCGGCCCACGGACCGCTCGTCTTGCGGGCCCGCCCTCCCCTGCCGACCCTGGGATCATGATCCCAGCCAATACGAGAGGGCCGGGCGGCGTCATCGTCCGCTACGGCGACACCGATGCGGCGCACGTGCTGAGTGTCTACGCCGATCTGCGCTGCCCCTACTGCAAACGCATGGAACTCGGCCTCGGAGCCGTGATGGAGCGGGCCGCGGACGAGGGCGGATTCGCGGTGGACCACCACTTCGGCACGTTCATCGACGACGCCGCGGGCGGCAGCGGCTCTCTGGAGGCACTGGCCGCGCTGGGAGCCGCCGCGGACGAGGGGCAGAAACCGTTCATGCATTTCCTGCGGGCGCTGTACGCCGGTCAGCCCAGCGAGGACGTGGACGCCTTCGCCGACCGGGACACGCTGCTGCGGCTGGCGGGCGAGGTCGAGGCACTGCACACCGGGGCCTTCCGGCAGAAGGTCATGGAGCACACCTACCTGCCCTGGGCGGTGCAGGTGTCGACGGCCTTCGGCACGAGCGGTGTCCGGTCCACCCCGACGGTCCTGATCGACCGCACGCCGGTTCCCGTCATCAACTCCCTGGGGTACCCGGTCACCCCCGAGGCCTTCCTCGCCGAGGTGACTCCTCCGTGAGCACCCGGCCGGCAGGAATGCGCGTGCCCGCAGGGCTCAGAACACGACGCGTGCCGCCATCAGCGCGGCCCTCGGCCCGGACTCGCCCTCCAGTTCCAGGCTGCCGCGCACCGGCCGCCCCGACAGGTGCCGGGCGAAGTCGACCGCGTCCGCGTGGAGGATCGCCGCCGGGGCGCCGATGCCCAGCAGACGGCGCCCCCCGGAGGGGCCGTGGAGGTCGACCTCCACGGCGGGGCCCGTCCAGGAGAGGGCCAGATCCAGCACCACCTGGTCCACGATCTCCCGGTCGTGCCCGTCCAGGACCAGTTCCGCCCCGGTGGCGTCGCTGAGGTCCACCCGGTGCATCCAGGTGTCCCGGGCGACGACGACGTTTCCGAGGTAGTCCATCGAGTCCTCGGCCAGGGCCTTCGCCTCCGGATAGAGCCAGCTCGGCCGGATCCTGCGGCGGACCGGGGCCGGCACGCGGCGCAGGGCGATCAGGCCCTGGGGGGCGAAGTGGGCGAGGGCGCCGATCAGTTCGCGTCCCGGGACGGCCTTCCTGTCCTCGACCTGGGCCTCGTTGTGCCCGTCCAGTGGGCCGAGGTCCGGATGGGTCCGCGCCGCCCGCCGGATCCGGCGCACGGCGATCCAGGGGCGGGGCAGTTCCTCGTACTGGCCGACGGTGTGGGCCAGCATGTCGCGGACCGTCCAGCCCGTGCAGGCGGTCGGGCGCCGCCAGTCCTCGTCGGAGACTTCGCGGAAGGTGGAGAGCGTCGCCCGCAGCTCGGCCTCGTTGACCAGGCGTGCCCTCACGCCGGACGTACGGGGGATGGCACGGGCGGACGATGCCGTCGTGGTGGCCATGAGCGCGCCTCCCATCTTCCGGCAACAACGCTACGCCGGCGTGCCGGGGACCGCGCTGTGCGACGACCTGCGAAACAGGGGGGTTGTCCCCACTGACCGGGGCACTCGGGATCCGTACCGTGAAGCGCATGGAAGCCCGTGACCCTGAGCTCAGGCGAGAGCTCGATGCCACCCTGAAGGCCCGCAGCGAGCTCGGGCCCGAGTACGAGTCCGCGCTCATCGACTCCTTCCTGGAGAAGGTCGAGCAGCGGTTCGCCGGCACACACGACCAGCGCGTGCGGCGGCACCTCGCCGAGCAGCAGACGGCCGCCGCCCGGGGCCCGGCGCAGTCCGCCGGACCGGCCGGGACGTTCGGGGAGCGGTTCGGCTTCGGCGTCGTCTCACTGGTCCTGGCCGTCCCCCTGTCCGCGATCGGTGTCGTGAACGCCGGGATCGAAGGGCTCGTCGTGGCCTGGCTGGGCATCGTCGGCGTGAACGCCGTCCATGCCGCCCGCGCGTGGCCGCAGACCCGGAGGAAACAGCGGTCCCCGTCCGGCTGGGAGGGCTGAGGCGGCCGGGGCGGCGGAAGAGCCGGGACGGCGGGAGGGCCGGGGCGGCCGGAACGGCGGGAGGGCCGGGGAACGCCCTGCTTCCACGCCTACGCGCGTGGGTGGCCGCGGGGACCGCCGCACCCCCGGTCGCCCGGGGGGCGGGACGACGGCGGTCCCCGCGAGGGACGCGGTCCCGGGTCAGGGCCGGGTGCCGCGTCCTGGCGACGGTGGAGGTCCGGGAGCCGCTCCGTAGTCCGTGTCGCCGTTTGGGGCGCCGGCAGGTTTCCCTGCCGACGCCCCAAACTGTGCCGGATGCGTGTTAAGCCGATGCTGCGCCGACGTGTCGCGCTCGTACCGTTCGTGCGAAGCCCGGGAACCGGCACTACTGCTTGGGGGTCGCACCCTTCGCCAGGAAGGCCAGCAGGTCCTGCCTGCTCACGACGCCCGTCGGCTTGCCTTCGACGAGGACGATCGCCGCGTCGGCACCGTCCGTGCCGCTGAGCACGGCCATCAGGTCCTCGACCGGCTCCCCCGAGCCGACCTGCGGCAGCGGGGGCGACATGTGCTTCTCCAGCGGATCGGAGAGCGTGGCCCGCTGGGTGAACAGCGCGTCCAGCAGCTGACGCTCCACGACGGAGCCGATGACCTCGGCGGCCATCACATCCGGGTGCCCCGCGCCCGGCTTCACGATCGGCATCTGCGAGACGCCGTACTCCCGCAGCACGTCGATGGCCTCGCCGACCGTCTCCTCGGGGTGCATGTGGACGAGTGAGGGGAGCGGCCCCTCCTTGAAGTCGAGCACCGCGCCGACCCGGGCGGAGGGGCCGGAATCCTCGAGGAAGCCGTAGTCCGCCATCCACTCGTCGTTGAAGATCTTGCTCATGTAGCCGCGGCCGCTGTCCGGCAGCAGCACGACCACCACGTCCTCGGGGCCGAGGCGCTCGGCCACCTCCAGGGCTGCTACGACCGCCATGCCGCAGGAACCACCGACCAGCAGACCCTCCTCCTTGGCGAGGCGGCGGGTCATCCGGAAGGAGTCCTTGTCCGAGACCGCGACGATCTCGTCCGTGACCGTACGGTCGTAGGCGCTCGGCCAGAAGTCCTCGCCGACCCCCTCGACGAGGTAAGGGCGCCCGGAGCCGCCGGAGTAGACGGACCCCTCCGGGTCCGCGCCGATGACCCGCACGCGGTTCTCGCTGATCTCCTTGAGATAGCGGCCCGTACCGGTGATCGTGCCGCCGGTGCCGACGCCCGTGACGAAGTGGGTGATCCGTCCCGCCGTCTGGTCCCAGAGCTCGGGGCCCGTGGTCTCGTAGTGCGAGCGCGGGTTGTTGGGGTTGGAGTACTGGTCGGGCTTCCAGGCCCCCGGTGTCTCACGGACCAGCCGGTCGGAGACGTTGTAGTACGAGTCCGGGTGCTCGGGGTCGACGGCCGTCGGGCAGACGACGACCTCCGCACCGTACGCGCGCAGAACGTTGATCTTGTCCGTGGACACCTTGTCCGGGCAGACGAAGATGCACTTGTAGCCCTTCTGCTGGGCGACGATCGCGAGACCCACACCGGTGTTGCCACTGGTGGGCTCGACGATCGTGCCGCCGGGCTTCAGCTCGCCGCTCTGCTCGGCCGCCTCGATCATGCGCAGCGCGATGCGGTCCTTCACCGACCCGCCGGGGTTGAAGTACTCGACCTTGGCCAGCACCGTCGCCTGAATGCCTGCCGTCACATTGCGCAGCCTGACCAGCGGGGTGTTGCCGACAAGACTGATCATCGAATCGTGGAATTGCACCGTCTACTCCGGGATCTCCGTGATGGTCAGGCAAGAGTATGCGTACGGGGAGGAGATTGGACGAAGCGATTGAGTTACGCCCTCCACGGGGCAGGTAGTGCTGTGTACGGCTGTGCGGCACGGAGGAGGTGGACCGGACTGTGTCGAGAGCGAGGGTGGCGCGGAGGATCGCAGCGGGTGCGGCCTACGGGGGCGGCAGCGTCGGGCTGATCGGTGCGGCGACGGTCGGCCTGGTAATGGCCGAGGTGCAGCTGGCGAAACGTCGGGTGGGCGGGAGTGACGCCCCGGTCCCGCCGAGCGCGGACGGGCGGTACGGGGCGGCCTTCACCGGTCCCGCCGATCCTTTGCGTTTCGTCATGCTCGGCGACTCGACGGCGGCAGGCCAGGGCGTGCGCCGGGCCGGACAGACCCCGGGGGCGCTGCTGGCGTCCGGGCTGGCGGCGGTCGCCGAACGGCCGGTGGATCTTCGGAACGTGGCTTTGCCGGGGGCCCGGTCGGACGATCTGGAGCGCCAGGTCTCCCTGGTGCTGGCGGATCCGTCAGGGGTGCCGGACGTCTGCGTGATCATGATCGGCGCGAACGACGTGACCCACCGGATGCCGGCGACCCAGTCGGTGCGCTGCCTCACCACGGCCGTACGGAGACTGCGCACGGCCGGCACGGAAGTGGTCGTGGGCACCTGTCCGGACCTGGGCACGATCGAGCCGGTCTACCAGCCGCTGCGGTGGCTGGCCCGGCGGGTGAGCCGGCAGCTCGCGGCCGCCCAGACGATCGGCGTGGTGGAACAGGGCGGACGGACGGTCTCACTGGGCGATCTGCTCGGTCCGGAGTTCGAGGCGAATCCACGGGAGCTCTTCGGCCCCGACAGCTACCACCCCTCCGCCGAGGGCTACGCGACCGCTTCGATGGCGATGCTGCCGACCCTGTGCGCGGCCCTGGGCCTGTGGCCGGAATCCGACCGTCTGGACGGCTCGCGCCGCGAGGGCATGCTGCCGGTGGCCAAGGCGGCTTCCCGCGCCGCGCGGGAGGCGGGCACCGAGGTGGCGGCGGCGCGGGCACCGTGGGCCCTGCTCAAGCACCGCAGGCGCCGGCGCCTGCCCGCCCACACGGAACCGGTGCCGCACGAGGAGGCGGGTCCGGACACGGGCGGCGGGCCGGTGCCCGGGCACGACGGAGGGCCGGGGGCGACGTGGCGGCGGGCCTGAGCGTGTCCCCGCCGGGGGAGCAATGCGGGCGACTGAGCGGTTGCTTAGAAAAGAGGTCCGCATCACATCGCCTGTCGGGTGACCTCAGCTGTACGTCCGGGTAACTTCCAAGGCAGCCCAGCCTTCCTGCCTTCCAGCCCTCATGGAGCCGCGTGATGCCCGAAGCCGTGATCGTCTCTGCTGCCCGTTCGCCCATCGGCCGGGCCTTCAAGGGGTCCCTCAAGGACCTGCGCGCGGACGACCTGACCGCGACCATCATCCGGACGGCGCTGGACAAGGTCCCCGAGCTGGATCCGAGGGACATCGACGACCTGATGCTCGGCTGCGGCCTTCCCGGCGGCGAGCAGGGCAACAACCTGGGCCGCATCATCGCCGTGCAGATGGGGATGGACCACCTCCCCGGCTGCACGGTCACCCGTTACTGCTCGTCCTCGCTCCAGACCAGCCGGATGGCGCTGCACGCCATCAAGGCCGGCGAGGGCGACGTCTTCGTCTCCGCCGGCGTCGAGATGGTGTCCCGCTTCGCGAAGGGCAACTCCGACAGCCTGCCGGACACCCACAACCCGCTCTTCGCCGACGCCGAGGCCCGCACCGCCGCCCGGGCCGAGCAGGAGGGCACGAGCTGGACCGACCCGCGCGAGGAGGGCCTCGTCCCCGACGCGTACATCGCGATGGGGCAGACCGCCGAGAACCTGGCCCGGCTCAAGGGCATCACCCGCCAGGACATGGACGAGTTCGGCGTGCGGTCGCAGAACCTCGCCGAGGAAGCCATCAAGAACGGCTTCTGGGAGCGCGAGATCACGCCCGTGACCACGCCGGACGGCACGGTCGTCTCGAAGGACGACGGCCCCCGCGCGGGCGTCACCCTGGAGGGTGTGCAGGGCCTGAAGCCGGTGTTCCGCCCCGACGGCCTCGTCACCGCGGCCAACTGCTGCCCGCTCAACGACGGTGCCGCCGCACTCGTGATCATGTCCGACACGAAGGCGCGTGAGCTGGGCCTGACCCCGCTGGCCCGCATCGTCTCCACGGGCGTCTCCGGCCTGTCCCCCGAGATCATGGGTTACGGACCGGTCGAGGCCAGCAAGCAGGCGCTCGAGCGCGCCGGGCTGACCATCGGCGACATCGACCTGGCCGAGATCAACGAGGCGTTCGCCGCCCAGGTCATCCCGTCCTACCGGGACCTCGGCCTGCCGCTGGACAAGGTCAACGTCAACGGTGGCGCGATCGCCGTCGGCCACCCCTTCGGCATGACCGGCGCCCGCATCACCGGCACGCTGATCAACAGCCTGCAGTTCCACGACAAGCAGTTCGGCCTGGAGACGATGTGCGTGGGCGGCGGCCAGGGCATGGCCATGGTCATCGAGCGGCTGAGCTGAGACGACAGCGGAGGGCAGGGGCGCCCTCGCCGAAGGCCGGGGAGGATCGCCCGGGGGACGAGGGCGGCATCTGCCCACACCTCGGTCCCGCCGGACCGGGCCTCCCGGCCCTCCCGCGCGAGGCGCGTCCTGAACCGTCCGAGCCTTGATCGTGACCGAATCTTCCCCGGGATGTGATCTGTGTCCCGGGGGAGAGTCGTTCCCGCAGGTCACACCGATCGCCGGGTGAAGCACCGGGCACAAAGACCTGTCCAATTCGTGACGTAATGCACTGACAGCGGGCGCCGGTACAAGACAAGCTGATGTAGGAAGTCGGGGGTGTCGATTGAAACCGGGAGTATGTCAGTGAGCGCCATGCCGTTTGCCCTGTTGCTGACCACCGCCGCTGCCACGGCCGTCGGCGCCGCCGCTCTGCACGCTGCTCACGGGCTGCGCAAGCAGGTCACAGCCCTGCGCACGGAGCTCGCGGAGGGAAGGCGTCTCCACGCATCCGTGCCCGAACAGCAGAACCGCAGTACCGCTACGCCCGTCGAGGAGATACGCGCGGCCGTCGTCGACGCACTCGCCGAGGAGCGGGAGCGCGAGCTCGCCGAAGCCCGTGCCTTCTGGGCGTCCCAGGAGGCACGGGACGCCGCCGACGCCCCGCCCCTGCTGGGCGGGCTCGGCGAGGACCCCCCGTTCTTCATGCCCCGGCAGAGCGACTTCGCGGGCCTGGACGCGATGGACCTCGAAGCGGGCGAAGCCCTGGACGAACTGGCGGAGCTGGCCGAGCTCACGGACATGCCCGAGGTCACCGGCCACCCGGAGTACGCCGAGGACTCCCCCGAGCTGGCCGCGGCCCGTCGCCGCCACCCCTCGCACCCGGACTTCGTCCCCGTGCAGGCACCGGTGGTCACCGACCATGAGCGTACCGTGAACCGCCTGGAGCGGCTCGCCGATACGGCTACGGAACTCACCGACGTGCGCCCCGGCCCCCTCGGGACGCTCGACGTCTACGTCTTCGCCGACGGCACCACGCTCTGCATGACCCCGGGCCACCGGGAGACCGCCGAGCGGCTCGCCGCCTCGCTGCGCTCCGGTGAGCAGCCGGTGCTGCTGGGCGGTTCCGGGATCTCGGGCGCCTACGCGCTGACCTTCTCGTGCGGCAAGGAGAACGTCTACATCCTCGCCGACCGCGTCATCGCCTCCTTCTAGCGCGGCCCGGGTGCGAAAGCCCTCGCCGCCGCCTCGTCGACACGACGTACGGCCTCGTCCAGCTCCTGGGACGAGGCCGTTTCCAGTGCCACGGCCAGGTCCCGCCCCGCGACGGCGAGCTGGTCACCGACCACGAATATCCCGGCGTCCGGCATGATCCTCGGCTCCTGGTCCGGCGCTTCGGCGCGCTGGGCCCGGGCGGACAGTTCTCGTGCCGCCTCCAGGGCCTCTGCGGCCACGCCACGCTGCAGCCGGCTCTGCGGGCTGCTCCGCAGGCGGTCGGCGAATCGGTCCACGGCGGTGATCAGGGGCGTCGTATCGGGCACGCCGTGACCCTACGCGCCCCTGCCGGGCGGTCGCCAGCCCGGCGTCGCCCGGGCGCGGGGCCGCGGAGGACCGGCGAGGCGTCCTGTGCGCGTCGCCCATGACGACGGAACGGCCCGCAGGCGCTGCCTGCGGGCCGTTCCGTCGTCATGCCTGCGGGGTTCAGTCGTTCCCGTTGATGATGGAGAGCAGACGCAGCATCTCCAGGTAGATCCACACCAGGGTCAGGGTGAGGCCGAAGGCGGCCAGCCAGGACTCCTCGCGCGGTGCGCCGTAGTTGATGCCGTCCTCGACCTGCTTGAAGTCCAGGGCCAGGAAGCACGCACCGAGGATGATGCCGATGACTCCGAAGAGGATACCGAGGCCGCCGCTGCGGAAGCCGAGGCCGTCACCGCCGCCGAACACGCTGAACAGCAGGTTGACCATCATCAGGAGCACGAAGCCCACCGCTGCGGCCATCACGAAGCCGTAGAAGCGGCGGGTGACGCGGATCCAGCGCATCTTGTAGGCGATGAGGACGCCGGCGAAGACACACATGGTGCCCATCACCGCCTGCATCACCGTGCCGGGGCTGATGTAGGTGCTGACCGTGCTGGAGATCACCCCGAGGAAGACACCCTCGAAGGCCGCGTAGGCAAGGATCAGCGCGGGCGCCGGCTTGCGCTTGAAGGACTGGATGATCGCGAAGACGAACGCCACCAGGGCGGCGCCGATCGCGATTCCGTAGGACTTGCCGAGATTGGCCTCGTCGACCGGCAGCAGGGCCCAGGAGAGCGCGGCGGTGAGCACCACGGTGCCCAGCGTCATCGCCGTACGCGTGACGACGTCGTCGATCGTCATCGCGCCGGAGCGCGCGGGCGCCTGCGGGGCGCCGTACTGGGTGTCCTGCTGGGCGTAGGGGTTCGTGGCGTACGGGTTGGCGGCGGTGCCCTGCGCGTACGGGTTGGCACCCGCTGCGGGGGCCCCGGCCTGCGGCGCCGCGTTGAAGCCCGCGTAGCCGTTGTCGCGGCTGAACCCCCGTCGCGAGAAGACCGGGTTGCTGCTCCTCATTTCACTCCTTCATGGCCACCGTGCGTGGCCTTGCATCAAGAGTAATGGGTAGGCAAAACAATGACCCTAGTGCCAGAGGAGGATCTTTGAGAGAACTCTCGCCGCCCCACCGGGGAATTCCTCGCGGGCCCGGACAGGCGGCGCCACGCTGCTGCGACCGCGCGCGGAGGCCGGGCTCGACGAGGACGGAGGCACCCCGCACCCACGCACACGCGTGTGCCCTCCCCGCCGCCACGGATGGCGGTCTCGTGCACTCCGGGCCGTGTGCGTCGCACGCGCGGACGTTCACCTACGCACGGTGACAGCGGGGAAGGCGCCGCGCCCGGGCGAAACAGCGACGCGAGAAGTTGACGGCTGAAGCACCGTGTGGTCCACCCGGCCCACCGGCGGAACGGGTGGTGCCCGGAGCCGGACTCGAACCGGCACGCCCCCGAGGAGGCAGCGAGGTTTAAGCTCGCCGTGTCTGCATTCCACCACCCGGGCGTGGACGCGCGGCTCCGCGTCTGGCACATGACCCTATCCGGGGGCGTCCCTCGAACAGCGGAACAGGCGCTCGATGTTGTCTTATTTTATTGACTGTGTGAGGGGTCGTCAGACACCTTGCACCGCATCAGCACACGCCCCACCCGGTCGAGGTGGACGAACCCCGGCAAACGGGAATGACGGAAACTCGCCGCACCCGTACGGCCCATACGCCATGGGCGCGCCACCGTTCGCCAGGGTCCCGCCGTCTCACCCGTCGACGGTGTCGTTGACGCACCGGAGGACCGGCCGTGACCCCAGGGCCTCCGGCTCCTCCAGCACCGCCCCCGTGACGTGGAACACGGTGCTCTCGCCGGGCAGGAGCGTGACGAGCATGTCGTCCACCTCGGCCGCCGGATCCAGCCGGTCGGGGAACAGGGCGAGATCGCGCAACAGCGTCCGCGCCGTCACCGTGACCCGGTAACCGATGCCCGATTCGTCACCCTGGGTGACGGTTGCGTGGTAACGCGCCGGCGGCAGCACGAGCCGGGTGTCCTCCTCGTAGAACTCGACCGCCCGCAGCTCGCCCAGCTCCGCCACCAGCACCTCGCGGGTGCTGTCATCCGGCTCGGCGACCGACGGCGGCAGCGGCACCCGGGTGACCCCGCGGGCCGCCGTGTCCACCACGGCCGTCTCCTCGGCCAGGACGGCACCGTCCAGGGAACGCCGGGTCAGCCGCAGCGTGCCCTCCCACGGACGGGCCGAGTCGTTGACCAGGTGCAGGACGCCGTCGCGTACGGCCATCAGCCGGTCCGCGTAGACCTTCCGCAGCGCGTACCAGAGCGGCTTGCGGCGGCCGTCGCCGTCCACGGCCGCCCAGGACACGACCGGCCAGCAGTCGTTGAGCTGCCACACGATCGCACCCATGCAGTACGGGGTGTGCGAGCGGAAGTGGCGGATGCCGAAGGCGACCGCGCGGGCCTGGTTCAGCTGGGTGAGCCAGTGCCAGTCGTCGAAGGACGCCGGCTGCGGAAGGTGGTCGCCCAGGCCGCGCAGCAGCTTCGCGTCGCCGTCCTCCGCCTTCTGGTGGTGGGCGACCAGGGGCGCGCCAGGACCCAGCGGGCCGCTGACGGCGCGGCGCAGGGTGGCGTACGCGGGCGGGCCCTGGAAGCCGAACTCCGCCACGAAGCGGTGGGCGGTGTCGGCGTAGTGGCGGTAGTCGACCCGGTTCCACACCTCCCACAGATGGACCGTGCCGAGGGCGGGGTCGTTCGGGGGGAGCTCCGGGGAACCGGAGTAGGGCGAGCCCGGCCAGTACGGGCGGGAGGGGTCGATCTCGGCGCACAGGGCGGGCAGCAACTCGTGGTAGTAGGCGTGGCCCCAGGTCCGGCCCCCCAGCGCCTCCTGCCAGCCCCAGTCGGCGTGGCCCTCCAGGTTCTCGTTGTTGCCGCACCACAGCACCAGCGAGGGGTGCGGGGCGAGCCGGACGAGGTTCTCGCGGGCCTCCGCGGCCACCTCGTCGTACAGCGGCTGCTCCTCCGGGTAGGCCGAGCAGGCGAACGGGAAGTCCTGCCAGACCAGCAGCCCCTTCTCGTCGCACAGCTCGTAGAAGTCGTCGCTCTCGTAGAGACCGCCGCCCCAGACACGGATGAGGTTGACCCCCATGGCGACCGCCTGGTCGAGGCGGTCGGAGATCCTCCGCCGGGTGATCCGTGCGGGGAAGCAGTCGTCGGGGATCCAGTTCACGCCGCGCACGAAGACGGGTTCGCCGTTGACGGAGATCCGGAACGCGTCACGCTCCAGGGCGACGCCCCGGAAGCCGGTCCTGAAGGTCCGGACCTCGTCCTCGCCGAGCTCGACGGTGACGTCGTACAGCGGCTGCCCGCCGTGGCTGTGCGGCCACCAGACCTCGGCGTCCGGGACGGAAAGGGCGTGAGTGGCCCGGTGCTCGCCCGCAGGGACGGTGAACACGGCTGCCACGCCCGCCACCGCGACCGACGCCGTCAGTTCCTCGTCACCCGCCCGGTCCACGTCGAGGGTGACCGCCAGGCGCGGCGCCCCGTCCCCGTCGAGGTCGGCGAGGACCTTCACCCCGGCGATGCGCGGACCGGTCCAGGACTCCAGCGCGACCGGCCGCCAGATGCCGGAGGTGACCAGCGTCGGCCCCCAGTCCCAGCCGAAGTTGCAGGCCATCTTGCGGATGAAGGGGTACGGCTCGGTGTACGCGCCCGGCAGGTCGCCCAGCTTGTCCCGCAGCGCCTCGGCGTAGGTGTACGGGGCGGTGAAGCGCACGACGAGGGTGTTGCGGCCCTCGCGCAGCAGCGGCCGGACGGGGAAGCGGTAGCTGCGGTGCTGATCGGCGGTGGAGCCGAGCTCGGTGCCGTTGAGCAGGACGGTGGCGACGGTGTCGAGGCCGTCGAAGCACAGGTCGGTGGACTCGTGGCCGTCGGTGGACCATTCGAACGTGGTGCGGTACGTCCAGTCGGTGCGGCCGATCCAGCCGAGACGCTTCTCGTTGTCGTCCAGGTAGGGGTCGTCGATCAGCCCGGCGGCCAGCAGGTCGGTGTGGACGCAGCCCGGGACGGTCGCCGGAACGCCGCCGGCGGGCAGGTCCGCCGGCACGGGGCCGTCGGCGACGAGCGTCCAGCCGTCGTGCAGGGGCAGGTGGCGGGGAGTCACGCGGAGGTCCTTCCGCAGTCGGGGAGACCGGCGCAGGCGACGAAGTGGTCCGGCTCGGTCTCGTACAGGTCGGTGTCCCGCGCGCCCCCCTCGTGGTAAGCGCAGGCCTCCACGGGTCCGGCGGACGTCCAGGGCTGGTTGAGCCGGGGCACCGCGGCCAGGAGGGTGCGGGTGTAGGGGTGGAGGGGGTTGCCGAAGACCTTCTGCGTGTCGCCGCGTTCGACGACGCGGCCGTTCCGCAGCACCACCGTCCTCTCGGCCAGGTAGGTGCCGAGCGAGAGGTCGTGGGTGATGTAGAGGACGCCGAGGCCGCGTTCCTTGAGGCCGGCGAGGAGGTTGAGCACGTCGACGCGGGTGGAGGCGTCGAGCATGCTGGTGATCTCGTCGGCGACCAGGAAACGCAGGTCGAGCAGGAGGGCACGGGCGATCAGCAGGCGCTGCAGCTGGCCTCCGCTCAGCTGGTGCGGGTAGCGGCCGAGCACCTGCCCGGGGTCCAGGCGCACGTCCCGTACCGCCTTCTCCACCCGCTCGGCCCACTCCTTGCCGGAGACGCCCGGGTGATAGGCGCGGCGGACGAGTGCGAAGACCCGGTCGGCCTTGAAGACGGGGTTGTAGCAGCTGAAGGGGTCCTGGAAGACGCCCTGGACCCGGCGGTAGAAGTCCTTGCCCGGCCGGACCTGCTCGCCGTCCAGCGTGAGGCTGCCCGCACTGACCCCGGTGAGCCCCAGGACCATGCGGCCGATGGTGGACTTCCCGCTGCCGCTCTCGCCGATGAGCGAGACCAGTTCGCCGGGCGCCGCCTCGAAGGACACCCGGTCCACAGCGGTGACGGAGCCGCCGCCGAAGGCGCCGGCCCTGAAGGTCTTGGTGACACGGTCGAGGCTCAGCATCAGGCCGCCTTCCAGCATGCGACGGAGTGACGGGGGGCCACCTCGACGACCGGCGGCTCCTCGGCGCACCGGCTGTCGGCGAGCGGGCAGCGGTCGCGGAAGCGGCAGCCGGCCGGCGGGTTCAGCAGGGAGGGCGGAGAGCCCTCGATGCCCTTGAGCGGCTTGTCCTTGTAACGGGCGCCCACCTGGGGCAGCGAGCCGATCAGCATCTTGGTGTACGGGTGGCGGGGCTCGGTCGTCAGCACCTTCGTGGGGGCCTTCTCGGTGAGTTTGCCCGCGTACATCACCATGATCGAGTCGGCGATGTGCGAGGTCAGTCCGAGGTCATGGGTCACGAAGATCATGCTGGTGACCAGACCCTTGTCGCGGAGGCCCCTGAGGGCGCCGACGACGGCCTGCTGGTTGGAGACGTCCAGGGCCGAGGTGACCTCGTCGGCGATGAGGACGGACGGATCGAGCAGCGTGGAGATCACCATGACGGTGCGCTGCTTCATGCCTCCGGACAGCTCGATCGGGTAGCGCTCCAGGACATCCGGGGCCAGCCCGACCAGTGCGAGCCGGCGGTGGAGTTCGCCGGTGTCCACGCTCACGCCGCGCGAGGCGAGGAGCTCGCGGATCATGCGGCCGATGCGGCGGGTCGGGTTGAGGGCGCTCATCGAGTACTGCGGGACGAGCGAGATCCTGTGGAAGCGGTAGGCGTTCATCGCGCGGTCGTCGGACAGCGGCAGTTCGTCGCCGTCCAGGGTGACGGTCCCGCCCGCGTGGCGCATCCGGCCGTCGAGCCGGATCAGGGACTTGCCGAGTGTGGTCTTGCCACAGCCGGACTCGCCCGCCAGGCCCAGGATCTCGCCGTCCGCCAGGCCGAAGCCGACGCCGTCCAGGGCCCGGACCTCACCACGCAGCGTGCGGTAGTGGACCCGCAGGTCGTTGACGGTCAGGGTCATCTGCTCAGGACTCCCTCAGCTTCGGGTTGAAGACCTCGTCGAGACCGACGTTGGCGACGTAGAGCGCGCCGACGATCGCGGTGATCCCGGCGCCCGGGGGAAGGAACCACCACCACATGCCGAGTTGCAGCGCGCTCCACTGCTGGGCGCTCTGCAGCATCAGGCCGAGCGAGACGCCCTCGGTCGGGCCGAGCCCGATGAAGTCGAGCGAGGAGGCGATGAGGACGGACCCGCCGAAGAGCAGGATGAACATCATGAAGAGGTACGAGCTCATGTTGGGCGCGATCTCACGGAAGACGATCCGCCAGGTGCCGCTCCCGCTGAGCCGGGCCAGGTCCACGAACTCCCGGGTGCGCAGCGAGAACGTCTGCGCCCGGATGGCGCGCGCCGCCCAGGGCCACGAGGTGAGCCCGATGAACAGGCCCTGCACGGCGACGCCGCGCACGCCCATGTAGGCGTTGATGATCAGCAGGACCGCGAGGGCGGGGAGCACCAGGACGATGTTGGTGAGCATGTTGAGGATCTCGTCGACGAGTCCGCCCCGGTAGCCGGCGAGGAACCCGACGACCATGGCGATGACGGCGGCGATCGCCCCGCCGACGACGCCCACCAGGAAGGTGGAGCGCAGCCCGTGCACGAACTGCGCGAACACGTCCTGGCCGAAGGTCGTGGTGCCCATCCAGTACGTGCCGTCGGGCGCGGAGGCCTGGGGACCGGTGTACTCGTTCGGGTTGTCGTTGCCGAGCAGCACCGGGCCGACGGTGCCGACCGCGAGCAGGAGGGCGACGAGGGCGGCGCCGATGATCAGCTTGGGGTTGCGCACCGCGTAGTGCAGCCACTCGCTGCCGGGCTTCGCCGCCGGTGCGGCGGTGGTCCCGGGTGCCGGGTCGGGCAGTGTGCTCATGACGTGCCTCCTGCCATGCCCGTGCGGGTGCGGGGGTCGACGACGACGTAGACGGCGTCGATGAGGAAGTTGGCGGTCAGTACGCCGATGACGATGAACAGGAACGCCCCCTGGAGCAGGAAGAAGTCCTGGTTCTGGATCGAGGCCAGGATCAGGGAGCCGAGTCCCGGATAGGCGAAGACGATCTCGGTGACGAGTGCCCCGGCGACCAGCACACCCAGTTGCAGCGCCAGGCCGGTGACCTGGGGCAGGACGGCGTTACGGAACGCGTAGCGGCGGATCAGGCGCTGGGGCGCGCCGAGAGCCGACAGGTAGGAGGAGTAGTCGGACTCCAGCTCATAAATGATCATGTTGCGCATGCCGATGGCCCAGCCGCCCAGGGCCACCAGGAAGAGCGAGAGGAACGGCAGCACCCAGTGGTGCAGCGCGTCCAGCGCGAAGGCGGCGCTCCAGCCGGGTGTGATGTCCAGGCTGTAACCGCCCGATACGGGGAACCAGCCGGCGTTGGCGCCGAACGCCCAGGCGAGGATGACGGCGATCCACATGTACGGCATCGCGGTCAGCAGGTAGCCGACCGGCAGCACGGTGTTGTCCAGCACCTTGCGGCGGGCGGACAGGGCGCCGATCCAGTTGCCGGCGAACCAGCTGAGCAGGACGGACGGGATCATCAGGCCGAGGGTGTACGGGAGCGCGTCGAGCAGGACGTCACCGACGGGTGTGGGGAAGACGAGGATGGAGATCCCGAAGTCGCCCTGGAGGAGCGCGCCCCAGAAGTGGAGGTACTGCTGCCACAGGGGCTCGTCGAAACCGAACAGGTCGTTGTAGTAGGAGCGCATGGCCTCGGCGGCCTCGGGCTGCGAGACCCGGGCCCTGGCCACCATCGCCGCGACCGGGTCCCCGGGCATGAAGCGCGGGATCATCCAGTTGACGGTGACGGCGGCCACGAAGGTCAGTGCGTAGACGAGAAGTTTGCGGGCGAAGTAACGGCGCAAGGAGGCTCCCCTGGTGGAGAGCCCCGTCGTGCGCGCACGGTCAGGTGGCGCGCGCACGACGGGGCGGTCATGGAATCAGAACGGGCGCGTCACCTGGCGGGCTTCAGCTGCGTAAGCGTCTCGAAGCCGCCCATCTCCAGCCAGTTGCGCCACAGGGCCGGTGCCGTCCTGGGGGCTCCGGCGGCGTCCGACGGCCAGTTCTTCCAGGTTCCGGTGGTGGCCTGCGACCAGAGGCCGTTGTACCAGAGCGGGATGATGGGCATCTCGGTCAGCTGGATGTCCTGGATCTTCGAGACGGCGGCCTTCATGCCCGCCGTGTCGTCGGTCCTGACCGCGCTGAGATCCTGCACCAGCTTCCAGGCCTCTTCGTTCTCGTAACGGCCGAAGTTGACCGTGTTCTGCTGCTTCCGGACGGGCAGCTGGAACATGTACTCGTAGTACGTCCACGGGGTGCTGGACAGCTGGCGCTCGTTGTTGATGACGAGGTCGAACTCACCCTTGCCGCGCTGCTCACCGAGGGCGTTCTGGTCCGGGAACTCGGTGCTGATCCTGATGCCCGCGTCCTCGGCCCCGGCGGCGATGACCTTGGCCGCCTCCATCCAGTCGGTCCAGCCGGAGGGCACGGCCAGCTTCAGGCCGAGGGCGGAGCCGTCCTTGTTCTCGACGAAGCCGTCGCCGTTCGTGTCCTTGTAGCCGGCGTCCGCGAGCTCCTTCTTCGCCGCGGCGACGTCGTGCCCGAAGCCCTTCTCCGCGATGAGGGCCTTGTCCTCGAACTGCTCCCACTGCGGCAGCAGCCCGGTCGGGGAGGCCGGCTTGACCAGGTCGCCGTACACACCCTTGACGATCTTCCCGGTGTCGACGGACGCTGCGAGCGCCCTGCGGAAGGCGGCGTCGTCCATCGGCTTCCTGGTGGTGTTGGGCACCAGCCAGGCGGTGTTGGCCGAGAGCATGTACGGGGCCTCGTCGTAGTACGACACGACCTTCTTGCTCTTGATCAGCGAGGAGGCACCGGGCAGGAAGTTGTTGCTGAGGTCCAGCCGGCCCTGGCCCAGCTGGCCGATGACCACCTCGTTGCTCGGGTTGGAGACGTCCACGATGTAGCGCGGGGCCGGCGTCATGCCGAGGGCCTTCGTGCCCCACCAGTCGTCGCGCCGCTCCCACACGACCCGGTCCTGGCTCTTGCTCTTCAGCCGGTAGGCGCCGGTGCCGACCGGCTTGTCGTTGACGCCGTTGAGGATGTCCTCGTCGGTGCGCGAGCTCCAGACGTGCTCGGGAACGACCGGCTGGCCGTAGAGGGTGTGGTCCCACTCCTGGTAGCGGGCCTCCTCGAAGGTGAAGCGGACCGTGGTGGCATCCACCGCCTTCGCGTCGGACAGCCAGCTCCACAGCGAGTGGAAGGCCGAGGCCTCGATCTTGCCGAGACCGTAGGAGTACGCCACGTCCTGGGCGGTCAGCGGCTTGCCGTCGGCCCAGGTGATGCCCTGACGCAGCTTCACCTCGTACGTCCTGTCGCCGGTCCAGGAGCCCGACTCCGCGAGCCAGGGTGTCAGCTTCCCCTCGTTCGGGTCGAAGTGGAACAGCGTCTCGTAGACGAGTCCCTTGGTGCCGGTCGCGTGGTCCCAGTTGCGCAGCGGGTTGTAGTTGGCCGGGGGCCCCCACTGGGTGCCGGTCGTGTAGAGCGTCTCGTTGCGCGGTAGCGAACCGCCCTTGCCGACCGGTCCGCCGGTGCTCCCCGCCCCGGAGCCGCCTCCCGTGCATGCGCTCGCGGCGAGTGTGAACACGGCGAGTGCGGTGGTGACCCGCAGCCGGGCACGCGTACCCATAACCCCTCCTTTTCCCCCGCGCCGTTCCTGCCGAGCGGAGTTACTGAACCGGGTAAGTGCCGTGAAGGTATGGGGGTGCCGGAGCGGTGTCAAGGGAAAGGGAGCGCTCCCATACGTGTTTTTCCAGGGTTTGTCGAAGAGGTCTGGACCGCACCGGGGAAGACGGAGGTCAGGGACCTGCGGCTAAGATGGCCCCTGAAAAACGAACCGGTTAAGCGAGGTCGCATGTCCAAGCACCGCCCCACGATCGCCGACATCGCGCGCCGCGCCGGGGTGTCGAAGGTCGCGGTGTCGTACGCCCTGAACGACCGCCCCGGCGTCTCCCCCGCGACCCGCGCCTCCATCAAGGCCATCGCACAGGAGATCGGCTGGCGTCCCAACAGCGCGGCCCGCGCCCTCACCCACGCCCGGGCCGGCACGGTGGGGCTCGCGCTGTCCCGGCCCGCCAGGATGCTCGGGGTCGAGCCGTTCTTCATGGAGCTGATCAGCGGCATCGAGACCGAACTGTCCTCCCGGGGCTGCGCCCTGCTCCTCCAGGTCGTCACCGACCCGGCACAGGAGTTGGAGGTGTACCGCCGCTGGTGGGGCGAAGGCCGGGTCGACGGGGTGTTCGTCGCCGATGTGCGCTCCCCCGATCCGCGCATCGGGGGCATCACCGAGCTGGGCATGCCGGCCGTCGTGATCGGCCATCCCTCGGCGGCCGGGTCCCTCACCCCGGTCTGGTCGGACGACTCGGCGGCGCTGCGGGACACCCTGACGTACCTGGCCGCGCTCGGCCACCGCTCCGTCGCCCGGGTCGCCGGGCTGCCCGAGCTGATCCACACCCAGCTGCGCGACCGCGCCCAGCGCGAGATCAGTGCCGAACTCGGCCTGGAGGAGCCTGTGGTGGTGCACACCGACTACTCCGGCGAGGAGGGTGCGCACGCCACCAGGCGGCTGATCAGCTCGGCCGCGCGGCCGAGCGCCGTCATCTACGACAACGACATCATGGCCGTGGCCGGGCTCTCGGTCGCCCAGGAGATGGGGCTGGACGTGCCCGCCGACCTCTCCCTCGTCGCCTGGGACGACTCCCAGCTCTCCCGCGTCGTACGTCCCCCGCTGACCGCACTGAACAGGGACATCTCCGCGTACGGCGCCCACGCGGCCCGCACCCTGCTGGCGATGGTGGCCGACGGCTCGGCCCCCGGGTTCGAGGACGCGGCGGCCCGTCTGGTGCCCCGCGGTTCCACCGCCCCTCCTCGTTGAGGACGGCGGAACTCCGGGTCGGTCTCCTACCTCAGGACTACGCGACCGCCTGACGGGTGCGACTCAAGAGGGCCCCGGGAACGGGCACGAGGGCTGACGACCCGGCACGGTACGGCGGGGACGATGGTGGGGTCCCCGCGAACCTGCCGCAGAACCTGGAGTACCCCTGTGACCACCACCACCGTTCACCGCACCACCGCGGTCGCCGCCCGCGCCACGGAGCTGTCGAAGGTCTACGGCCAGGGCGAGACCCAGGTGGTCGCCCTGGACCGGGTGACCGTGGACTTCCCGCAGGGGGAGTTCACCGCGATCATGGGCCCCTCGGGCTCCGGGAAGTCCACGCTGATGCACTGCGTGGCCGGCCTGGACAGCTTCAGCAGCGGCTCCGTGCGCATCGGGGAGACCGAGCTGGGCACGCTGAAGGACAAGCAGCTCACCCAGCTGCGCCGGGACAAGATCGGCTTCATCTTCCAGGCCTTCAACCTGCTGCCCACCCTGACCGCCCTGGAGAACATCACCCTGCCGATGGACATCGCCGGCCGTAAGCCCGATGCCGCCTGGCTCCAGAGGGTCATCGACATGGTGGGCCTCTCCGAGCGGCTGAAGCACCGCCCCACGGAGCTCTCCGGCGGCCAGCAGCAGCGCGTCGCGGTGGCCCGCGCCCTGGCCTCGCAGCCGGAGATCATCTTCGGTGACGAGCCGACCGGGAACCTCGACTCCCGCTCCGGCGCCGAGGTCCTCGGCTTCCTGCGCAACTCGGTGCGCGAGCTCGGCCAGACCGTGGTGATGGTGACCCACGACCCGGTGGCCGCCTCCTACGCGGACCGGGTGGTCTTCCTCGCGGACGGGGCGGTCGTCGACCAGATGTTCAGCCCCACCGCCGACGGGGTCCTCGACCGGATGAAGGCGTTCGACGCGAAGGGCCGCACCAGCTGACACGACGGCTGTCCGCTCCTCCCCTCCGCTTCCCGAACTCCCCCAGGAATTGACGACATGTTCCGTACCGCCGTGCGCAATGTCCTTGCGCACAAGGCCAGGCTGCTGATGACCGTGCTCGCCGTGATGCTCGGCGTCGCCTTCGTCTCCGGCACCCTGGTCTTCACCGACACCCTCGGCAACGCCTTCCGCAACCAGTCCGCCAAGAACTACGACGACATCGCCGTCGCCGTCACGACCTGGGCCGAGCGCGGCGACAAGGAGACACCCGCCGTCGACGCGGCCACCCTCGAGAAGATCAGGGGCCTCGACGGAGTGGCCGAGGCCACCGGCCGGGTCTCCGGATTCGCCGGCGTCGCCGACACCGAGGGCAAGCTCATCGGCAACGGCTGGAGCAACACCGGCTCCAACTTCGCCCCGGGAGCGAACGGCAAGGACGCGCAGTACACGTTCACCGACGGCACGGGCCCGGTCGAGGCCGGACAGATCGCCCTCGACAGGACCAGCGCGGACAAGGGCGAGTACCGCGTCGGCGAGAAGGTCCGGGTCGCCACCAACGGGCCGGTGAAGGAGTACACCCTCTCCGGTGTCTTCACCACCGAGGACGGCGCCGTGAACGCGGGCGGCAGCCTGGTCCTCTTCGACACCGAGGTCGCCCAGCAGCTCTACCTGCGACCCGGCGAGTTCAAGGACATCACCGTGACCGCCGCGGCCGGCACGTCCGACCAGCGGTTGCTGGAGGCCGTGAAGCCCCTCCTCCCGGAGGACGCCGAGGCCAGGACGGGTGCGGACCTCGCCGAAGAGGAGGCCGAGATGACCGAGTCGGGCCTCAAGAGCCTCAACTCGATGCTGCTGGCCTTCGCGGCCATCGCGCTCTTCGTCGGTGTGTTCCTGATCGCCAACACGTTCACCATGCTCATCGCCCAGCGCACCAAGGAACTCGCCCTGATGCGCGCCGTCGGAGCTTCCCGCCGGCAGATCAAGCGGGCCATCCTGCTCGAAGCCGGCGTGGTCGGCCTGATCGCCTCGGTCATCGGTTTCCTCCTCGGCGTCGGCCTCGCCACGGGGCTGCGCTCCGCGATGGGCATGTTCGGCGGGAAGATCCCTGCCGGACCGCTGGTCGTCTCCCCCACCGCGGTCGTCTCCGCGTTCGCCGTCGGCGTGCTGATCACCGTGTTCGCCGCCTGGCTGCCCGCCCGTCGCGCCGCCAAGATCCCGCCGGTCGCGGCGATGAGCAGCGTGCACGCGGTGGCCACCACCAAGTCGCTGGTCGTGCGGAACTCGATCGGCGGGGTGTTCGCCCTCCTCGGTTCCGCCGCGATCATCGGCGGTGCCGCCCGGGGCGACGAGAACGGCCGGTGGCTCATCGGCGCCGGGGCCTTCCTCGCCCTCATCGGCGTCATCGTGCTCATCCCGCTGCTCTCCCGGCCGGTGATCGCCGTGGCACGTCCGGTGCTGGGGAAGCTCTTCGGGGTGTCCGGCAAGCTCGCCGCGCAGAACGCGGTCCGCAATCCGCGCCGTACCGGAGCCACCGCGTCCGCCCTGGCGATCGGGCTCACCCTGGTCACCGGTATCTCCGTGCTCGGTGTCACGCTCGGCCAGGCCATCGACAAGATGACGACGGACAACATCCGGGCCGACTACATGGTCTCGATGGCCAGCGGGGACTCTCTCGACGCGTCGGCCCTCACCGCCCTGCGCAAGGCTGACGGTGTCACCGCCGCCACCCCGCAGCGGTCCGTCTGGCTCACCGTCGACAAGGGAGGCGTCTCGGCCTCCGGAGTCACCCCGGGCGACGTCGAGGAGGTCTTCGCCCTGAAGACCGTCTCCGGATCCCTCTCCTCCCTGAAGGACGGCGAGATCGCGGTCGCCCGTGAGACCGCGGAGTCGCATGGCTGGAAGACCGGCGACAGCGTGCCCGTGACGTACCAGGACGAGAAGAAGGAGACCCTGAAGGTCGGCGCGCTCTACGAGGGCAACGAGTTCCTGTCCCCGGTCCTGATCCCCGAGGACGTCGTCGCCCCGCACGAGAGCTTCGCCGACATCCGCGAGATCTGGCTGACCATGGACGGCGGCGAGAGCGCCGCCAACGAGAAGGCCGTGATCGACGCGCTCGGCGACAACCCGGCGATGAGCGTCGTGGACCGCCAGGGCATCCGGGACATGTTCGGCGGGTTCATCAACACGGCGCTGAACATCATGTACGCGCTGCTGGCGATGGCCCTGGTCATCGCGGTCCTCGGAGTCGTCAACACGCTGGCCATGTCCGTCTTCGAACGTCAGCAGGAGATCGGCATGCTGCGGGCGATCGGCCTGGACCGGCGCAGGGTCAAGCGCATGATCCGGCTGGAGGCCGTGGTCATCTCGCTCTTCGGAGCGGTGGTCGGCGTGGGCCTCGGCACGTTCCTCGGCTGGGCCGTCGGGAAGAGCCTGTCCGCCTCCATCCCCGGCTACGCCCTGGTCGTCCCGTGGGACCGGCTCGCCCTCTTCCTGGTCCTCGCGGGCCTCGTGGGTGTGCTGGCCTCCCTGTGGCCGGCCCGTAGCGGCGCGAAGCTGAACATGCTCACCGCGATCAAGACGGAATAGCCCCACGACGGAGGGGGCGGCACCCGCGACGCGGGTGCCGCCCCCTCCGCGTTCCCTGATCAGGCGTCCGCCGACGCCGTCCAGACGCGGGCCCGCAACGGCATGCCCGCCGCGCCGCCTTCCCGCGGACGCACCGCGAGGATCTGGTTGACGCCGATCTTGTTGTGCTCGAAGGAGAGCGCGGAGGCAGCCATGTAGAGCCGCCACACCCTCGCCCGGCCGGGCGAGGTGGCCCGTACGGCCTCCTTCCAGTTCTTCTCCAGGTTGGCCACCCACTGGCGCAGGGTCAGTGCGTAGTGCTCGCGGATCACCTCGACGTCCCTGGCTTCGAAGCCCGCCTCCTCCAGGGTGGCGACGGTGCGGCCCACCGGGGCGAGCTCCCCGTCGGGGAAGACGTAGGCGTCGATGAAGTCGTCGACGCGGTAGGCCGTCTCGTCCTTCTCGGGGCGGCGGGCGATCTGGTGGTTGAGCAGCCGGCCGCCGGGCCTGAGGAGTGCGTGGAGGTCGTCGGCGTACTCACGGAAACGGGCCGTCCCCACGTGCTCGGCCATGCCGATCGAGGAGATGGCGTCGTACGGTCCGTCCCTGACGTCCCGGTAGTCCTGCACACGGATCTCGATCCGGTCGGTGAGTCCCTCCTCGGCGATGCGCTTGCGGGCGAAAGCGGCCTGCTCGGTGGAGAGGGTCACTCCCGTGACCCGGGCGCCGTACTCACGGGCCGCGTGGATGGCCATGGAGCCCCAGCCGCAGCCGACGTCGAGGAGGCGGTCACCCTCCTCGAGCGCGAGCTTGCGGCAGACGAGGTCGAGCTTGTCGCGCTGGGCCTCCTCGAGGGTGCCGCCGTCCTGCCAGTAGGCGCAGGAGTAGACCATGGACGGACCGAGAACCATCGCGTAGAAGTCGTTGCCCACGTCGTAGTGGTGGCTGATGGCTTCCTTGTCACGTCGCCTGGTGTGCAACGGCCCGGTGCGGCGGCGGACCTCCTCGGCGGGCGGGGGAGGCGGCGGCCAGGGCCCGGCCAGCCGTACGAGGCCGGCGGCGAACGCCCGCACCTTCGGGTCGCGGACGGGACGGACACGGTCCTTCGCGTCGGCACCACGCTCCCAGAGCAGCGCCGCCACGGCGTCCAGGGCGGCGTACAGGTCGCCGTCGACATCGATCTCCCCGGCCACCCAGGCCCGGGCCAGGCCCAGTTCACCCGGCTTCCAGAGCAGCCGGCGCAGGGCACGGCGGTGGCGCAGGACGAGGGTGGGGGCGCCCGGCGTCCCGGACTCGCTGCCGTCCCAGGCCCGGATACGGACCGGCAGGGGTTCTCCCAGCAGCTCTTCGGCAAGAGCGGTCAGCCGCGATGCGGCATCGGCCATGGTGCACACCTCCGTGGTGGTGTTTCCGACGTGCCTAAATTCGCATATACGCACCTGAACCGGACCGCGACACCTCGGGGCCACGGCGAGGTACACCGCCGTCAACGCCGCGCAGCGGCCGCACCATCCCGCTCCGGGGCAACGGAACGGCAAAATACCTGCGCTTACCATCTAGTTGGGAGCCCGGCCCCGGGGACGCCGAAGGGGCCGCCCGCACCACGGATGGCGGACGGCCCCTTCGATGACGTACCCGCGCTAGGAGGCCTTGGCCTTCTCGCCGGTCTTGCTCTTGTCGCCGTCGGCCTTGGCCACGACCGGCGCGGGGCTCGGCTTGGCCGCCTCGTAGAACTCCTCACGCGGAGTCTCCATGGCGCCGAGCGAGACGACCTCGCGCTTCAGGAACATCGCCAGCGTCCAGTCCGCGAAGATCCGGATCTTGCGGTTCCAGGTCGGCATGGCCATGCCGTGGTAGCCACGGTGCATGTACCAGGCGAGACGTCCCTTGAGCTTGATCTTCACCTTGCCCATGACGATCATCGCGACGCCCTTGTGCAGGCCGAGCCCGGCGACCGCACCCTTGTTGGCGTGGCTGTACTCCTTCTGCGGGAAGCCCCGCATACCGGAGATGACGTTGTCACCGAGGACCTTGGCCTGACGCAGCGCGTGCTGGGCGTTCGGCGGGCACCAGGCGTTCGGGTTGCCCGCGCGACGGCCGACCATGTCCGGCACCTGGGCGTTGTCGCCCGCGGCCCAGACGTAGTCGGTGCCCTGCACCTGGAGCTTCTCGGAGGTGTCCACGTGGCCACGCGGGCCGAGCGGCAGGCCGAAGCGGGCCAGCGCCGGGTTCGGCTTCACGCCGGCCGTCCACACGATCGTGCTGGAGTCGACCTCCAGGCCGTTCTTCAGCACCACGTGGCCGTCGACGCAGGAATCCATGGAGGTCGAGAGGTAGACCTCGACACCGCGGCTCTCCAGGTGCTCCTTGCCGTACGCACCCAGCTTCGGGCCGACCTCGGGAAGGATCTTGTCGGCGGCGTCGACCAGGATGAAGCGCATGTCCTCGCGCTTCACGCTCGTGTAGTACTTCGCCGCGTCGCGGGCCATGTCCTCGACCTCGCCGATGGTCTCCGCACCGGCGAAGCCGCCGCCCACGAAGACGAACGTCAGCGCCTTGCGGCGGACGTCCTCATCGGTCGTCGAGTCGGCCTTGTCCAGCTGCTCGAGGACGTGGTTGCGCAGACCGATGGACTCCTCGATGCCCTTCATACCGATGCCCTGCTCGGCGAGGCCGGGAATCGGGAAGGTGCGGGAGACCGCGCCCATCGCGATGACCAGGTAGTCGAAGGGCAGCTCGTAGGCCTCGCCGACGAGTGGCGCGACCGTGGCGACCTTGCGGTCCTGATCGATGGTCGTGACACGGCCGGTGAGAACCTCCGCCTTGGGCAGTACGCGTCGCAGCGGGACGACGACATGCCGAGGCGAGATGCTGCCGGCAGCAGCTTCGGGGAGGAAGGGCTGGTACGTCATGTACGAGCGCGGGTCGACGACCGTGACGGTCGCCTCTCCATACCGCATCTTCTTCAGAATGCGACGAGCTGCGTACAGGCCTACGTACCCACCGCCTACAACGAGGATCCTGGGACGCTCCGTGGTGCTCATGCCATCGAGTATCCACCCCCCTCGGGGGCCATGCTCGTGAGCCCCTTCACAAGGTATGCGCCACCCTCTGCTACACTTCGCCGCCCACGTGACCCAGGTCATGGTGGGAACGGGGAACCACGACGCCCCGGCGAACGTTGTTCACCACTTGTGAGCTGGCCCTTGTGCCGTCGGCCGGGAGGAACCACCCGCCCGGTACACATCCCCGCCACGCTCCCGCAACACCCCTGCGGCACCATCGCGCGGGCCTGCGGGCGGCCCGCGCGGCTCCCCCGGGGAAGAACTTCGCCCGGCGGGGCCGAATTCCTTGTGAAGAAGTTCACGAACTTTCCGGCGGCGCTGCGCGAAAGGCCTCCCCGGACGGGTCCGGAGAGGCCTTCGCGGGCTCAGAAGTGCAGGCGGGAAAGCGTCTGAGCGGCATCTCACCGCGTCCGCGCCGACGCTGTGATCAGGCGGCCGACCAGGCGATCCCGTCGAGGATGTCGTGTTCGCTGACCACGACCTCACGGGCCCCGGTCCGCTCCATCACGGCGAGCAGGACGAGCGCCCCCGAAGTGATCACGTCGACCCGGCCCGGGTGTATCACGGGGATCGCCGCGCGCTCCTCGTGCGTCGACGCGAGCAGCCGGGCGGTGATCTCCCGGACCTGCTCCACGGAGACCCGGGAGTGGTGGATCGCCTCGGAGTCGTACTCCTCAAGCCCCAACGCCATCGCGGCGACGGTGGTGACCGTCCCGGCCAGGCCGACGAGCGTCGCCGCCGAAGAGATCGGCACGGTCTCCTCGGCCAGGTCCAGGGCGGCCTCGACGTCCGACCGGATCGCGGCGGCCCGTTCGGGCGTGACCGGATCCACGACGGCCCCGTCCAGGACCAGATGACGCTCGGTCATGCGTACGCAGCCGATGTCCACGGACCGGGCGGCGCGGACGTGGTCGTCGCCGACGACGAACTCGGTGGAGCCCCCGCCGATGTCCACGACGAGATACGGCTTCTCCAGGTGGTCGCCGCCCGCCAGTTCCCTGGTGGCCCCGTCGAAGGAGAGCTGTGCCTCCTGGTCACCGGTGACGACCTCGGGCTCGACGCCCAGGATGTCCAGGACGCCCCGGACGAACGTGCCGCTGTTCTCCGCGTCGCGGGAGGCCGACGTGGCGACGAACCGGAGCCGTTCGGCGCCGAGTTCCTTGACCGCGCCCGCGTACTCCCGGCAGGCCTCGAAGGTGCGCTCGAGCGCCTCGGGGGCCAGCCGGCCGGTCCGGTCGACCCCCTGGCCGAGCCGGACGATCCGCATCCGGCGGTCGATCTCCTCGAATTCCCCGGTGGCGGGGTCCACGTCCGCGACGAGCAGACGGATCGAGTTGGTACCGCAGTCGATGGCGGCAACGCGGGTCATGGGGCTCCTGTGGTTGTACGGGTACCGCGCGGGGTCAGGACGCGTCGGGGCCGGCGTCGGAGCCGCACGGCGTGACGCACGGGCCCTTCGCCCACCACTGCGGCAGCATCGCGATCGCCTCGTCACCCAGCGGGTTCACTCCGGGGCCGGCCGCCAGCGAGTGACCGACCAGGACGTGCAGGCACTTCACCCGGTCGGGCATGCCGCCCGCGCTCGGGAAGCCCTCCAGGACCTCGATGGCGTCACGCCGCGCGAGGTAGTCCTCGTGCGCGGCCCGGTAGGCGGCCGCCAGCTCCGGGTCCGTCGTGAGCCGTTCGGTCATCTCCTTCATGACCCCGTTGGCCTCCAGCGTGCCGATCGCGGACGCGGCGCGCGGGCAGGTCAGGTAATACGTCGTCGGGAACGGCGTGCCGTCCTCCAGACGGGGCTGTGTCTCGACCACGTCCGGGTTGCCGCACGGGCAGCGGTGCGCGATGGCACGCAGACCGCGCGGCGGCCGGCCGAGCTGCAGCTCGAACGCGGCGATGTCCGCATCGGTGGGTGTGGTGGATTCGGTCTGCGGAGGGGGCGTGTCCATGCCTGCCTTGAATGTCATCGGTCGGACTGGGTGAATCGGTGCGGGGAGAGTACCGGAGAGGTCCGGAGCGCCACGGATCCCGGTGCACGGCCGGGGTCATTCGCGGTCCGCGCTGTCGACCCCGTCCCAGAGGTTCGAGTACCAGGGCCGCTCCGTCGCCCCCGGCTCGCCCCGGCGCACCTCGGCCGCCTCCGGGTCGATCACCGTATAGGCGGTCTCGCCCGGCAGCACGTAGTGGAGGTGCTGGCGTGCGAGGCGACGGATGTACGCGTCGTCCTCGAGCCGCGCCTTCTCGTCGCGCAGCTCCTCGGTCCGTGCGCGCGCCTTCTGCGAGAGCCTCTCCTGCTCGGCGATCTGGTCGCGCTGGGAGATGTACTGCCGCATGGGATACGCGAGGGCCACGACCAGGGAGCAGACGATCAGCGCGAGGAACGCGGCCCGGCCGGTGAGCCGGGAACGGCGGGCCTGGCGCCGGTTCTGGGACCGGTAGACGCGGGCCGCCGTCTGCTCCCCCAGCAGTCGCAGCCTGGTCGCGGTGGAGAACCGGTCGCGGTTCTTCCCGGCCATGTCTCACGCCTCCCCGTTACGCACGTCCGTCCCCGCACACGGTACGGGACCGGATGCGGGGACGGACGGAGGCTGGTGCTCCGGACCCGGGCTGTCAGCCCTCGAAGCGGAACCGCGGGAACGCCGAACGTCCGGCGTAGACCGCTGCGTCGTCGAGGATCTCCTCGATGCGCAGCAGCTGGTTGTACTTGGCGACGCGGTCCGAGCGGGCCGGGGCGCCGGTCTTGATCTGACCGCAGTTCACGGCGACGGCGAGGTCGGCGATCGTGACGTCCTCGGTCTCACCGGAACGGTGGGACATCATGCACTTGAAGCCGTTGCGCTGGGCCAGCTCGACGGCGTCCAGGGTCTCGGTCAGCGAACCGATCTGGTTGACCTTGACGAGCAGGGCGTTGGCCGAGCCCTCCTCGATGCCGCGGGCGAGGCGCTCGGGGTTGGTGACGAACAGGTCGTCACCGACGATCTGCACCCTGGAGCCGAGCTTGTCGGTGATGACCTTCCAGCCCGCCCAGTCGTCCTCGTACAGCGGGTCCTCGATGGAGACCAGCGGGTACGCGGAGACGAGCTCCTCGTAGTACTCGGTCATCTCGGCTGCCGAGCGGGACTTGCCCTCGAACTCGTAGACGCCGTCCTTGTAGAACTCGGACGCGGCGACGTCGAGGGCGAGCGCGATGTCGCGGCCCGGGACGTAACCGGCCTCCTTGACGGCCTCGATGATGAGGTCGAGGGCGGCGCGGTTGGACTCGAGGTTGGGGGCGAAGCCGCCCTCGTCACCGAGACCGGTGGACAGGCCCTTGGTCTTCAGGACCTTCTTCAGGGTGTGGTAGATCTCCGCGCCCCAGCGAAGGGCCTCGGAGAAGGACTCGGCGCCGATCGGCGCGATCATGAACTCCTGGATGTCCACGTTGGAGTCGGCGTGCGAGCCGCCGTTCAGGATGTTCATCATCGGAACGGGCAGCAGGTGCGCGTTCGGGCCGCCGAGGTAGCGGAACAGGGGGAGGTCGGAGGCCTCGGACGCCGCGTGCGCCACGGCCAGCGAGACGCCGAGGATGGCGTTGGCGCCGAGGGAGCCCTTGTTCTCGGTCGCGTCCAGGTCGAACATCGCCTGGTCGATGAGGCGCTGCTCGGTGGCGTCGTAGCCGACGAGCTCCGGGCCGATCTGCTCGATCACGGCGAGAACGGCCTTCTCGACGCCCTTGCCGTGGTAGCGGTTGGGGTCACCGTCGCGAAGCTCGATGGCCTCGAACGCACCGGTGGAGGCGCCGGACGGAACGGCAGCACGTCCCGTGCTGCCGTCGTCGAGGCCAACCTCGACCTCGACCGTGGGGTTACCCCGGGAGTCGAGGATTTCCCTGGCTACGACGACGTCGATGGACGGCACGAGGCATCTCCTTCTGGGATCTGACACTGGTTGTGCAGGGTCACTGTGGCCTTGCGCCACGAGCCTAACCGGCTCGGCCCGCTCCGTCGGCCGTCCGCCCGCCCCCTGGGACGAAAAAGCACCCAAGAACCTGCATTACGGGCAAAGCTCCAGAATTCTACTGGCAAGTAACTACAAGAACCGAACGCTCGCCCTCCCCGGCGAGCCCGCGTCCGGCACTCCGCCGGGGAGTACCGGACACGCCACGGCCCGGCGCGCGGGGGGCCGGCGCGCCGGGCCGGGCCTCCGGGGCGGAGGAGGGCCCCGGTCCGTCTCCGGCTACTTCAGGTGGAGCTGCTGACCCGGGAAGATCAGGTCGGCCCGGTCGACGATGTCGTCGTTCAGCTCGAACAGCTTCTCCCAGCCGCCCTTGACCTTCTTCGCGTCAGCGATCTTGCTGAGGGTGTCGCCGGCCTTCACCTCGTACTCGCCGTCGCCCTTCTCGACCTTGCCGCCGGTCGGGGTGGTGACGGTCTCCTCGGGAGCCGTGCGCTTCTCGCTGCGCGTGGTGGGCTGCTCGGCCTTGCGCTCCGGCGCGGCCTGCGGGGCCGTGTCGCCGTTCTTCTCCGAGCCGGTGTCGACACCCGGGTCCACACCGTCGTCCGTCAGGCCGCCGGCGCCCGCACAGGCCCAGGCACCCGGGCCCTGCAGGTCGAGGAGCTTCTCCGCGGCGGCTATCTGCTGACCCTTGCTGGCCAGGTCGGCGCGGGCGGCGTACTGCGTGCCGCCGGCCGCCGCCCAGCTGGACTGCGAGAACTGCAGACCGCCGTAGTAACCGTTGCCGGTGTTGATGGACCAGTTGCCGCCGGACTCGCACTGGGCGACGGCGTCCCAGGTGTCCACGGAGGCGGCGGAGGCGCCGGTCGCACCCATGAGCGGCACGGCGACGGCAGCACCGGTGACACCGGCCAGGGTCGCGATACGGACGGCCTTGGACGGGCGGCGGTGCTTGCCCTTGCTGGAAAGCAGCATGGTTCTCCTCACCGACGCCTACGAGGTGAGCTGTCGGGTTCGGACTGTGAGCTGCCCGGCCTCCCGCATGCACGGAAGACTTCACCCCAAGCCGTACCTTCGCCCGTCTTCCGACGGCCGGGTCCGGCACTTACCTGGGTCCCCCGCTCCTGCCTACGGCGCTTTACGCGTCGGTTCCCTTCGGCCGACGGCAGGATTCGGCGTGACGGTCGAAGGTGCCCGCGGTGCGAGCGGCTCCGACCGTAATCACACCCAACCCCTACATTCAAAGGCGGACATAACGGCCAATCAGCGCGTAACGATCAAGCGCGCCGGGTCGTTCTCGCAGGTCGGAGCAGATATGGACGGACCGGGCACGCGGGATGCGCCGACTGAAGCAAAGAGACCCATGTCTCACTTACGCATAAGTGGACATAGGCCTCTGAACTACCCGTGCTTTCGGGGCGTTTTCCCGCTTTCGATCAGTTGGCGGTGGTCTCCGCCAGGGTGTCCTGCACGACCGCACCGATGCCGAGCTCCAGGTTCTGGCCGGGAAGGATCAGGTCCGGGTCGGAGCCCAGCTCGTCCTTGTTGGTCTCGTAGAGCGCGGTCCAGCCGCCGGGGAGCTCCTGCGCGTCGGCGATCGCCCAGAGACTGTCACCCTCGCGGACGGTGTACGCCTCCTCCGCACCCTGACGCGCCCCGGAGTCACCGCGCGAGGCGTGACGGCCGGATTCACGTCCGTCCTCCAGTTCCGGTCCGGCGCTCGCCTCGGGGGCCGGCGTGCCGCGGTGCTTTCCGCCCTTCGCCCCGTCCCCCTTCTCCGCACCGGACGCACCGGACGTCTCGGGGGTTCCGGAGGTTCCGGGGGACGGAGTGGCGGACGGCGAAGCGCCTGTCTCGTCACCCTTCTCCGTGGTGCCGTCGGACACGTTCCCGCGCGCGTCGTCCTTCGCGCCGGAACCGGCCGGGGCCTCGAGGCCGTCCGCCGGCTCCGGGGCTTCGGCCGAGGGGGTCCCGGACGGGGTCGCGGCCTCCGAGGGCTCGGCGGACGGCTCCCCGCCCGGGTCGACGCCCGGCAGCGTCCCGTCCGGGGCAAGCCCGGAGATCACGGCGCAACTGGCCCAGGCCTGCGGGCCCTCGGCGTCCAGCACCTTCTCCGCGACCGCTATCTGCTGCGAACGGCTCGCGAGGTCGGCGCGGGCGGCGTACGCCGTGCCGCCGTAGGCCGCCCAGTCGTCCTGCGAGAACTGCAGGCCGCCGTAGTAGCCGTTGCCGAGGTCGGCGCTCCACATGCCGCCGCTCTCGCATTCGGCGACCCGGTCCCAGGTCGACGCCTCCGCGGCTTGCGCACCCCCCGCACCGAGCAGCGGGATGGCGATGGCCGATCCCGTGACGCCTGCGGCGACGACGATGGCGGGTGCCTGACGAGGGCGACGGTGTCTGCCGGTCGCGGAGCCCATGGGTTTGCCTTCCGTGTGACTGACTTGTGACGGGTGAGTCGAACGGTGAACCTAGCCCTACTCGAACGTGTGTCACAAGTCGATGCAGCGGAGATCACGTGAAAGTCACGGAGTTGACAGGCTGTCATTCTTTCCGGCCGGATGCCCGGGAGCGAAGTCCACGGGAAGCGTGCGCAGTCCACGCATGATGAGCCCGCCACGCCATCGCAAATCGGCGGGTTCCGCAGCGAGCCGCAGGTCGGGGAGGCGCCTCAGCAGCGTCGCCAGTGCCACCTGCCCCTCCAGCCGGGCCAGCGGCGCCCCCAGGCAGTAGTGGATGCCGTGCCCGTATCCCAGGTGCTGATTGTCACTCCGCGCGAGATCCAGGGTGTCCGCGTCCTGGAACCGCTCCGGGTCCCGGTCGGCGGCGGCCAGCACCACGAGAACGGGGTCCCCCGCCGCGATCTCCTGACCTCCCAGCGTCACGGGCTCGGTGGCGTAGCGCCATGTGGCGAGCTCCACCGGTCCGTCGTAGCGCAGCAGTTCCTCGATGCCCGTGGCGAGCAGTTCCGTCTCCCCCGCCGCCAGCGAGCGCTCCAGACGTTCACGCTGGGAGGGATTGCGCAGCAGGGCGTAGGTGCCGTTGCCGATGAGGTTCACGGTCGTCTCGAAACCGGCGAACAGGAGGATGAAGGCCATGGCCGCAGCCTCGTTCTCGCTGAGGTGTTCGCCGTGGTCGCTCGCCCGGATCAGCCCGGAGATCAGGTCGTCACCGGGACTCTCCCTCTTCCGGTGGATGAGCTCGGCGAGATAGCCACGCATCTTCTTGACCGATCTGGCCACCCCGCCGCGCGGCCCCCCACCGTGCCGGATCATCATGCCCGCCCAGTCACGGAAGTCGTCCTGGTCCTCGCGCGGCACACCGAGCAGGTCACAGATCGCGTAGATGGGAAGGGGGAAGGCGAAGTCGTGGATGAGGTCCGCCTTCCCCTCCTCGACGAAGGTGTCGATGAGGCGGTCCGTCAGCTCCTGCACGCGCGGTGCGAACTCCGCGACCCTGCGCGGCGTGAACGCCTTGGACACGAGCCGGCGCAGCCGGGTGTGGTCCGGTGGGTCGATGTTCAGCAGGTGCATCATCAACTCCGCCTTGCGCTCCCCGGGGATGCCGGTCTTGCCCTTGGCGTTCGCGGGCCCCGCGTGGTGGGCCGGGTTCTTGGAGAGCCGGGTGTCGGCGAGGGCCTGCCTGGCATCGGCGTACCGGGTCACCAGCCAGGCCTCGACACCGCTGGGCAGCGCCGTGCGGTGCACGGGGCTGTGCTCGCGGAGCCAGGCGTAGGCGGGGTACGGGTCGGTGGCGAACTCCCAGGTGAAGAGTTCTGGTGCTGCGTCGGGCGCGGAGGCCGTCTCGGGGCTGTCGTTCACTCCTCGACGCTATCCGGAGCGGCACCGGGCCCCTCCGCGGCCCGGATCGCGTCCCGGTAGGCGCGGGCGGCGGCCCGCAGGGCGGCCTCCGGGTCGGTGCCGTCCTCCTCGGCCCGTACGGCGAGGGCGAGCAGCCGGTAGCCGACCCCGTCGCCCTCGGGGAGTGCGACGTCGAGGCCCGCGGTACGGACCCTGCTGCCGAGCTTGGCCGCCAGCGCCAGGCCGGGCTGACCGAGCGGCACCCCGTCGGTGACCGATGCGCGCTGCTTCTCGATCGCCTTCGTCCGCAGCCAGTGCGCGTGGACGTCCTCCGGGGTCTCGGCGGTCTCGTCGCCGAACACGTGCGGGTGCCGGTGGATCAGCTTTTCCACGATCGTGGCCGCGACGTCGTCGATACCGAACGGCTCCTCCTGGTCCTCCTGCGCGATGCGCGCGTGGAAGACGACCTGGAGCAGTACGTCGCCGAGTTCCTCCCGCAGTTCCTCACGGTCGCCGTCCTCGATGGCCTCGACCAGTTCGTAGGCCTCCTCGATGGCGTACTTCGCGAGGCCCTGGTGCGTCTTCTGCGAGGTCCACGGGCATTCGAGCCGGATCCGGTCCATGACCTGGACCAGATCCAGGAGCCGCGCGCCGGGCAGATCGTACGAACCGGGCAGCAGCTCCAGATCCGGCATCTGCACCCGGCCCGAACCACCGAGCCGGGCCAGGCCGTCGGTGAGCCGCTGATCGCCCTCGCCGCCCACCAGCACCACCACGGTCCTGCCGCCCGCGCAGTCGTCCACGAGCTCCTCGGCCGAGGGCGCGGTGTGCTCGACGGCGACGCCCGCCTCCCTCAGATACGGCAGCTGCGGATGGTCCCGCCCGGCGCACAGCACCCGGTCGGCGGCGTGCAGCGTCTGCCAGGCGGGCCAGGACAGCAGGCCTGGGGCGACCCGGTGGCTGGCGGTGAGCAGGACGATACGGCCGGGAGCTTCAGCGTTCACGCCCCCGAACCTACCCCCGGGCGGACGAGGTCAGGCGCCGGCCCCGGGCTCCTGCCCCTGCACGGGGGTGACCTGCTTGATCCACGACGCCTTGTAGGTGCTGAGCTGGACCTTCCGGTCGTCCCAGCTTCCGTAGCGCGGGTTGACGTCGATGCGCAGCGCCTTCGACGCCTCGGTGAGGGCCTGCCCGACGGCCTGCACCCCGGCGGGGCTCTGCAGGTCGGCCTTCAGCGCCCGGGCCAGCTTCTGGAGCTGGACCTCCTGGCGCAGGCTCTCCTCGATCTGGCCGGGCGCCACCCAGCGCTGTTCCAGCATCAGCGTCCGCACTCCCTCGTCACCGCCGGACTGCGCGGCGGCGTCACTGCGGATCTGCTGGATCTCCTTACGGCTGACGCTCACCCCCGCGTCCTTCGCGGCACGGTCCAGGACCCGGCCGAAGATGAGACCGGACAGTTTGACCCGGGTCAGCTGGCCCGACTTCGTCACCAGTTCCTGGGACCGTTCCGAGTCCTGCTGGGCGCTGCGCACATCGGCTGCCTGCGCCTGGACCGTGGCCACGTCGATCCGGTCCCCGCCCACCACGGCCGCGGCACCCGGGTGGGCCTCGCCGCCACAGGCGGTCAGGAGCGGTGCCGCGACGAGCGTGGCGGCGGAAAGGGCGAGCGCGGTGCGACGTCGGCGGTGCAAAGGAGCCTCCCGGGGAGAGTTTGTGCATCAGTGCACAAAGCCTTGCGGTGATCGATGTTAGGCAGTGGACGTGATTCGGGCCACTGCTTCGACCAACGATTTCCGGACCGGTCGGTGCGGGGGGCGGGGAGGAATCTCCTGCGGCTCGCCTCTCGGCCGTCGCCCGTCCTCCACCGAACCGCGTACTTCCTGGTGGTGGGTCAGTTGCCGGCGGAGTTCCGTGGGGAGCGGGTGGTGGGGGCCGTAGGCGCGTTCCGTGTCGTACAGGAGGCCCTGCAACTGTGCGCGGCCCGCCGTGTGGTCGCCCATGCCGAGCAGGAGGTGGCCGATCCGGTGGCGGATGCCGAAGGCACGGCCGGGGCCGGAGGAGGCCGCGTAACCGTTCTCGTAGAGGGGAAGGACGGCGCGGTACTCGACGAGGGCGGCGGCAGCCTCGCCGAGCTGTTCCAGGCACTGGGCGGCGTCGTGACGGAACTGCAGGGTCTGCGGGTCCGCGGGGCCCGCCTCCGCCGCACGGTCGTCGGCGAGGCGGCGGAGTTCCGGGAGGGCGCGGCGGTACTGGCCGTCGTCCATCGGCGTCGCCGCGTACTGCTTGCGCAGGATCCGTACGACCGGCGAGTGTTCGCCGCGCTCCGCGGCGGCGGCCGGCAGGATCCCCCCGAGGATGTCGACGGCCTGGGTGATGCGGCCCTCGCCGAGCAGCCTCTTCACCTCGTCGACGGCCCGCGCCACGTCGGGCCGGTCGCTCGGCGAGCGTAGTGATCTTCAGGTCCATGCGGTCACGGCAGGCGCCGCCCGGTCCCGGTTCACACAGAGCCGGCGACGAGCACCCCCGTCGGCACGAGGGTGAGCAGCGCACCGGCCGTCCAGTACACATGCGGCGCCAGCGCGGTCCTGCGCCGCGCCCAGTCGTTGGCGAGCCACCAGATGACGCCGAACACCGCCACCACGAACACGACGATGACCAGCCACAGCTGCATGCCGTCGTTCTCGGTCGGTTCACGGGAGGTCCAGCCGGCGTCCGCGAGCGGTCCGTTCGACAGGTAGTACCAGATCAGCCAGACAGGTACGACGCCCGGCACCCCGAGCAGCACGTTCATCCCCGCGGCCGTCAGCCGCCACTTCCACATGCGCCCAGTATTCACGTCGGCGGTACGGATCCCGTCAGCGCGCGGGCGCTTCGGTCGGGCTGCCGCCGACGGGCAGCTTCCGGTCCGGGCAGCCGGACAGCACCTCGGTCATGGCGGCCTTCTCGGCCGCCGTCACCCACAGCCCGTACTTGGCCTTCACCGCCACCTGGCCCGCCACGTACGTGCAGCGGTACGCCTTGTTGGGCGGAAGCCAGGTCGCGGTGTCCCCGTCCCCCTTGCGGCGGTTGGCGGACGAATCGGCGGCCACCAGATTGAGCTCGTCGTTGGCGAAGGCCCGCCGCTTGCCGGCGCTCCACTGCTGGGCGCCCTTCTGCCACGCGTCGGACAGGGCGACGAGGTGGTCTATGTCCACCTTGCTGCGGCCCCGCACGAACGTGATGCGGGTGCCGGTGTACGGATCGGGGTCGAGGACCCCGCTGAGCACCTTGCAGCCGTCCGCGTCCCGCGCGACACCGGTCAGCTGATCCGCCAGTACGTCGTCCCGGGTGCCGCACCCGTTGCGGTCGGTGTCCGCCCAGGCGGACCCGAACGCGTCCCGGTCGTACCCCGTCCTCGGCGCACGGCCCTTCACCGTGAGCTCCTCGGCGGCCCGGAGCGCCGTACCGCCGGCGGCCGGGGGGCCGGGCGGATCACTCAGGGCGTCGCAGCCGGTCAGGGCGAGCGATCCGGTCAGGGCCAGCGTCAGCAACGGGGCCAGGCGATAACGGTGCGGGCGGCGTACGGCAGGAAGAGGCGTCACAGCGGTCAGCGTAGGCGCCGCACGCCGTTCAGACCTTCCCGATGCCCAGCGTCGTCTCGGAAGGCAGGAGCCCGGAGCCGATCGCCTCCACCCACAGCGGGCCCAGCAACTCCACCAGACGCTCCCGCCGTTCCGCCCCGAGCGCCGCCCAGGGGCCCGACGCGGCTTCGTCCGTCCGCCGCTCCACCTGCGCCCGCAGCGCCCGCCCGGCCTCGGTGGCGGCCCCGTCCGCCCTCACCAACCCCCGGCCGGCCAGCCGGGCCCGGCCCCCTTCCCACTCGGCCGCGCTCCAGCCCCGGCTCGCGAACACCTCGGGCGGGGCCGCACCGACCGCCGCGAAGGACACCAGTGACTCCACCGGGTCCAGCCCCGCCGCGGCCAGCGCCGCGACGTGCCCGTCCCCCCGGTGCTCCCGCAGCACCGTGGCGGCCTGCCACAGCACCAGATGCGGCGCCTCGGGCCAGGGCAGGGCCGCGTTGGCCCCGGCGAGCGGCCGGCCCGTGACGTCCGCCGCCTCGGCAGCCCGGCGTGCCAGGGCGGCGGCCTCGGCGAACTCCGCCCCTTCCACCCGGGCACCGAACAGCGCCCGGTACGCCCGGTCGACGGCCCTCGTGCGCGCCGCGAGCACCTCCCGCGGCTCCGCCACGTCCCAGGCCGCGGGGACGTACCGGGCGACCATGGCCGGGCTGAAGCTGTGGAACACGGCCGTCACCCGGTCCGCGTCCACCGCCCCCAGAGGCGCCCCGCGCCACGCGAAGTAACCGGGCCAGCGCTCGTCCGTGGCGTACCCGAGAGCGGCGGCCTCCCCGGTCACCTGCGGGGCGTAGTGGAAGACGGCGTGCAGCGGCTCCAGCAGGTGCCACATCTGACGTACGCGTCCCAGTTCGTCGGCCATGACCCGGATCTCCCGTCACCTGAAACTTGTCATCGACTAGATTCCGGATCCAGCATGCGCCCGCCCCTTGAACTTGTCAATGACTAGATCTCGGGTACCGTGGGACCCCATGAGCAGCAGCGAGCGCACCTACCACCACGGCGACCTGCGGAGGGCGGTCCTCGCGGCCGCGCTCGACGTCATCGCGGCCGACGGCCCCGACGCACTCTCCCTGCGTGACCTGGCCCGCCGGGCCGGCGTCTCGCACGCCGCGCCGGCCCACCACTTCAAGGACCGCACCGGTCTGCTCACCGCCGTCGCGGCCGAGGGCTACGCGCTCTTCTCCGACGCCCTGACCGGCGCCCCCGACCTCCAGGAACGGGGCGTGGCCTACGTGCGGTTCGCCGCCGCGCACCCCGCGCACTTCCAGGTGATGTTCCGCCCGGAACTGCACCGCGCCGACGACCCCGCCCTGCTCGCCGCGAAGGCGCGCGCCACCGAGGCACTGCGCACAGGCGTCAGCGCCCTGCCCGGCACGCCCCGGGGCGAGGACGCCCGCCTCGCCGGCGTCGCCGCCTGGTCCCTGGCCCACGGCTTCGCGACTCTCCTGCTCAGCGGCAACCTCTCCGACGCCCTCGAAGGCCGCGCCCCGGAGGAGGCGTTCCGGACGGCGGCCGGGATGCTCTTCAGGCCCGGCAGCCGTCCGGGCGGCTGACGCCCGGCGAGGCCCCTCGCCCTACGACCCCAGGATCGTCGTGAGGAACTCCCCGGTCCACGAAAGGAGTTCGCGGCCCATCACCGGCTTCCCGCCGATCCGGCCCGCCGTCGGCCGCGGCACCAGGATCTGGCGGGCCCCCGGCTTGATGACCGTCTTCGGGTGCAGCCGCTTCAACCGCAGCTCCTGCGACTCCCGCAGCTCCACCGGCGCGAAGCGGATGTTCGGGCCCTGCAGGACGATCTCGCCCACCCCGCAGGCCCGGGCCAGCATCCGCAGCCCCGCCACCAGCAGCAGGTTCTCCACCGGCTCCGGCAGCTTGCCGTAGCGGTCGGTGAGCTCCTCACGCACCGCCCTGATGTCCTCCTCCGAATTGGCGGAGGCGATCGAGCGGTACGCCTGCAGGCGCAGCCGCTCACCCGGGGCGTAGTCGTGCGGGACGTGCGCGTCGACCGGAAGCTCGATCTTGACCTCCAGCGGCGGCTCCTCCTCGACCCCGCCGTCCACGGCCGCCCGGTAGTCCGCCACGGCCTCACCGACCATCCGGATGTACAGGTCGAAGCCGACACCCGCGATGTGGCCGGACTGCTCACCCCCGAGCAGATTTCCGGCGCCGCGGATCTCCAGGTCCTTCATCGCCACGTACATGCCCGCCCCCATCTCGGTGTGCTGGGCGATGGTCGCCAGACGCTCGTGCGCGGTCTCGGTCAGCGGCTTCTCCGGCGGATACAGGAAGTAGGAGTAGCCCCGGTCCCGGCCGCGGCCGACACGGCCGCGCAGCTGGTGCAGCTGGGAGAGACCGAAGTTGTCGCCGCGCTCCACGATCAGCGTGTTGGCGTTGGAGATGTCGATGCCGGACTCGACGATCGTCGTCGAGACCAGGACGTCGAACCGCTTCTCCCAGAAGTCGACGACGACCTGCTCCAGCTGGCTCTCCCCCATCTGCCCGTGCGCCGTGGCGATCCGCGCCTCGGGCACGATCTCCCGCAGCCGCGCCGCGGCCCGGTCGATGGACTCGACCCGGTTGTGGATGTAGAACACCTGGCCCTCACGCAGGAGCTCACGACGCACGGCCGCGCCGATCTGCTTCTCCTCGTACGGACCGACGAAGGTCAGGACCGGGTGCCGCTCCTCGGGGGGCGTCGTGATCGTCGACATCTCACGGATACCCGTGACGGCCATCTCGAGCGTACGGGGGATGGGCGTCGCCGACATCGTGAGCACGTCCACGTTGGCGCGGAGCTTCTTCAGCTGCTCCTTGTGCTCGACACCGAAGCGCTGCTCCTCGTCCACGATGACCAGGCCCAGGTCCTTGAACTTCGTCTCCGACGAGAACAGCCGGTGCGTGCCGATGACCAGGTCCACGGACCCGTCCTTCAGCCCCTCCAGCGTCGCCTTCGACTCGGTGTCCGACTGGAAGCGGCTCAGCGCCCGCACGTTGACCGGGAACTGGGCGTACCGCTCGGTGAAGGTGCCGAAGTGCTGCTGGACGAGGAGGGTCGTGGGGACGAGGACGGCGACCTGCTTGCCGTCCTGGACCGCCTTGAAGGCCGCGCGCACCGCGATCTCCGTCTTGCCGTACCCGACGTCGCCGCAGATCAGCCGGTCCATCGGGACGGACTTCTCCATGTCCTCCTTGACCTCGGCGATCGTGGACAGCTGGTCGGGCGTCTCCGCGTACGGGAAGGCGTCCTCCAGCTCGCGCTGCCACGGGGTGTCCGGGGCGAAGGCGTGACCGGGGGCGGCCATCCGCGCCGAGTACAGCTTGATCAGGTCGGCGGCGATCTCCTTGACCGCCTTCTTGGCCCGCTGCTTCGTCTTCGTCCAGTCGGCGCCGCCGAGCCGGTGCAGGGTCGGCGCCTCGCCGCCGACGTACTTGGTGACCTGCTCCAGCTGGTCGGTGGGGATGTAGAGGCGGTCCCCGGGCTGGCCGCGCTTGGCGGGGGCGTACTCGACGAGGAGATACTCACGGGTCGCGCCCTGCACGGTGCGCTGGACCATCTCGATGTAGCGGCCGACACCGTGCTGCTCGTGGACGATGAAGTCACCCGCCTGCAGCGTCAGCGGGTCGACGGACTTGCGGCGCCGGGCCGGCATCCGGCCCAGGTCCTTGCTGGCGGTGCGCTGCCCGGTCAGGTCCGTCTCGGTCAGCACGGCCAGTTTCAGCGCCGGGTCGACGAAACCGTGGTCGATGGCTCCGCACGAGACGTGGACGAGCGACGGCGTGAGCTCCGCCAGGTCCTGGTCGAGACGGGCCGCGATGCCCTCGCCGCCGAGCACCTCGACCGTACGGGAGGCGGGTCCCTGCCCCTCGGTGACGTACACCGTGCGCCAGCCGTCGGCGAGCCACCCCTTGGTGTCGGCGAGCGCACGGGCGGTGTCGCCGCGGTACGCCTCGGGGGCGTGCATACCGAGCTTCAGGGTGTCGCCCTCCGGCTCCTCGTCGGCGGCGAACGGGGAGGTGGACCACCACATCATGCCCAGCTCACGGGCCCGGTCCCGGACATCGGCGATGCCCCACAGGGAGGCCGCGCCGACATCGATCGGGGCCTCACCGCCGCCGGCCGTGGCCGCCCAGGACGCCTGGAGGAACTCCTGGCTGGTGGCCACGAGGTCCGCCGCCCTGGTCCGCACCCGCTCCGGGTCGCAGACCAGCGCCATCGAGCCCTTCGGCAGGACGTCGAGCAGCAGCTCCATCTCGTCGACGAGCACCGGGGCGAGGGACTCCATGCCCTCGACGGCGATCCCTTCGGCGATCTTCCCCAGCAGCTCGCCGAGTTCCGGGTGCTCCTCGGCGAGGGCCGCCGCCCGGGCGCGTACGTCCTCGGTGAGCAGCAGCTCACGGCAGGGCGGGGCCCACAGCCCGTGTTCGGCGACCTCCAGGGACCGCTGGTCGGCGATCTTGAAGTAGCGGATCTCCTCGACGTCGTCGCCCCAGAACTCCACCCTCAGGGGGTGCTCCTCGGTCGGCGGGAAGACGTCCAGGATGCCGCCGCGTACGGCGAATTCCCCTCGCTTCTCGACCAGTTCGACACGGGCGTACGCCGCTGCCGCGAGTGCGTCCACGACCTCGCCGAGGTCGGCGGTCTGCCCGCTGCCCAGCGCGACGGGCTCCAGGTCTCCGAGCCCCTTGACCTGCGGCTGGAGCACGGAGCGGACCGGCGCTACGACCACGCTGACCGGCCCGGTCTCCGGGTCGTCCTGCCGGGGGTGCACGAGGCGGCGGAGCACGGCGAGGCGGCGGCCCACGGTGTCCGAACGGGGCGAGAGGCGCTCGTGGGGCAGGGTCTCCCAGGAGGGGAACTCCGCGACCGTGTCGGGAGGCAGGAGGGTCCGCAGCGCGGCCGCCAGATCCTCGGCCTCGCGGCCGGTCGCGGTGACGGCGAGCACCGTACGCCCGGCCTCGCGGGCCAGCGCGGCCACGGCGAAGGGGCGTGCGGCGGGCGGACCGACCAGGTCGACATGGGCCCGGTGGCCGTCGGCGGCGGCCTTCACCGCTTCGGAGAGCGCCGGGTCGGTGACGACGACGTCCAGCAGACCGTGCAGGCTCATGAAGGGATTCCGTCCGGTGTGGCGAGTGAGCAACGCGAAGGGCCCGACACGTGGCACGGGCCGGGGGCTCCAGCGTACGACGCCGGTGTGTCACTCGCGCGAGGGAACGCCGTTGTCCGGACGGCGGCAGCGGGGCTAGCCTTAGTCCAGCATTTAGTCCACTTGTGCCCCTGTGAGGCAGTCATGGAAGCAGCCCGGCAGTACAACGTGCACGAGGCCAAGACCCACTTCTCGCGCATACTGCAGCAGGTCGAGACCGGCGAGGAGGTCGTCATCAGCCGGGCGGGGGAGCCGATCGCGAAGGTCGTGCCGCTTCGGTCCAAGGTCAACCGGACCGACTACGGCGCACTTCGGGGACAGATTCATATCCCTGAGGACTTCGACGAGCTACCCGACGACATCGCCGAAGCGTTCGGGATGCGTGGATGAGGCTTCTTCTCGACACACACGTCGTCCTGTGGTGGCTCAACGCCTCGCCGGAGCTTCCCGAGGAGGTGAGGGAGCTTCTGCGCACCGAGTCCGAGGTCCGTGTCAGCGCTGCCACCCCGTGGGAGATCGCGATCAAGCAGAGCCTCGGAAAACTGGAAGGCACCTCGGACCTCGCCGAGCGCGCCAGAGACATGCAGTTCAGGCCGTTGCCGATCACCGCCGAGCACGGCGTACGCGCCGGCCGTCTCCCCCCGCTCCACCGCGACCCCTTCGACCGCGTCCTCGTCGCCCAGGCCCAGACGGAGGGGCTGACGATCGTCACCCGCGACAAGTGGATCCCCCAGTACGACGTGCCGGTCATGCACGCCTGACGGAGGCGGCGGGACACGAACCGGCCCCGGGGCGTTTGGAGGAACGCCCCGGGGCCGGATCAGTCATCCTACGGCGGGCTCCGTCACCCGTCCGTGGCAATCGCGTTCAGGACGTTCATCCGGCCGGCCCGGAAGGCCGGGACCAGCGCGGCGAACAGTCCGACGAAGGCCGAGGCGACGAACACGGTGAGGATCGTCGGCCACGGGATCTCCAGGACCCCGAGGCCTTCCAGGGCCAGCAGCTTCTGGGCCGAGGTGCCCCAGCCCATGCCCAGGCCGAGTCCGAGCAGCGCGCCGAACAGGGCGATGACCACGGACTCCAGCCGGATCATGCGCCGCAGCTGGCGGCGGGAGAGGCCGATCGCCCGCATCAGGCCGATCTCACGGGTCCGCTCGACCACCGACAGGGCCAGGGTGTTCACCACACCGAGCACCGCGACGACGATCGCCAGGGCGAGCAGGCCGTACACGATGTTCAGCAGCTGGCCGACCTGGTCCTTCAGGTCCTGCTTGAAGTCTGCCTGGTTCTGCACCTTGTACTGGGGGTACGCGGCGAGCGAACTCTTGAGGGCGGCGTACGCCTCCTTCTCCCTGCCCTCCTCCGCCGCCGCGAACATGATCATGTCCTTGGGCATCCTGTCGTCGGCCACATAACGCTCTGCCGTGGTGACGTTGGTGTACATCGCGCCCTGGTCGACGTTCGTGTCGTCCGAGGTGATCGCGGCGACCTCCAGCCTGGCGGTCTCACCGGCCTCGAAGGCGACGGTCAGCTCGTCGCCGACCTCGATCCCGTGCAGCGCGGCGTAGTCCGACCCGACGGACATGGAGTCCGCGCCGTACGCCTTCGACAGGTCACCGGCGGTCGTCTCGCGCCGCAGGTCCTGCGGATACGTCGGGTCGGCGGCGGTGACGTGCTCCTCCGCCGTCGAACCGTCGGGGTTGGTGAGCTTCGCGGCGAGCATCTTGTAGTGCGTGACGTGCTCGATCCCGGGCACCTTCTCGATGGCGTCGGCGGCCTGCGGCACGATCAGCTGACCGGTGTTCGACTGGACGATGAAGTCCGTGCCCACCGACTTGTCGAGCTCGTCGGTGACCGAGGCGACCATGGACGAGCCGACGACCGAGAGGCACGCCACCAGGGCCAGGCCGATCATCAGTGCCGCGCCGGTCGCTCCCGTACGCCGGGGGTTGCGCAGGGCGTTGCGCTCCGCCAGCCGCCCGACCGGGCCGAACAGCCGCAGGACGAGGACGCCGAGCACCCGTACGACCGCTCCGGCGAGCAGCGGGCCGATCACGATGAAGCCGAGGAGGGTGAGGACCACGCCCAGGCCGAGGTAGAGCGAGCCCTCGCCCGCCTCGTCCACCCTGGTCGTCGCCCACAGGCAGCCGGCGCCGACGCCGGTGAGGACCAGCCCGAGTCCGGCCCGGACCCACCCGGACCTGGCGTCCGCCGGGGTGCCGGCGTCCCTCAGCGCGGCCATCGGGGAGACCTTGCCGGCCCGGCGGGCCGGGATGTACGCGGCGAGGACGGTGACGACGATGCCGAGCGCCAGCCCGGTCACCGGTGTCGTCCAGGCGATGGTGAGGTCCTCGGTGGACAGCTCCATCCCGACGGCGCCCATCAGCTTCATCAGCCCGACGGCGAGCCCGATACCGGCCACGACGCCCAGGACCGAGCCGACGATGCCCAGGAGCACCGCCTCGACGAGCACGGACCGGTTGACCTGCTTGCGGCTGGAGCCGATGGCCCGCATCAGGCCGATCTCACGGGTCCGCTGGGCGACCAGCATCGAGAAGGTGTTGACGATCAGGAAGATGCCGACGAGGAAGGCGATCCCGGCGAAGCCGAGCATCGCGTACTTCATGACGTCCAGGAAGGAGCCCATGGAGTCCTTGTTGGCGGCCACGGCCTCGTCCTGGGTCTGCAGCTTGTACGCGGCGCCGTCGCCCAGGGCCGCTGCGACGTTCTTCTTCAACTGGGTGTCACTGACACCGGATTCGGCCGTGACCGAGATGTGGGTGAAGACGCCGGTCGCTCCCAGCAGCTTCTGCTGTGCGGTGGCCGTGTCGAGGAAGACGACGGCCGCGCCCGGATTGGTGACGGTGAAGGCGGCGATGCCGCTGATCCTCGCCTCGACGTCGCCGGTGACCGTGATGGTGCGCAGCTCGTCACCGATCTTCAGGTGGTGTTTCTCCGCGGTGTCCGCGTCGACCATGACCTCGGTCGGGCCGCGCGGAGCGTGCCCGGAGGCGATCTCCATGGAGCGCAGGTCGTTGCGCGTCCAGTTGCCCGCCATCGTCGGGGCGCCGGTCTCGGAGCCCATGTTCTCGTTGCGGCTGTCGACGACCGTGACGGACATGCTCATGACGCCGCCTTCGGCGCCCTTCACTCCGTCGGCCTTCCCGACCTGGGCGAGGGCGGAGGCGGGCAGCGATGCCGGCTTGCCGTTCTCCGGGACGTCGTCGGCGTTCCCGGCGGCCTTCGGGCTCACGGTCACATCGGCCGACGAAGCGGCGAAGAGCTTGTCGAAGGTGGTGTTCATCGTGTCGGTGAAGACGAGCGTGCCGCACACGAACGCCACCGACAGCAGGACGGCGACGGCGGAGAGCGCCATCCGCCCCTTGTGCGCGAGGAAGTTGCGCATCGAGGTCTTCCACACGGTCATGACGTCCGCCCGCGCGCGTCGAAGTCCTTCATCCGGTCGAGCACCTGCTCGGCGGTCGGGTTCAGCATCTCGTCGACGAGGGAGCCGTCCGCCAGGTAGAGGACCCGGTCCGCGTAGGAGGCGGCCACCGGGTCGTGGGTGACCATGACGATGGTCTGGCCGAGCTCGTCCACCGACCTGCGGAGGAAGGACAGCACTTCGGCGCCGGCCCGGGAGTCCAGGTTCCCGGTGGGCTCGTCCCCGAAGATGATCTCGGGCCGGGCCGCGAGCGCCCGGGCCACCGCGACGCGCTGCTGCTGACCGCCGGAGAGCTGTGTGGGCCGGTGCTTGAGCCGGTCGGAGAGGCCGACGGTCTCCACGACCTGCTGCAGCCAGCCGGCATCGGGCTTACGGCCCGCGATGTCCATCGGCAGCGTGATGTTCTCGATCGCGTTGAGCGTCGGCAGCAGGTTGAACGCCTGGAAGATGAAACCGATCCGGTCCCGGCGCAGCCGTGTCAGCTTCTTGTCCTTGAGGCCCGTGATCTCGGTGTCGGCGAGGTGGATCTGCCCCGAGGTCACCGTGTCCAGACCCGCCAGGCAGTGCATCAGCGTCGACTTGCCGGACCCGGACGGGCCCATGATCGCCGTGAACTGCCCACGGACGATGTCCACGTCGACGTGGTCGAGCGCCACGACGCGGGTCTCGCCCGCCCCGTACGCCTTGACGACCTGCCGCGCTCGCGCAGCGACGGCCGTACGCCCTCCAGTGTCCCCGTGCCTGGGAATGGTCACAGCCGTTGTCACGTTTTTTCTCCTATGTCGGCCGATGCGCGGACGTCTCTGTGTACGTTCCGAGTCTCGGGTGGAAGAGGGTTCCGGCGCGCTGGTGCCCGGCGCAGTCTTTCGAGGGGGTTTCCCCCACCCCGGCCCCTGGGGCCGGCCGCATCGGCGAGGTAAGAACACGTTAAAGAAGACGGCCCCCACGTCTCGTCCTCCGGTGGGAGGAACGACCCCTGGGCGCGACTACGGAGCTCCCCCTAGGGGGCCGGGCCCCCGGGACGGGACCTGAGGAGGGTGCTCACCTTCCGGCCTGCGGCTCCCGTACGGGGGTTCCCACCGGTGGAACAGTGCCCTCCGGAAACAGACGCATGGGGAGGGCCTCCGTGGGCGCCATGGACGGCATCGGCGGCACGGACAGCCCGCAGGCGGCGTGCGGTGCGCCGGCGGTCCCGGGCCGCGGCCGACGCCGCACCGGGCCCGGCGCCCGCACACGGTCACCGCTGCGGCCGCACACCGCCCCCGCCTGCCGCACCACCCCCGGCCCTCACCGCGCTCGGCCACCGGGCGGCCGGGAACACCTGGCCGTGACGGGCCGGGCCGGGAGAGCCGGAGGGGCTGCCGGGCGGCGGACCTCCCGGCGGACAGCCCCACCGCCGTGACCGGCGGTGCCGGGAGGGACCGACTCGGTTCCGCCCCGGAAGTGCGAGGATGCCTGTATGGACATAGTCAGCAGGAACAACATCACGGTGGCGGGCCCCGAGGACGCACCGGTCCTCCTCCTGGCGCACGGGTTCGGCTGTGACCAGAACATGTGGCGACTGGTGGCACCCGCGCTGGCCGAGAACTTCCGCGTGGTGCAGTTCGACTACGTGGGATCGGGCCGCTCGGACCTCACGGCATGGAGCGAGACGCGCTACGGCGCCCTGGACGGCTACGCCCAGGACGTGGTGGAGATCTGCGAAGCCCTCGACCTGCGCGAGGTCCGGTTCGTCGGGCACTCGGTCAGCGCCATGGTCGGCGTACTCGCGGCGGCCGCGGCCCCGGACCGGATCACCTCACTGATCATGATCGGCCCCTCCCCGTGCTACGTCGACTCGCCCGGTTACCGGGGCGGATTCAGCGCCGAGGACATCGACGAACTCCTGGAATCCCTGGAGTCCAACTACCTCGGCTGGTCGGCGGCCATGGCGCCGGTCATCATGGGCAACCCCGAACGCCCCGAACTCGGCGAGGAACTGACCAACAGCTTCTGCGCCACCGACCCCGCCATCGCCCGGGTCTTCGCCCGGACCACCTTCCTCACCGACAGCCGCGACGACCTGAAGAAGGTGAACGTCCCCACCCTGGTCCTGGAGTGCACGCAGGACGTCATCGCCCCCCGGGAGGTGGGCGCGTACGTCCACAGCGTCATCCCGGGCAGCCGCCTGGTCACCCTGGACGCGACCGGCCACTGTCCTCAGCTGAGTGCCCCCGAAGCGACGGTGGCCGCCATCGCCGACTTCGTGGGAACCCAGCAGTGATGTGCCGCACCGGCCAGAGCTCCGACCGGCCGGAGGGCGAGGACACCGCCTCCACCGACGCGGCGTTCTCGGCCCTCCTGGAGGACAGCGCCGAGGAGCTCTACGACTCCGCTCCCTGCGGCTATCTGTCCACCCTCATGGACGGAACCATCGCGAAGATCAACACCACGCTGCTGACCTGGCTCGGCCGGGACCGCGAAGAGGTCGTGGGCCGCATGCGCTTCACCGACCTGCTGACCGTCGGCGGCAAGATCTACCACGACACCCACTTCGCACCCCTCCTGAGCATGCAGGGAAGCATCAACGGCATCGCCCTCGACATCAAGAAGGCCGAGGGCGGCCGGCTCCCCGTGCTCGTCAGCTCCCTCACGAAGACCGACAGCGACGGCCGGCCCATGCTGATCCGTACGACGGTGTTCGACGCCAGTGACCGGCGTTCCTACGAAAAGGAACTGCTCCGCGAGCGCAAGGCGGCCGAAGAGGCCCGCAGGCAGGCGGAGGAGGACCGCGAACGGCTGCAGGAAGCGCTCGCGGTGCTGCAGCAGAGCCTGCTCCCCGCGGCCCTCCCCCCGGTGCCGGGCATGGAAGCCGCCTCCCACTACCACACCGCCTCACCGGACCGTCTCGGCGGAGACTTCTACGACCTCTTCCCCCTGGACGGTGAACGCTGGGCCTTCTTCCTCGGCGACGTCTGCGGGAAGGGCCCCCAAGCCGCCGCCGTGACCTCCCTGACCCGTTACACCCTGAGGGCCGCCGCCCTCCACGACCCCGACCCCGTGGCTGCGCTGACCACTCTCAACACCGTCCTCCACGAGCGGTACGCCTCAGGCGACCCGCGCTACTGCACCGCCATCTTCGGCATCCTCGAACCCCACGGCGACACCGTCACGGTCGAACTCGCCTCCGGCGGCCACCCCCCGGCGCTCGTCCTGCGCCAGGACGGCCGGGCCGACTACCTCCCCACCCCCGGAGGACTCCTCGTCGGCATCCTGCCCACCGCCCGCTTCACCCCTGCCAGGACCACGCTCGCGGCGGGAGAGACCCTTCTGCTCTACACGGACGGTCTCACCGAGGCCCGGATCGGCGAGAAACGCGAACTGTTCGGGGACGAGGCCCTGCGCGACTTCGCGGCCGGCCTCCCCCACTCCGGCCCACAGCAGGTCGTCACAGCCCTCACCGGCCTGCTCAACGGCTTCGGCGACGGTCTGGACGACGACACCGCCCTGCTGGCCATCGGCGTACCCGCCGGCCGGCCCGACACAGCGAGCGACACCCTGACATGAGCCCACTGAGGACAACCGTCCGGAACACCCAGGCAGGCCCGGTGCTCACGGTCGCGGGAGATCTCGACTACAACACCGCCGACGAGCTCCGCCAGGTGGTGACAGACCTCACCCTCACGCCCGGCCAGCGGCTCGTGCTCGACCTCGGGCGCCTCGACTTCTGCGACTCCAGCGGCATCACCACCTTCATCGTCGCCCGCAACCACGCGACCGCCGCCCAGGCCGGCATAGTCCTCGTCGCCGTACCCGCCGCCGTCCTCCGTGTCCTTCGCGTCACCGGGCTCGACCAGGTCTTCCCGCACGAGCCGGGCCTGGACACACGCGACCGGGCTGCCGGCGGCTGACCGTACGCCCCGGACCCGGGCACCCCGCCGGACACCGGGCCCGGCGCTACTCCCCCACACCCGCAGCCGCACGCCCCGTCAGAGCCGCCAGCGAATTACGTACGTGCGCCATGTGCGCCTGCACCTCCTCGCGGCCCTCCTCGTGCTCCCGCAGGACCCGCTCCGTCTCCCGCGCCACACGCTCCTCCGCCATCCTGGCCCCCGTCAGCAGCTCCGCCGCACGCGCCTCCGCGTCCTCCTGGCCGTGCCGGGCCGCCTCCTCCGCCTCGGCGAGCTCCCGCCGCGCCCGCGCGAGCAACGCCTCCCCACGAGCGGCCAGCCCGGCCTCACGCTCCGCCGCCGCCGCCTCCGCCGCGGCGATCTCCGCCTCGGCCGCCTTGCCCCGCTCGGCATGCTCCTGCTCCTGATGCGCCAGCACACCCGCCGTACGCCGACGCGTCCCTTCCATCTCCGCCTCGGCCGCCCCACGCACCTCGGCAGCCTCCTGACGCGCCTCCTCCACCAGCGCCCCGGCAGCCTCCCGCGCGGCAGCCAGCACCTCCTCCGCACGGGCGTCCGCCGCAGCCCGCACAGCCCCCGCCCGCACACGCGCCGCCTCACGGACCTCCCGGCCCGCAGCATCCGCCGCGTCCCGCAGCGCCTGCGCCTCCTCCAGCGCCGCACCCCGCGCCGCCTCCGCCTCCTCCTCCGCCAGAGCCAGGATCTGCTGCGCCCGCTCACCCAGCGACTGATACGTCTGCGGCGCGAGCGAAGCCACCACCTCACCCAGCCGCGCCGCCTCCGCCGCCAGCTCCTCCGCCCGCACCGTCAGCCGGGCAAGCCTCTCCTCGGCCCCGTCCCGCTCCGCGGACAGCGCGGCCACCATGCGATCCACCTGCTCAGGGCGGTAACCACGCCCCCGTACACCGACAAAACCGTACGCGGACACCGGTCCACCACTCATTCCTGAAGCCCTCTTCCCACTCTCCGACGCCCCGGCCACCGATCAATACGTCAAGGATGCGGTAATTGGCCCGGAAGTCGGAATCGATCAGTTGAATTCAGGACGGAAGCGACCCGCGTCACAGCACCCCGCACAAAAGGCGCCCGCCCCCACCAGGGAACGAACGCCTCTCGTACACACCGCATCAGGCCCGGCCGGACCGGATCACAACAGCCCGTCCCACATCTGCTCCAGCAGAACCGACCACCAGCCCTCCGGCGACGCCAGCGCCGCCGGATCGATCGCCACCAGCTGCGCCTGGAAGTCCACCGTCCAACGGCCCGCCTGCTCCGGATTCAACCCGAACCGCAGCCGCCACATCCGGCCCAGCAACGCCATCGACCGCACGAACTCCGGCAGCCCCGTGTTCACGAACTGCGGAGGCACCGGCTGACCCCCCGGACCCGCCTCCACCGGTACGGCCACGATGTTCGCCGTCCCGTACTGCACACAGATCGCCCGGCCGAAGTCCGAACCCATCACCAGATAGGAACCCGCGTCCGGCGCCGGCTGCACCTGGCGCTGTACCGCGAGCTCCGCCAGCGTCGGCACCACCGGATGGCCCGGCTGCGCCCAGAAGAACGGCCCGAAATCAGCGGGCAGCCCCGCCCACACCAGCGTCCGCGCCACCACCTCCGGCACACCCTGACGAGACACCGCCCGCTGGTCGAAGCGCAGCAGACCAGGACCGAAGGCCCCGTGCAGCTCCTCCGCCAGCGCCTCCGGAGGCACCGCCGGCGCAGGCGGCATCTGCGGCAACGGCGCCCGCACCGGAGCGGGCCGCGCCGGACCGTCGGCCACCTGGTGCAGCTCACCCTGGTGCGTCAGCAGATGCCGCATGCCCTGCTGCCGGCTCGCATGGTCCGTGCCGTACGGCGCCACACTCGTGATCCGGACCTGCGGCCAGGTCTCCTGGATCATCCGCGCACAGTAACCGCCCGGAAGCTCACACGACTCCAGCTCCGTATGCAGTTCGATCACCTGCTGCGGCGGCACGTTCATCGCACGCAGCTCATGCAGCATCTGCCACTCCGGGTGCGGGGTACCCGGAGCCGAACGCCGGATCAGCTGCTGCTCACTGCCGTCGGCCGCACGGAACCGCAGCACGGCCTGATACCCCGGGCCCACCGTCGGTGGCCCCGGAGGCTGCTGCGGATAGCCGTACGCCCCGGGGGGCGGCGGAGTGTGCGGGCCACGGCCAGGCGTCCCGGAAGGAGGGCCGGGCGGACCGGGCGGACCGGGAGGGCCGGGCGGCTGCGGCGCGCCCGGGCCGACCTTCCCCGGCCCCGCCAGCATCGTCGCGGCATGGTGCACCCCGCCGCCCGGAGGCGGCGTCGCACCCGGAGGAGGGCCGGGCGGACCGGGAGGGGCAGGCGGCTGCGGCACACCCGGGGGCGGCGTCGCACCCGGAGCACCAGGAGGACCGGGGGGAGCAGGGGGCCCGGGCCGGCCCGGAGGACGCGGCGCGTTCGGGCCGCCGGTGCCCGCCTCGGCGAACATCGTCGCGGCATGGTGCACTCCGCCGCCCGGAGGCGGCGTCGCACCCGGAGGAGGGCCGGGCGGACCGGGAGGGGCAGGCGGCTGCGGCACACCCGGGGGCGGCGTCGCACCCGAAGTCGGCGCGTCCGGAGGACCGAGCTGCGAGACGAGCTGCGTCGGCACATAACCGCCCGCCGGCGCACCCGGCAGACCCGGCCCCGAAGGCGGCGGAGTCGCCCCCGGCGCACCGGGCGGCGGGGGAGGCGTCGCACCCGGCCTCCGCGCCCCTCCCGGCGGCGCCACGGCCTTGCCCGTCGTCGCGTCCGCGATGTCCCCCGCACCGGGCCCCTGAGCCGCAGGAGCCGGAACCCCCGGCGGCGGCGCCTGCGGGTCGAGCTCCGGAACGACCGCGGTCCGCGGCAGCTGACTGCCACCCGCCATCAACGCCGTGGGCGCCTCCGCCGCAACGACCGGCGGCGGATCCTCGTCATCGTCGGAGCCCGAGAGCGGCGGCGCGAACACCGTCGCCGGCAGCGGCACCCCGCCCTCGTCCGCACCCGCGTTCGTGTCCGTACCGGCCCAGGGAGTGCCACCGGCCGGCACCCCGTCGTTCGCCGTCGGCTCGTGATCCCGCTGCCCGCCGGCAACCGGCCACGCCGCCCCCGAATCAGCACCGCCCGGCACCGGCACGGAAGGAGAAGAGACAGAAGCGGACGAGGACGACGGCGCGGGTGCCGGATCGGAATCGGAAGAGGACGACGGCACGGCATCCGCGGGTGACGCCTCCGTCTCCGCACGCCGGTCCGGGATCCCCAGCTTGTCCGCCGCCTCCTGAAGCCACTCCGGCGGAGTCAGCAGGAACGACGTCTGATTCAGGTCAATGCGCTGCGGCGGTTCCGGCGCACTTCGCGCCTCCGCCGACGCCCCGTACTCCTCCTCGTACCGCCGGATCACCTCTCCCACCGGCAGCCCCGGCCACAACGTGGCCTCACCACTGTCCCGGGCGATCACCAGCCGCTGACGGCCCCCGTCGGAAACAGGACCCTCCGCCCTGTCCTCCGCCCACACCACAAAACCCAGCTCGAACTCACGAACCCGGACCTCACGGTGCTGATACGGGGGCACGTCACCGTTGACCCACTCATCCGCCCGCTCCTGCGCCTGCGCGAACGTCACCACCGCGCTCACCCCTCCACCGGGACGGCCCGAGCGAAGCCACCGTCCACCATCAGGTTCGCCACCGTCTCCAGCTCCGGCGGATTACCCGCGAGACGCTGAAGGAAAGCATCGAAGTCCTCACCGCACGGGAGCAGAAGCCGGTCCACCCGTTCCTGCACACCCCAGCCGTCCTGATCCCGCGCATCGTCGTACGCGCAGAACCACACCGACCCCACACCGTCACCGCGCACCTTCACCGCCAGGATGCCGCCCTGGACGAAGCCCACGCCCAGGAAGTCCTTCGTGAAGTGGTCCCGCAGACACTTGTTGACGTACACCAGATCATTCACAGCCGCTTCCTCACGCACCGTGAAGAACGGCTGGTCCACCAGCAGGCCCAGCTCCGCGTCCAACGCCGCACCCACCGGAGCCGAACCACCGGCCGCCTTCAGGAACGACCGGTACGCGCCCGGAAGCCGGTAGCCCAGATCCTCCTCGACACCCAGGACCTGCTGCTCACCGACCGCCACAGAGCCCTTCGGCAACCGGAAATGAGCAGGCCGGACCTCCTGGAGCGGCCGCGTACCACGACGGTTCTGATCCACCGGAGCCGTCGTCAGGCCCCCGTGATGACGCAACAGCGCCTTCACCTCGACCGGCACCAGTTCCATCCGCCGGCCACCCGCCACGTGATGCCACGTCCAGCCGTGCGGGGTGGCCACCGCCGGAATCGTGTCCCACAGCTCATGCCCGCTCGCCGCCAGTGCCGCGTTCGCCGACACGTAGTCCGTCAGCCGCAACTCATCCACACCGAACCCCGGAGGAGGATCCGCGATCTCCGCGGCCGCGCGCGCGTACGGCGAGAACACCGGATAACCGTCCCCGTCCACACGCACACCCCTGGGGTGACGGGACGCCCGGACAGGATCCGGGAAATGCACGACCTGCCCGGCGTAGGCCGCGTTCGGTGGCGCGGCTTGCTGCCCGAGCCGACCTGTCGTCATGGCGGTTGCCCCCTGCTGCGTCTGGTGTTCCGCACAGCCTATGCGGTGACGCAACAAGGCCCCCCGCCCCCACGCTCCCCCTCACCGAGCGTCACCGACGCGTGACGGACGCACGACGACCCGGCCGCCCGGCCGCGACACGTAAGCGCGTTTCACCCACCCCGCTTCCCCACCACCCTGCATATTTGGCAGGCTGTCCCCCGCAACTCGGGGGATTGCAGGGAGGGACACGAGCACCATGCACACAGCACAAACAGTCACACCCGGAGACCCGCGACTCAGCTGGAGCACCACCGAACCCAACCAGCCACCACACCTCCACCACCGCCGCGACGGCATCCTGCCCGCGGTGGCCGCAGCCCTGTCCGTACGCGGAGAGACACTCACCTGCACCGCGGGCAAAGGCGATCAGCCACCCGTCCTCCACCCCCTCGTGCAGGACTTCCTCGACACCCTCACCAGCAACCAGCGCGAACGCTTCACCGGGCGCTGCCCCGAAGCCATACTCCTGTCACGACAGCTCACCGCGGCCGACCGGAGCCGCTCCAAACGCGCCCAGCGCAAACCCCTCACCAACGGTGAAGCCCGCCGCGCCCTCAAGCACGCCCGCCTCACCGCCCGCCGCATCCGCGAGGACGGCGACCCCCTCCACGGCAGCTACGCACCCCCCTGCCGCTCCTGCACCGAGATGCTCGCCCACTTCGGCGTACGTCCCGTCGACCTCACCACAGGCGCGGCGACCACCGCCGAGAAGGGCTGAACACACCACCATGCACGACCGGACCGACGTACCCGGCCAGCAGAGCCGCACCTCCACCACCCGCTTCCCCGTCGCCGTCGACGCCGTACTCCGCGACGCCGGATGGCACCCCGGCCGCTGGAACATCCGCCAGGCCGAGGAGTGGGCCGACGCCCTGCGCTCCCACGCCTCCCCCGCCGGACACCGGCACGCCGTCTTCCCCGCAGCGGTCGAAGCCTGGGCCGAATTCGGCGGACTCCACCTCAGCCCCTCCGCGCCCGGCCGGCAGATCGCCACCACCACCACGCACATCGACCCGCTCCGCGGACTCCACCTCGCGCGCACACTCGGCGACCTCGGCCGCGCTCTCGCCACCGAAGTCGCCCCTCTCGGCGAAGAAGGCGACGGGCAAGCCGTCCTCGCCATCGACAACGAAGGCCGCGTCTACTCCATCGACCACACCGGCGACTGGTACCTCGGCTCCGACATCGACCGCGCCCTCGAAACCCTCATCACCGGAACACAGCCCGCCCGCCTCACGCCCGGCTGAGCACCCCCGCCCCGGGCACCCTCACGCCGCCCCGCCGTCCGGCAGGACCGCCGACACCCGGAAACCCCCCGCATCCGTCGGTCCCGACACGAACACGCCCCCCAGACCCAGCACCCGCTCCCGCATCCCCACCAGGCCGTTACCACCGCTCGGCAGCCCCGCGTCCGCCGTCGCACCGTCCGTCGGGCCGTTCTCCACCTGCATCGCGACCTCCGCCTCCCGATGCGCCAGCCGCACCCACGTCCTCGCACCCGCCGCATGCTTGTGCACGTTCGTCAACGCCTCCTGCACCACCCGGTACGCCGTCTGCTCCACCTCCGGCGCATACGGACGCAACTCCCCCTCCACGGACAACTCCACCGTCATCCCCGCCTCACGGGACTGCGCCACCAGCGCCTCCACCTCACGCAACCGCGGCCCGTCCTCCACCGCCGCAGCCGCAGCCGCCGCCCGCCCCACCGAGGCGAGCGGCACCCGCCCCGCCTGCGAAACCACCGGAGCGTCCCCGCTCCGCAGCACCCCGAGCATCTCCCGCAGCTCCGTCAGCGCCTGCCGGCCCATGTCCCCCACCAGCGCCGCGTTCCGCACCGCCTTCGCCGCGTCCTTCGGCGCCACCGCCTGCAGCGCCGCCGCATGCACCACCATCAGGCTCACCCGGTGCGCCACCACGTCGTGCATCTCCCGCGCGATCCGGGTCCGCTCCTCCGTCCGCGCCCACTCGGCCCGCTCCTCCGCCCGGTCCGCCAGCAGCGACAGCTCCCGCTCCAGCGAATCCGCGCGCTCACGCAGGCTCTCCATCAGCCTGCGCCTGGCCCCGACGTAGAGGCCGAGGAGCACCGGGGGTGCCGTCAGCCCCAGCGACATGAAGAGGGACACCCCGGGGACGTACCAGACGGCCTCCCCGTAATCACTCACGCTCTGCCGCAGCCGCACGTACGACACGATGAACGTGCCGACGAACGTCATCCCCGTCAGCGCGACCGTGATCCTGCGCGGCACCTCCGAGGCCGCCAGGGTGTACAGCCCGACGATCTCCATCAGGAAGCCCATCTCGGCCGGCGTCGTCGCGATCGACACCAGCACCACGGCGATCGGCCAGCGCCTGCGCAGCACCAGCACCGACCCCGCCAGCAGCCCGAAGAGCACCCCGAGCGGCACCGGCAGCCCGGTCTCCCCGGCGAACGCCACCCCCTCCAGCGCACACTCCAGCGCCGAGACCAGCGCCAGCCCCACGTCCAGGGCGGCACCGCGCCGCCGCCCCCACCACCAGTAGCCGCGGGTGGTCGGACCCGCCGCCTCCCGGTCTGCCCCCGTTGCGGTCATGGCATCCAGCCTACGGGCGGGCGCATCCCGATTTCCGGGGACTCCGTCAGCACGGAAAACAACCGGTCGTACCGCAAACAGGGATAGACCGCATGATCCGGTGAATCGACCACGCTTTCGACCCGAATATCCGCATTCCGGATGAAGCTGTTCGTATGACGCACGCCACGGGCGAGTACGCGGACTTCGAGGGGCTACGCGAGCAGGCGGTCGCGCTGCGGCGGGAGGGTTTGAGCCGGCGCCAGATCCGCGACCGACTGCGCGTCGACAACAACGACGTCCTGAACCGGCTACTGGACGGCGGGCCGGCGCCGGAGTGGACGAGCCGTCCTCGCGCGATGGACGGCCTGCGCGCGAAGGCACGAGAGCTGCGGCTCCGCGGCATGACCTACGACCAGATCCAGATGGAGCCGGGGTGCCCGAAAGGTTCGATCTCGCTGTGGGTACGGGACCCGCCGAAGCCCGAACGCAAGCGCACCACCGAACAGGCCTCCGAGATCGCGCGCCGCGGCTGGGAAGCAACTCTTCAGCGGCGCGACGCCGAACGGGTACGTACGAAGAAGGCGGCAGAGGGTGAGATCGGTTCGCTGAGCCCACGTGAACTCTTCCTGGTGGGCGTGGCCTCTACCGGTCGGAGGGATCCAGGTCGAAGCCTCACCGATCTCAGGAGGGGCCGCCTTCGTCAACAGCGACCCAGACATGATCACGGTCCATCTCGCATGGCTGCACCTCTTGGGCGTACCGCCGGAACACCTTCGTTTCCACGCGCTCATCCACGAGACCGCCGATGCCGCAGTTGCGGAGCGCTACTGGGCCGATCTCACAGGCGCCGCCGCCTCGGCGTTCGGGAAGACTTCGCTCGGAAGACACCCCCGAAGACGAATCGCAAGAACACAGGAAAGGGTTACCAGGGGTGTCCTGCGGTCCGGGTTCTGAAAAGTGCGGACCTGTACCGTCGCATCGAGGGCTGGTGGTGCGGCATAGTAGGGGCTGCGAAATGCGTCGATCAAGAAAATCGGACATGACGCCACAGACCCTCCCGGGTCGTCTAATGGCAGGACAAATGGTTTTGGTCCATTGAATGAGGGTTCGATTCCTTCCCCGGGAGCCGTGCGCGCGGGCCCCGACCTCACCGGTCGGGGCCCGCGCTCGTTTCGGGCATAAACGCCCCCGGTATCCTGCGGGTGTCCACCACCCGAAGCCGAAGGGCACATCCGTGAGCGCCACCCCCCCGGCAGCCGTCGTCGTCCTCGCAGCGGGTGAGGGCACCCGCATGAAGTCGAAGACCCCCAAGGTCCTGCACGAGATCTCCGGGCGCTCGCTCGTCGGACATGTCGTCGCCGCCGCCCGTGAGCTCGACCCCCAGCACCTCGTCGTGGTCGTCGGCCACGCCGGCGAGCAGGTCACCGCGCACCTCTCCGCCGGAGACACTCCCGTACGCACCGCCTACCAGGCCGAGCAGAACGGCACCGGCCATGCGGTCCGGGTGGGCCTGGAGGAGCTCGGCGGCACCGTCGACGGCACCGTGATCGTCGTCTGCGGCGACACCCCGCTGCTCTCGGGCGGGACGCTCTCCGCACTCGCCGCCACGCACGTCGCCGACTCGAACGCCGTCACCGTGCTGACCGCCGAGGTCCCGGACTCCACCGGTTACGGCCGGATCGTCCGCGACGCGGCCACCGGCGCCGTCACCGAGATCGTCGAGCACAAGGACGCCACGGACGCGCAGCGCGCGATCCGTGAGATCAACTCCGGTGTCTTCGCCTTCGACGGACGGCTCCTGGGCGAGGCGCTCGGGAAGGTGCGTACGGACAACAGCCAGGGCGAGGAGTACCTCACCGATGTGCTGTCGATCCTGCGCGAGGCCGGGCACCGCGTGGGCGCTTCGGTGGCGGGCGACCACCGGGAGATCCTGGGCATCAACAACCGGCTCCAGCTGGCGGAGGCCAGGCGGCTGCTCAACGAGCGGCTGCTGGAGCGCGCCATGCTGGCGGGCGTGACGGTCATGGACCCCGCGTCGACGCTGATCGACGCGTCGGTGACGTACGAGCGTGACGCGATCGTGCACCCGGGGACCCAGCTGCTGGGGTCGACGCATCTCGCGGAGGACGCGGAGGTCGGCCCGAACTCCCGGCTGAAGGACACCGTCGTGCACGCGGGCGCGCGGGTGGACAACACGGTCTCGGACAGCGCCGAGGTGGGCCCCGGCGCGTCGGTGGGGCCGTTCGCGTACCTGCGGCCGGGTACACGGCTGGGTGCGAAGTCCAAGGCGGGTACGTACGTCGAGATGAAGAACGCGACGATCGGTGAGGGCACGAAGGTGCCGCACCTGAGCTATGTCGGGGACGCGACGATCGGCGATCACACCAACATCGGTGCGGCGAGCGTGTTCGTGAACTACGACGGGGTGGCCAAGCACCACACCACGATCGGGTCTCACTGCCGGACCGGGTCGGACAATATGTTTGTGGCGCCTGTCACGGTCGGGGACGGTGTCTACACGGCGGCCGGTTCGGTCATCACGAAGGACGTGCCGGCGGGTTCGCTGGCCGTCGCCCGGGGCCAGCAGCGGAATATCGAGGGCTGGGTCGCCCGGAAGCGTCCCGGGAGCGCGGCCGCGCAGGCGGCTCAGGCCGCCGCTCAGGAGCCCGGCCACGAAAGCTGACCGGAAACAGGCGCGCCGGACTCGGCGTACCGTGATACGTGCTCACCCATTTCGGCTGGCTCGTCGCACATCGGGACACATGCGCGCGGCGCCAGATACACGTCTGAGGAGACTGTGCTGTGACCGGGATCAAGACGACCGGCGAGAAGAAACTGATGCTCTTCTCCGGCCGCGCCCACCCCGAGCTGGCCGAGGAGGTCGCACATCAGCTGGGTGTCGGCCTCGTGCCGACGAAGGCCTTCGATTTCGCCAACGGTGAGATCTACGTGCGTTTCCAGGAGTCCGCCCGTGGCGCCGACTGCTTCCTGATCCAGAGCCACACGGCTCCGATCAACAAGTGGATCATGGAGCAGCTGATCATGCTGGACGCGCTGAAGCGCGCGTCGGCACGGTCGATCACGGTGATCGTGCCGTTCTACGGTTACGCCCGCCAGGACAAGAAGCACCGGGGCCGTGAGCCGATCTCGGCGCGCATGGTCGCGGACCTGATGAAGACGGCGGGCGCGGACCGCATTCTGACCGTGGATCTGCACACGGACCAGATCCAGGGCTTCTTCGACGGTCCGGTGGACCACCTGTTCGCGCTGCCGATCCTGGCGGACTACGTGGGCGCCAAGGTGGACCGCTCGAAGCTGACGGTCGTCTCTCCGGACGCCGGCCGGGTGCGTGTGGCCGACCGCTGGTGCGACCGGCTGGACGCGCCGCTGGCGATCGTGCACAAGCGCCGCGACAAGGACGTGCCGAATCAGGTCAGCGTCCACGAGGTCGTGGGCAACGTCGAGGGCCGGGTGTGTGTGCTGGTCGACGACATGATCGACACGGGTGGCACGATCTGTGCCGCTGCGGACGCCCTGTTCGCCCATGGTGCCGAGGACGTCATAGTGACGGCCACGCACGGTGTGCTGTCGGGTCCGGCCGCGGATCGCCTGAAGAACTCGAAGGTGAGCGAGTTCGTGTTCACGGACACGCTGCCGACGCCGGGTGAGCTGGAGATCGACAAGATCACGGTGCTGTCGATCGCGCCGACGATCGCGCGTGCGGTGCGTGAGGTGTTCGAGGACGGTTCGGTGACGAGCCTCTTCGAGGAGCAGGAGTGACCGCCTTCGGGTGATCGACTTTGGGTGCGGCCTCTCCGCCGGGTAGACTTGTGAAGTTGCTCGGCGAGGGAGGCCGTTTCTCATGCGCAGGCATGGGGCCGGTGGTCCGTTATCGACGCGCTCTTCGTAGCAGGCCTGTCGTGGGCCGGGTGACCATCGGTTTTTCGTCACCTTACGAGGAGTGCAGCATGGCTGAGATCAAGCTCGACGCAACGGTCCGTACGGAGTTCGGCAAGGGCGCTGCCCGTCGTACCCGTCGCGCCAACCTGGTTCCCGGGGTCGTCTACGGCCACGGTGCTGAGCCGGTTCACATCAACCTGCCGGGCCACGACCTGCTTCTGGCTCTGCGCACGGCCAACGTCCTGATCGGTCTGGAGATCGACGGCAAGGACGCCCTGGTGATCCCGAAGGCCGTGCAGCGCAACGCCCTCAAGGGCCACATCGAGCACGTCGACCTGCTGACCGTGAAGCGCGGCGAGAAGGTCAACGTCGAGATCGCGGTGCACGTCGAGGGTGACCTGGCGCCGGGTGCCAACCTGCTCGAGTACGTGCAGAACACGCTGCTCGTCGAGGCCGAGGCCACGCACATCCCCGAGTCCGTGACCGTGTCGATCGCGGGCCTGGACGCCGGCGACTCGATCCTCGCGAAGGACGTTCCGCTTCCCAAGGGCTCGGTGCTGGCGGGCGACGAGGACGCCGTGGTGCTCCAGGTCGTCTCGGCGCAGGCCGAGGAGTCGGCCGAGGGCGCCGAGGGCGAAGGTGCCGAGGCCTGAGCCTCGCCCCACCTGCTTGACTGACGGGGTGGTGGTTCCCTTCCGGGGAGCCGCCGCCCCGTTTCCCTGTCATCACTGGTCCGTACGCGAGGAGACCGAGCGCAGATGTCCGACGTCACCGACCCCTGGCTGATCGTGGGCCTCGGCAATCCCGGGCCCGAGTACGCGGCGAACCGGCACAACGTGGGTTTCATGGTGGCCGATCTGCTGGCGGAGCGGATCGGTGGGAAGTTCAAGCGGGCGCAGAAGGCGCAGGCGCAGGTCCTGGAGGGGCGGATCGGTCCGCCGGGGCCGTCGAGCCGTCGTGTGGTGCTGGCGAAACCGATGTCGTACATGAATCTCTCGGGCGGCCCGGTGACGGCACTGCGTGATTTCTACAAGGTTCCCACGGACCACGTCGTGGCCGTCCACGACGAGTTGGACATCGATTTCGGCATGCTGCGGCTGAAGCTGGGCGGCGGCGACAACGGGCACAACGGGCTGAAGTCGATGACGAAGGCGATGGGGCCGGACTACCACCGGGTGCGCTTCGGTATCGGCCGGCCGCCGGGGCGGATGCAGGTCGCCGACTTCGTGCTGAAGGACTTCTCGTCCGCGGAGCGCAAGGAGCTCGCGTACCTGGTGGACCGGTCGGCGGACGCGGTGGAGTCCTTGCTGGCGGAGGGGCTGGAGCGGGCTCAGTCCACGTACAACTCCTGACATTCGTGCCGCTCCTCGGGTGTTTTCCGGCCGTAGGTTGACCGTTGGCAGGACTCTGCCCAAGGATCGGCCCCCATGAAGCGGAGTTCCTCCCACCGGCTGGTGGCTCATGGCCGTACGTTCGCCGCGGGCTGTGTCGTCCTGTTGTTGCTGGCCGCGGGTGTGTGGTCGTCGTGGGCCGGCGCGCACCACGTCGTCCTGGCCAAGGGCCGTGAGCACGGGACGATGGTGGTGACGGCGTGTGGTGAGGACGCGTGTACGGGGTCGTTCGTGCCGGACGCGGATGCGCAGGGGCGTCCGGTGGTGACGATCGAGCGGTCCGTCGCGGTGGAGGAGGGGGATCGTCTCCCCGTCGTGGTGAAACCCGGGTCCGGGGATGTCGTGCGTACCGGGACTGCGGGCTTTCTGCATGCCTGGGTGCCGCTGGGTGGCGCGCTGGTGCTCGCGGCCCCGGTGATCGGTGGCGGCATGCGGCTGACGCGGACCGCGTGGGGGGCGGGGATCGCGGGTGCGGCCCTGCTGACGGCGACGTTCGTCGCCCTCTGACGGGGCCGCACCCGTTCGGTCCTGCCGTGTGCGGGTCAGCCGGTGTTACGGAGGCCCGCCGCCACGCCGTTGACGGTGAGCAGCAGGGCGCGGGCGAGGAGCGGGTCGGCTTCCTCGCCGCGTTCGGCCGCCTGGCGCTGGCGGGCGAGCAGGGACACCTGGAGGTAGGAGATGGGGTCCAGGTAGGCGTCGCGGATGGCGAAGGTCTGCTGGAGCACCGGGCTGGTGCCGAGGAGTTCCTTGCTGCCGGTGACCTTGAGGACTTCCCTGACGGTGAGTTCGTGTTCGGCCTGGATGACGTCGAAGACGTGCTTGAGCTCGTCGGGGACGAGGGTGTCGACGTAGTGCCGGGCGATGCGCAGGTCGGTCTTGGCCAGGGTCATCTCGACGTTGGAGAGGAAGTTCTTGAAGAAGTGCCACTGGTCGTGCATTTCTTCGAGGACGTTGCCGAGGCCGGCTTCGCGGAGGGCCTTGAGGCCGGAGCCGACGCCGAACCAGCCGGGCACGATCTGCCGTGACTGGGTCCAGCCGAAGACCCACGGGATGGCGCGCAGGCCGTCGAGCGAGACGCCCGAGCCGGGGCGGCGGGAGGGCCGCGAGCCCAGGTGCAGGTCGGCGAGCTGGTCCACCGGGGTGGAGGCGAGGAAGTACGCGGGCAGGTCGGGGTCTTCGACGAGCTTGCGGTAGGCGGCGTGGGCGGCGTCGGAGACGGTGTCCATGGCCGCGTCCCAGCGGGCGAGCGCCTCGTCGGACTGGCGGGGCGCGGTGTGCAGGGCGGAGGCCTGGAGGGTGGCCGCGACGGTCAGCTCCAGATTCTCGCGTGCCAGTGCCGGGATGAGGTACTTGTCGGAGATGACCTCGCCCTGCTCGGTCACCTTGATCTCGCCCTCGAGTGTGCCCCAGGGCTGGGCGAGGATCGCGTCGTGGGAGGGGCCGCCACCGCGGCCGACGGTGCCGCCGCGGCCGTGGAAGAGACGCAGGCGTACGCCGTAGCGGTGGGCGACGTCGCGGAGCCGGCGCTGGGCGCGGTGGATCTCCCACTGGGAGGTGGTGATGCCGCCGAACTTGGAGGAGTCGGAGTAGCCGAGCATGACCTCCTGGACGTCGCCCCGGAGCGAGACGAGACGGCGGTAGGAGGGGTCGGCGAGCATCTCGTCGAGGATGACGTCGGCGGCGCGGAGCTCGTCGGTGGTCTCCAGGAGCGGGACGATACCGATCTTGGCCCAGCCGCCATGGAGGTCGATGAGTCCGGCTTCGCGGGCGAGGACGGCGGCGGCGAAGACGTCGTCGGCGCCCTGGCACATCGAGATGATGTAGGACTCGATGACTTCGGGGCCGAAGCGTTCGAAGGCCTGCCTGATGGTGTGGAAGACGCCGAGGGTCTTCTCACCGTCGGCGTCGAGCGGTGCCGGGGTGGGCGCGAGGGGGCGGCGGGAGCGGAGTTCCTTGGCGAGGAGCTTCTGCCGGTAGTCGCGGGGCATGTCGGCGTAGCGCCAGGACTCCTCGCCGAGGCGGTCGAAGAGCTGGCCGAGGGCGTGGTGGTGGGCGTCGGCGTGTTCGCGGACGTCCATGGTGGCGAGCTGCAGGCCGAAGGCGGACAGCGTGCGGATGGTGCGGTCCATGCGGCCGTCGGCGAAGAGTCCGCCGCGGTGTTCGCGCAGGGAGGTCTGGATGAGCACGAGGTCGGCGATGAGTTCGGCGGTGCCGAGGTAGTCGCAGCCGGGGCGGTGGGGTGTGCCGGCGGCGAGGCGCTCGCGGGTGTTGACGAGCTTCTGGCGGATGCAGGTGGCCTTGAGCCGGTAGGGCTCCTCGGCGTTCAGCCGCTTGTAGCGGGGACTGATCTCGGGGAGTCGTTCCAGGTCGGCCTGGAGGGAGGTGAGGAGCTCGTCGGTGGCTCCGGTGTAGCGGATGGAGTTGGAGAGGAGTCCGCGGAGGTAGTCGACGAGTTCGAGGGCGTCGGTGATGCCGTGCTCGTGCTGGAGGATGAGCACGTCCCAGGTGACGGCGGGCGTCACGTTGGGGTTGCCGTCGCGGTCGCCGCCGATCCAGGTGCCGAAGGTGAGGGGGCGGGTGCCGGCGGGGAGTTCGACGCCGACGCGTTCCAGCTCGGCGGCGAGGTCCTCGAGGACGTCGCCGACGGCGTCGGCGTGCAGTTCGTCGAGGTAGTAGATGGCGTTGCGGGCTTCGTCGGCGGGCTCGGGGCGTACGACACGGAGCTCGTCGGTCTGCCAGATGAGGTCGATGTTCTCGGCGAGCCTCAGGTCGTGGCGCCGGCGGTCGGCCTCGATGACGGGGGTGTCGAGGAGCTCGGCGATGCGGCGGAGCTTGTTCAGCACGGAGCGCCGTGCGGCCTCGGTGGGGTGTGCGGTGAAGACGGGCCGTACGTTGAGGTTCTTGACCGTCTCGCGCAGGTGTTCGGGGTCGGCGTCCTTGAGGCGGTCGGCGGTGCGGGCGAGGAGCCCGCCTTCGGCGGACCGGCGGTCGCGCATCTCGTGGGCGCGGTGGACCTGCTCGGTGACGTTGGCGAGGTGGAAGTAGGTGGAGAAGGCACGCACGAGCTGTGCGGCGGTCTCCAGGTCCGTGTCGCCGAGGAGCTCGGCTGCCGCCTCGCCGTCGGTGCGGGTCAGGGCGCGGACGCGCTCGACGAGGTCGAGGAGGTCCTGGCCCTCCTGCCGTACGAGGGTCTCGCCCAGAAGGTCGCCGAGGCGGCGGATGTCGGCCCGCAGTTCGGTGCTGGCGGCAGGGGTCTGGTCGGCACTGCTCACAGTGTGCGGCTCCTTGCAGTGGTTGAGCACGTCTGTCAGGGGGGCCGGGGCGCTCGCGGTGCTGACGGGTCACCCCGGATGTGCAGAGTGCGGACCGCGCTGTCCGACGCACCCAGGATAGGTGTCCCGGCCTGCGGTGTGCTCGTTGCCCTGCGGGGTGGGCGGAATCCGGGGTAGACGGGGGGTGAGGCCCCCTCCGCGCGAGGGGCCTCGCGGCGGTGTTCTCGTGCCGTGTCGTGTTTCGCTGCCATACTTACGATGCCGTAGGTTACGGAACCGTAGCCCGTTCATACCGTCATATTTCCTCACCTCACGGGGGACCCCCAATGCCCACCAGCCCCGATGTGATCGACGACGGCCTGCCGGCGGCAGGCGACCCTGTACCCCCCTCCGCCACGCTCGGCGGTGACAAGAAACGTTCGGTCGAGCAGATCGCGCTGCTGCTGTTCATCGTGGTGCCGTTCGCGGCCCTGGTCGCGGCGGTACCGCTGGCCTGGGGCCGCGGTGTCAGCTGGCTCGACCTCGGTCTGCTGGTCGTCATGTACTACTGGGGCTGCCACGGCGTGACGATCGGCTTCCACCGCTACTTCACGCACGGCTCGTTCAAGGCGAAGCGCCCGCTCCGCATCGCCCTGGCCGTCGCGGGTTCGATGGCGGTGGAGGGCCCGCTGGTGCGCTGGGTGGCCGACCACCGCAAGCACCACCGGTTCTCCGACGCCGAGGGCGACCCGCATTCGCCGTGGCGGTTCGGCGAGGATCTCCCGGCGCTGCTGAAGGGTCTGTGGTGGGCCCACATCGGCTGGATGTTCAACGAGGAGCAGACGCCGCAGCAGAAGTACGCCCCGGACCTGGTCAGGGACCCGGCGATGCGTGCGATCTCGCGTCACTTCCTCAGCTTCACGATTCTTTCGCTGGCGATCCCGCCGCTGGTCGGCGGCCTGGTCACGATGTCGTGGTGGGGTGCGTTCACGGCCTTCTTCTGGGGTTCGCTGGTCCGTGTCGCGCTGCTGCACCACGTGACGTGGTCGATCAACTCGATCTGTCACGCCGTCGGCAAGCGGCCCTTCAAGTCCCGCGACAGGTCCGGGAACGTGTGGTGGCTGGCGGTGCTCTCGTGCGGCGAGTCCTGGCACAACCTGCACCACGCGGACCCGACGAGCGCACGCCACGGGGTGATGAGGGGGCAGATCGACTCCAGCGCCCGGCTGATCCGCTGGTTCGAACAGCTGGGCTGGGCACACGACGTCCGGTGGCCGGACGCCTCCCGTATCGCCGCCCGGCGCAAGCGCCCGGCCGCCGACCCTGCATGATTGACGGCGTGGCGACCGATGGAAGCACAAGCGGCGAGAAGAACGTGCCTGCCCCCACCCGACGGGCCCGGCGGGTGCGGATGACGGGCAAGGAGCGCCGCGAGCAGCTCCTGGACATCGGGCGCGCCCTGTTCGCCGACAAGGGCTTTGAAGGCACCTCGGTGGAGGAGATCGCGGCGCGCGCCGGGGTCTCCAAGCCGGTGGTCTACGAGCACTTCGGCGGCAAGGAGGGCCTGTACGCCGTCGTGGTCGACCGCGAGATGCGCCAGCTGCTGGACCTGGTGACGGGGGCGCTCACGGCGGGCCATCCCCGTGAGCTGCTGGAGCAGGCGGCGTTCGCGCTGCTCGACTACATCGACACGTACACGGACGGGTTCCGGATCCTGGTCCGGGACTCCCCGGTCGCGCAGTCCACGGGCACCTTCGCGTCGCTGATCAGCGACATCGCGACGCAGGTCGAGGACATTCTGGGGCTGGAGTTCAAGGCCCGGGGCTTCGACCCGAAGCTGGCCCCGCTGTACGCGCAGGCCCTGGTCGGGATGGTGGCGCTGACCGGGCAGTGGTGGCTGGACGTGCGGAAGCCGAAGAAGGCCGAGGTCGCGGCCCATCTGGTGAACCTGGCGTGGCACGGGCTGGAGAACCTGGAGTCGAAGCCGCGGCTGATAGGCCACCGGAAGAGCTGATCCGCCTCGGTGGGCGTGTGATCACCCGTTGTGATGACGAAGCCGTGAAGCGGGCCCTCTCTGTGGTGGTGCAGGACCGGAGTCCCGTCCATGGGAGGAACCATGACCGCCGAGCCGATCACCGGGCGCAGCAGCCGCCGGCCGGTGCCGCCGCAGGACGGATACACCGTGGACGACCTGTTCACGCGGCCCGGTCTCCCGCCGCACACGGAACTGCTCGACGGAAGCCTGGTTTTCGTGAGTCCGCAGCGTGATTTCCACAGCACGATGATCGACCTTCTGGTGACCGGACTCCGGCACGGCGCGCCGCCGTACCTGAAGGCGCGCCGCGAGATGACGGTGGTCCTCGACCGGCGCGACGCCCCGGAACCCGATGATCTGTGTCGTCCGGGCGGAAGCGGTCACCGGACGCGAGCCCACCCGCTTCGAGGCGGCGGACGTACTCCTCGCCGTCGAGGTGGTCTCCCCCGGCTCCGAGGCCCGCGACGCCAAGCCGCAGAAGTACGCCGCGGCCGGCATCCCGGACTTCTGGCTGGTCGAGATGGCCGGGAGTGACCGGCATCCGGTGGTGCGGGTCTACGAGCTGGATCCCGTGAACAAGACGTACGCCCTTACGGGCATCCGTCACGACCGGCTGAAGACAGGGGTTCCGTTCCCCCTCGGCCTGGACATCTCGCCGGAGGCCCTGGACGCGCTGTGACGTCCGGCCGGGGCGCTCATCCGGCGGTGCGGACCACCGCGAAGATCCGGCGGAACGGGAAGACCGTGCCGTGCGGACCGGCCGGGTAGGCGGTGCGCAGCAGGTCGCGGTATTCGGCGAGGAAGGCGTCACCGGCGCCGGGGGCGTCGGCGAGGGCGTCGAGGAGAGGACGCAGACCGGTGCCCTTGACCCAGTCGAGGACGGGGTCCTCGCCCTGGAGCAGGTGCAGGTAGGTGGTCTCCCAGACGTCCACGGTGCGGCCGGGTGCGGTGAGGTGTTCCAGGTAGCCGACGGGGGTGTGCACGGCGTCGCCGTGGCGCAAGAGGCCGCCGAGGCGGTCGTGCCAGCGGGGGGACCCGGCCAGTTCGCGCATGAGGGTGTGGCTGGGGGCGTCGAAGTTGCCGGGGACCTGGAAGGCGAGCGTCCCGCCGGGGGTGAGGGCGTCCAGCCAGTGGGGAAAGCGGGCGGCGTGGCCGGGGACCCATTGCAGCAGGGCGTTGGAGACGATGAGGTCGTACGTCTCGGCGGGCACCCAGGTGCCGGCGTCGGCCTCGGCGAAATCGAGGCGGGGTCCGGCGTGGGTCCGGGCGCGTTCGAGCATCTGCGGGGAGCTGTCGTAGCCGGTGATGCGGGCGCCGGGCCAGCGTTCCGCGAGGAGGGCGGTGACGTTGCCCGCGCCGCAGCCGAGGTCGGCGATCCGGGGCGCGGGTCCGTGCGGCAGGGGGCCGATCCGGGCCAGGAGGTCGTGGAAGGGGCGGGTGCGGTGGTCCGCATGACGGAGGTACTGCCCCGGATCCCAGATGGGTGCTGTCATGAGGGCAGGATCACCGGCAAAGTCTCTTGATGTCAAGACACTCGAATTCAAGAGACTTCATGTCGAGGGACCCTCTACACTGATCGACATGGAGGACGAGGTCGACCGGCTGGTCGCTGCATGGCGCCGCGAGCGCCCTGACCTCGACGTGGAACCACTCGAGGTCCTGAGCCGCGTCTCCCGCCTGGCCCGGCACCTGGACCGGGCCCGCAGGATCGCCTTCGCCGAGCACCAGCTGGAGCCCTGGGAGTTCGACGTCCTGACGTCGCTGCGCCGGGCCGGCGCCCCGTACCAGCTCTCCCCCGGCCAGCTCCTCACCCAGACACTGGTCACCTCGGGCACGATGACGAACCGTATCGACCGGCTGACCAAGAAGAATCTGGTGGAACGGCTGCCCGACCCGAGTGACCGCCGCGGCGTCCTGGTCCGGCTGACCGCCCTGGGCCGCGACAAGGCCGACCAGTCGCTGGCCGGGCTGCTCGCCCAGGAGCGGGCCATCCTGGGGGAGCTCTCCCGTCAGCAGCGCTCCGAACTGGCCGGGCTGCTACGCCGGCTGACCGCCCCGTTCGACAACGTCCCCGGTTAGCACGGCAGGGCCCACCCCGGCCCGCCGGGCCAGCGCCACGGCCGCCAGGGTCGAGTGCACCCCCAGCTTCCCCAGCACGTTCTGCATGTGGGTGCGCACCGTGTGCGGGGACAGGAAGAGCCGCTCCGCGACCGCTTTGCGGCCCAGGCCCGCCACCATGCAGCGCAGCACCTCGCGCTCGCGCGGCGTCAGCGACTCGACGAGCTGCTCGCTCTCGGTCCGGTGCTTACGGGCCGCCGTCAGCTCCCGCAGGACTCCGGTCAGCAGGGCGGCCGGCAGATGCGTCTCGTCGCGCAGCACGCCCCGTACGACCGTCAGCAGGCGTTGCAGCGAACAGTCCTTGGCGACCCAGCCCGAGGCTCCGGCCTGCAGCGCCGTCGCGGCCCGGCGCGGGTCGTCCCTCTCGGCGAGCACCACCGTCCGGATGTGCGGCTGGCTCGCACGCACCTCGGCCACCAGGGAGAGGCCGTCCACCGGGCCACGGCCGCCGCCCGCGGCCTCCGGTGCGCCGCGCGGCGCGGGAGCGGGGCGGGCACCGCCCGCGGCGAGTACGCCCAGCTCGGCGTCGACGAGCATCACGTCGTAGCGGCGCCCCTCGGCGGTCGCACGCTCCAGACAGCGCAGCGCCGCGGGACCGCTGCCCGCCGCGGACACGTCGACGTCCGGTTCGGCCGCGAGCGCCGCGGCGAGGGACTCGGCAAAGATGCGGTGGTCGTCGACCACCAGAACCCGGATACGAGCCACAGACACCCCCACGCTGTGTGAGCTCCTGGGGTGCCCCGTACCTGACGGGCCCCGACGAGGACGGGCCGCGGCGGACACGACGCCCGGAACCCTCAGGTGAATCGCAGGCGCACGGCCGCCGCCGCGTGCCGGCCACCACCCGCCCCGGGCGTCGCATCCGACTGTCTCGTCCCCTGAAACGACACCGGCCCCCACCGGTGCTGGGAATCAGCGTACGGCGGGCGACGGGCGACGGAGGGCGATTCGCATAACTGACCGCCCAAGGTGTTTAGGGTGTTGTTCATGTTCCGTCTTGAGACCGGAGTGGACAAGGAACGTCGTATTCTGCTGGGCCGACGGCTGAACGATGACAATTGGGACGGATCACCGGAGCTGCGCGCCCTGCACTCGACCTCCGCCGGGCACGAAGCGCCGCTGGAGGTCTGGCTCCTGGACGGCCGGGGAGCGCTGGCCGGCGGGCTGAGCGGGCGGACCTGGGCCTACTGGCTCCACGTGGACCTGCTCTGGGTCGACACCCGTCACCGCGGCCTCGGTCTCGGTTCGCGGCTGCTGGCCGAGGCGGAACGCCTCGCCCGCGACGACCGGGCCTGTACCCGCTCCCGGCTGGAGACCTGGGGTTTCCAGGCCCCGGACTTCTACCGGAAGCAGGGGTACGAGGTGGTCGGCGAGGTCGCGGACTACCCGCCCGGTGTCGCGGAGTACATCCTGGTCAAGCAGTTGGAGCGATCCGCCGGCCCCCCGCCGAGGGCACGGCGGGGAAGATTCCCGGGGCGGCGTGACCGGCAGAGGTGAAGGCCTCCGAGACGGCCTTGGCGACGGTGTCCGCCATCGCCTCCTCCACCAGCACGATCGCCGAGCCGCCGAAGCCGCCCCCGGTCATCCTGGCCCCGAGCGCACCGGCCGCGTTCGCCGCCGAGACCACGAGGTCCAGTTCCGGGCACGAGACCCGCAGATCGTCGCGGAGCGAGGTGTGGCCCTCGTTGAGGACCGGGCCCGCCGCGCGCACGTCACCCGCGTCGAGCAGCGCGATGACCTGTTCCACCCGGCGGTTGTCGCTCACCACGTGGCGGACGTAGCGCACGACCGACTCGTCCTCGCCGGCCGCCGCGAGGGTATCCAGTGCGGTGGCCAGATCCTCGTACGGGAGGTCGCGGAGGGTGGGGAGGCCGAGCGCCCGGGCTCCCGCCTCGCAGCCGGCCCGGCGCTCCGCGTACGCGCCGTCGCCCAGGGCGTGCTTGACCCGGGTGTCGACGACGAGCAGCCGCAGCCCGTGCGCGGCCAGGTCGAAGGGGACCTGGCGCTGGGTGAGGTCGCGGGTGTCGAGGTACAGCGCGTGGCCCTCGGTGCAGCACGCCGAAGCCATCTGGTCCATGACGCCGCAGGGCACGCCGACGAACGCGTTCTCGGCCCGCTGGCCGGTCCTGGCGATCTCCGGGGTGCTCAGGCCGAGCTGGAAGAGGTCGTTCAGGGCGAGCGCGGTGACGACTTCCAGGGCTGCCGAGGAGGAGAGGCCGGCGCCGACGGGGACGGTGGAGGTGAGCTGGATGTCCGCGCCGGTGACGGGGTGGCCGGCTTCGCGGAGCGCCCAGACGACTCCGGCCGGGTAGGCGGCCCAGCCGTGGCCGGAGTGGGGGGCCAGTTCGTCGACGCGCAGGGAGACCACGCCGCCCGGCACGTCGGTGGAGTGCAGGCGCAGCTGTCCGTCGGTGCGGCGGGCGACGGCCGCGCGGGCGGTGTGCGGGAGGGCGAGCGGCATGACGAAGCCGTCGTTGAAGTCGGTGTACTCACCGATCAGGTTCACTCGTCCGGGTGCTGCCCAGATCCCTTCGGGGGCGGTCCCGTAGAGCGCGGTGAAGGAGGCGGCCAGCTCGGTGGACGAGGCGGCCGGCGCGGTGGTGTCGGTCATGGGGCGGTGGGCTCCTCTCGGCGGGCGAACGTCCACGCGTCGGCGACGATGGCGGTCAGGTCGGCACGCGACGGCTGCCAGCCGAGCCGCTCCCTGGCGGTGGCGGCGGAGGCGACGAGGACGGCCGGGTCACCGCCGCGCCGGGGCGCGGCGGTCTCGGGGACGGGGTGGCCGGTGACCTGGCGGACGGTCTCGATGACCTCGCGCACGGAGAAGCCGTTGCCGTTGCCGAGGTTGCAGATGAGGTGTTCGCCCGCGGTGGCCGCCTCCAGGGCCAGCAGGTGGGCCTCTGCGAGGTCGGCGACGTGGATGTAGTCGCGTACGCAGGTGCCGTCCGGGGTCGGGTAGTCGTCGCCGTAGACGGAGATCGACTCGCGCTGTCCGAGGGCGACCTGGAGGACGAGCGGGATGAGGTGGGACTCGGGGTCGTGGCGTTCGCCGTGGCTGCCGTAGGCCCCGGCGACGTTGAAGTAGCGCAGGGAGACCGCTGCCAGGCCGTGTGCGGCGGCCTCACCGGTGATCATGTGGTCGACGGCGAGCTTGGAGGCGCCGTACGGGTTGGTGGGCGCGGTGGGGTCCGACTCGGTGATGGGGGTGGAGACGGGTTCCCCGTAGGTCGCCGCGGTGGAGGAGAACACGAGCGTGCGCACCCCGGCGTCGCGCATGGCGGCGAGGAGGGCGGTGGTGCCGCCGACGTTGTTGACCCAGTACTTCTCGGGGTCGACGACGGACTCGCCGACCTGGGAGAAGGCCGCGAAGTGCAGCACCCCGTCGTAGCTGGCGTCCAGCCACTTCGCGGCGTCCTGGATGCGCCCCTCGATGAAGCCGGCGCCCCCGGGGACGCCCTCGCGGAAGCCGGTCGACAGGTCGTCGAGGACGGTCACGGCGTGACCGGCCTCCAGCAGGTGTGCGGCGACGACACTGCCGACGTATCCCGCACCGCCCGTCACCAGGTACTTCTTGCCGGTGTTGCTCACTCGCTCGCTACCTCTCGCAGTCGCTGGGCCGCGGTCTCCGGCGGCACGTCGTTGATGAACACGCCCATGCCGGACTCGGAGCCCGCGAGGTACTTCAGCTTGCCGGTGGTCCGCCTGATGGTGAACAGCTCGAGGTGCAGCCCGAACTCCTCACGGCCGTGGGCCCTGAAGGGGGCCTGGTGCCATGCGGAGATGTACGGGGTGGGCGGCTCGCCGGGGCCGAAGATCCGGTCGAATCGCCTCAAGAGTTCCAGATAGACCTGTGGGAACTCCGTGCGGGCACCCTCGTCGAGCTCCCGCAGGTCGGGAACGCGCCGGCGCGGGTGGAGGTGGACCTCGTAGGGCCAGTGCGCGGCGTACGGCACGAAGGCGACCCAGTGCTCGCCCTCCAGGACGACACGGTCACCGTCGGCCAGTTCGCGGGCGACGACGTCGTCGAAGAGGTTGCGGCCGGTCTCCGCGCGGTGGGACTCCACGGAACGGAGCATCTGCACGGTGCGCGGGGTGACGAAGGGGTAGCCGTAGATCTGCCCGTGCGGGTGGCCGAGGGTGACGCCGATCTCGGCGCCCCGGTTCTCGAAGCAGAACACCTGGGCGACCTGCGGGAGCTCGGCGAGGTCGGCGGTGCGGTCGGTCCAGGCCTCCAGGACCAGGGCGGCCTGGTCCTCGGTGAGGCCGGCGAAGGACACGTCGTGGTCGGAGGTGAAGCAGACGACCTCGCAACGGCCGGAGTCGCCGGCGAGGGAGGGGAAGCGGTTCTCGAAGACGGCGACGTCGTAGTGGGTGTCCGGGATCTCGCTGAGCCTGCCCTCCCGCGAGGGGCACAGGGGGCACTCGTCGGCCGGCGGGTGGTACGTACGCCCCTGCCGGTGCGAGGCGATGGCCACCGAGTCGCCGAGCAGGAGGTCGTGGCGGATCTCCGAGGACGTCGAGACGGCATCGAGCGGCCGCAGGTCGGCGGCGTCGCGGACGGTGTCGTCCGCGGAGTCGTAGTAGATCAGCTCACGGCCGTCGGCGAGGGTCGTAACCGTCTTCTTCACCAGGCTCCTCCATGCAACGCCCTCTAAACAGAACCGCACATAACTAATCACAATTCAACAGAGGCGTCAATGCCGACAGCCCCTGCGGCAACGCCAGGCAAATCGCCCACCAGATCGGGACATTTCAACCCGTCCGATCACGATCAAACAAAGAACGCCATTCGACCTGTTCATTTTCTGAACACATAGGCGTAGGTTCCGTCGGGTTCAGTTCGCGCAACGAAGCGAGTACCCCCCATGCACTATCTGGCCGAAGGGCTCCGGCTCCCCACGAACGGGCTCGATTACACAATCCTGGCGATCTACTTCGTCGTGGTGCTCGGCATCGGCTTCGCCGCCCGGGCCAGCGTGAAGACGAGCCTCGACTTCTTCCTGTCCGGACGGTCACTGCCCGCCTGGGTGACCGGCCTGGCCTTCGTCGCGGCGAACCTCGGGGCCACCGAGATCCTCGGCATGGCGGCGACCGGCGCGCAGTACGGCGTCGCGGTCGTCCACTGGTACTGGATCGGCGCCATCCCCGCCATGGTCTTCCTCGGCCTGGTGATGATGCCCTTCTACTACCGGTCGAAGGTCCGCTCCGTCCCGGAGTTCCTGCTCCAGCGCTTCGACAAGTCGGCGCACCTGCTGAGTTCCGTGCTCTTCGCGTTCGCGGCGATCCTGATCGCGGGCGTGAACCTCTACGCCCTCTCGATCGTCGTGGAGGCGCTGCTGGGCTGGCCCCAGTGGGTCGCGATCGTCGTCGCGGGGCTCTTCGTCCTCGTCTACATCACCATCGGCGGCCTCTCCTCGGCGATCTACAACGAGGTGCTGCAGTTCTTCGTCATCCTCGCCGCACTGATCCCGCTGACCCTGCTGGGCCTCAAGCGCGTCGGCGGCTGGGACGGGCTGAGCGGATCGCTGGAGAAGCAGCACGGCACGGACTTCATGTCCGCCTGGGGCGGTACGGGCATCGGTGACGCCAACCCGCTCGGCGCCAACTGGCTGACGATCATCCTCGGTCTCGGCTTCGTGCTCTCCTTCGGTTACTGGACCACCAACTTCGCCGAGGTGCAGCGCGCCCTGTCCGCGAAGAACCTCTCCGCGGCGAAGCGCACCCCGCTCATCGCCGCCTTCCCGAAGATCTTCATCGTCTTCGCGGTGATGATCCCGGGCCTGGTCGCCGCAGTCGTCGTGCCGAAGATCGGGACCCCCGACTCGGACCTCACGTACAACGACGCCATCCCGCTGCTGATGCAGGAGCTCCTGCCCAACGGTGTGCTCGGCATCGCGGTGACCGGCCTGCTGGCCGCGTTCATGGCCGGCATGGCCGCCAACGTGTCCTCGTTCAACACGGTGTTCACCACGGACATCTGGCAGCGCTACGTGAAGAAGGACCAGCCCGACGCGTACTACCTGCGCTTCGGCCGGGTGATCACCGCGGTGGGTGTGCTGGCCTCGATCGGCACCGCGTTCATCGCGGCGAGCTTCTCCAACATCATGACGTACCTGCAGACGCTGTTCTCGTTCTTCAACGTCCCGATGTTCGTCGTCTTCATCATCGGCATGTTCTGGAAGCGCGCCTCGATGAAGTCCGGTGTCTGGGGCCTCGTCGCGGGCACCACGGCCGCGATGGTGAACTACTTCGTCATCTACAAGCAGGGCGTCATCGACATACCCTCCGACCAGGGCGCCAACTTCGTCTCCGCCATCGTCGGATTCGTCGCCGGTGCGGTCGTCATGGTCGCCGTCACCCTCTTCACCGCACCCAAGCCGGAGGCCGAACTGGCCGGTCTGGTCTACGGGACGGAGTCCCCGGACGCCGACGAGGTGCCGGACGAGGGCGACAGCGCCTGGTACCGCAAGCCCGCCCTGCTCGGCTGGGGCGCGATCGTCCTCGCCACCCTCTGCTACCTGCCCTACTCGTTCTGATCGGAGGCACTCACCATGTCCGACCTGCACAAGGAAGTCTCCGAGCTGGAGCGCAAGTCCGCGACCGCGGCCCGGCTCTTCGACATCCGGCGGATCATCGGCGGTCTCTTCGTGGTCTACGGAGTGATCGTCACCATCGCCGGTGTCAACCCGTCCGACGCCGATCTGAAGAAGGCCGAAGGCGTCCACATCAACCTCTGGACCGGCCTCGCCATGCTGGCACTCGGGCTCTTCTTCCTGATCTGGATGAAGCTGCGCCCCGCCCAGGCGCCGGAGGAGGCCCCCGGAACGCCGGAGAGCTGATCCGCTCCCCGCGGGGGCCGGGCGATCACGCGTTCACGCGAGGCCGTCCGGTCCCCGCGGCGTTCCCCCCGCCACCCGGTCGAGCAGCCCGGTACGGGCCGCGAGTGCGGCGGCCTCCAGCCGGGAGCCGACGCCGAGCTTCATCAGCACCCGCTGCACATGCGTGCGCGCGGTGCTCGGCGCGATCCCCATGCCGGCCGCGATCAGCCGGGTGTCCTCACCCTCGGCCACCCGCATCAGCACCTCGACCTCACGCGGGGTCAGCATCCGCAGCAGCCGCTGCCCCTCGTCGTCCGGCTGGGCCGCCGGGTGCAGCAGTTCGGCGAAGGCGCCGCGCAGCAGTTGGGGGGCGACCGCGACCTCACCCGCCCGGGCCTTGATCATGGCACGTTCGACGCCCTCGATGCGTTCGTCGTGGCGGACGTAGCCGGCCGCTCCCGCGGCGAACGCCGCGGCGATCCCGCGCGGGCTCGGGACCGGGCCGAGCACCACCACGGCCACCTGCGGGCGCTCGCGTCCGATCCGCACGATCGGGTCGAACGCGCCGGGTGCGGCGGGCGCCGCCGTGCCGAACAGGCAGACCTCCGGTGCTCTGCTGACGACCAGCTCCGCGGCCCCTGAGGTCGGCGCGGCTGCCGCGAGCACCCGGTGCCCGCGCAGTTTCAGTGCCGAGGCGAGTGCCTCGGCCAGCAGACGGTGGTCATCGACCACCATGAGCCGCACGCCCATCGGAAAAGCCCCCATATGTACAGCGCGGTACCGCTGTGTAACCCCGAACAGGCCCCCCGGCCCCTCTGACCCGGCAAGTTACACGCTTGTTCGACGCAGCGCGCCCTCTCCTGGGCAGAAGCCCCCCAGAATGTCGAATTCTGCGTCATTCAGGGCTACTTACCCGCCGGAAAACGACCGGCCCTGCCGGTCGGATGATCAACCGGCAGGGCCGTCAGGGCCGGCCCGCGAACGGGCCGGGCGGGTCAGACGGTGCTGAAGGAGACGACGAGGTACTGCTTGTCGTCCAGCGAACCGGACTTGCTGGGCTCACTGACCATCTGCTCGGAGATGAACAGCCGGCCCTTCTCGTAGATGATTTCGGCGTAGTCGGTGGAGAAACTGGTCTCCGCGTCACGGACCGCCTCGTCGTCCGGGTTGACCATCAGCACGGTCTCCTCGAAGGTCGAGCCGTTGATGGAGACGATCTGGCCGCCCTTGTCGTACGGCGGCTTCTTGTACGCGATGACGTTGGAACCGTCCATGCGCAGCGGGGTCAGGGTGTAGCGGTCACCCGCGTCCGCCTTGCCCCCGACGAGCTTGCCGGTGGTCAGGTCGAAGGCGACGATCTCGTTGGTGTCGCCGTACTCGCCGCCGCCCTCGTGCTCCTCGGTCGGCAGGTAGATCCTGTTGTTGCCGACGGCCAGGGAACTGCACTTCTCGACCTCGGTGGCACCGCAGTCGCCTGCGTACTTGTCCGCGTCGGCCGAGATCCGGACGATGAGCTTGCCGGTGGCCGCGTCGATGGAGAAGAAGTCCGAGATGCTGCTGCCGTCGCCGGCAGTGTCGCCGACGTCGGCCGCGACGACGAGCGGCTTGGTGGAGACGATGCTCGCGTACTCGACGCCGGCCGGCATGTTGTACGAGGAGAGCGGTGCGCCCGTGGTCGGGTTCAGCGCCTGGACGGTCAGCTGCGGATCGTCGTAGCTGCCGCACTTGCGGACCACGGCGAGCGCTTCACCGCCGCCGTAGCCCATGTCGTAGCAGTTGTTGGTGTCGGCCTTCGGCTTCCAGAGCTCGGCGCCGTTCGCGAGGTTGAAGGCGGCGCCGCCGTTGGTCCCGCCCGCGGCGACCGTGGTACCGCTGAGGGTGACCTCGCCGAACCTCACGGCCCGGTCACCGCTGGCCGTGGAGGTGACGGACTTGCTCCACATGAGCTTGCCGGTGGCCAGGTCGAGTCCACCGATCTGGGTGCACGAGGGGTACTTGTCCTCGGCGGTCGGCTTGCCCTCCTGGAAGGCGATGGCCGTCTTGTAGTCCTTGCTCATGTGCCGTGACGCGGCGCAGACCTGGCCGGTCAGCGGGATCGACCAGAGCTTGGTGCCCTTGGCGAGGTCGTAACCGGCGATCTCGTACACGCCGGTCTTCACGTACGCCTTGTCCGTGACCCAGGAACCGTCGACGACCGTGGTGTCGGTGACCTTCGGGTGGGGAAGCTGGAAACCGACCTTGGACTTGGTGTCGGCCGGGGCCTTCTCGGTGCCGCCGGCCAGACCGTCACCCTTGCCGCCCTTGCCCTCGCCGCCGTCGGTCCCGGCCGAGGCCGCCTCGTCCTGCTTGCCGTCGTCACTGCCACTGGAGGCGTAGATGAATCCGCCGCCGACGATCAGCACCACGGCGACGGCCGCGGCGACGATGATCTGCATCTGGGTGCTGAACTTCTTGCCGCCGCCGGGCTGGGGTGCGACGTACTGCGGCTGCATCGGTGCGGTCGGGTAGCCGTACCCGTGCTGCGGAGGCATGCCGGGCTGGCCGGGGGGCGGCGCCTGCGGGAAGCCGTAACCGGGCTGGGCCGGCGGCTGGCCGGGGGGCGGCGCCTGCGGGTAACCGTAACCGGGCTGGGCCGGCGGCTGGCCGGGGGGCGGCGCCTGCGGGTAACCGTACGCGGGGTTCTGCGGCGGCTGCCCGGGTGGGGGCGGCTGCGGAGAGCCGTAGCCACCCGCGGGCGGGGTGGGCGGCGCGGCCGGGGGCTGCTTGCCGAACGGGTCGGAGGGCGGCGGGGTGGGCGCGCCGAACCCGCCGGGCGGGGGGTCCTGCGGGGCGCCGAATCCGCCCTGAGGCGGTTCGTTGGGCGGCTGGGGCGGCTGGGGCGGCTGGGGCATGGCGTACGTACCTCTGCGAAGTCTGGGGAGGGGAGGGGCTGCGGTGGCCGTCGTCGGCCGTTACTTGCCGAAGGCCATCATGGTCGTCTGCTCTTTCTCCTCCTCGTCGCTGCCGGCGCTGACGCGGTCGCTGACGACGAAGGAACGGCCACCCGCGTAGAGGGCCTTGGAGGAGTAGAAGTTCTCGATCCGTGTGGTCGAGTCCGGGTGCTGGAGCAGCACCTTGGGCGCACCTCCGGCGGGTGCGATCGTCGCGATCGCACCGCCCTTGTCGTACGAGGGCTCCAGGTAGACGAGCACGTCGCCGCCTTCCATGCGGAGCGGCTTCATGGTGCGCCCGGCGGGGGCCGCGGACTTCCACTTGGCCTTGCCGGTGTTCAGGTCGAACGCGATGACCTTGTTGGTGCGGCCTGTCCCGCTGGTGTCGTCCTCGGTCATCATGTAGAAGGTGTTGGCGTCGGCGGCGAGGCCGCTGCAGCCTTCGAGCTGCTGACCGAAGATCGCGAAGTCGTGTCCGCAGTCGACGGCCAGTTCGTCCTCGCTGTCACTGACCAGCTGGGAACGGAGTGTTCCGTTCTCCTTGAGCGCGAGGATGCCCCACTTCTTCTCCTCGCGCTGGGTCAGCGAGACGACGAGGGGGCTCACCGAGTACACCTTGTCGACCTGCCAGCCGCGCTTGGGCTGATACGTCCACTTGGCTTTCCCGGTGGCCGGGTCGACCTCCTGGATCTGGTGCTGCGGGTTGTCCGCGTCGTCGGTGCGGCAGCCGGACGCGGCGATCAGCTTGGTGCCGCCGGCGAAGGCGAACGGCTGGCAGTCGCCGGACGGCTTGCCGAACAGCTCGGTTCCGTCACTGACCCGGTAGGCGTTGGAGTTGCCGGTACGGCCGACGGTCACGGTGTCACCGCTGATCGCCAGACCGATGTCGGACAGCATGTCCCAGGCGCCGTTCTTCTTGACCGACTTCTTCCAGCCGGCCTTGCCGGTGTTGAGGTCGACCATCTGCAGATCGGCGCAGTCCGCCTTGTCCGTGGTCCCGTTCATCACGCCGATGACGATCTTGCCGTCGGCCGTGGCCGTCCCGGGTGCCGCACACATGTCGGCGGGCAGGGGGAGGTCCCACTTCTGCTTGCCGTCGGCCACCGAGTAACCGGTGAGGGAGCGGTACATGCCCTTGACGAGCGTGTCCCCGACGATCCAGGGCCCGTAGACGTCCGCGCCGTTGCGCGGGAGGTCGATGCCGTTCTTCGTCGTCCAGAGGACCTTGGCCTCGCCCTCCTTGCGTCCGGCGTTCAGGTCGTCGTTCGCCTCACGCCCGTTGCCCTCGCCGTCGCCCTGGTCCACGCCGGGCGAGGCGCTCGGGTCCGCGACGCCGCTGCTGGGCCTGGCGACGGGCTTCTTCTCCTCGTCGCCACCGCTCGTGGCGAGGAAGATGCCGCCGCCGACGACGAGGAGCACGGCGAGCGCCGCGCCGATGACGACGGCGGGCTTGCCCTTGAAGGGGCCGCCGCCGGAACCGCCGGGCGTGGGCGCGCCGGGGTACTGCTGCTGCGGGTAGCCGTATCCGGGCTGCTGGCCGTACGGGCCGGACGGGGCGCCGTAAGGGCCGGGCTGCTGGCCGTACGGGGCGCCGTAGGGGCCGGGGGCCGGCTGGCCGGGCGCCTGGGGGTAGCCGTATCCGGGCTGTGCGCCGGGGGTCTGCGGGTAGCCGTAACCCGGCTGCGGCGCCCCCTGGGGCGGTGCCTGCGGAGGCGTGGGCGGCATCTGCGGCGGAGCAGCCGGTGGTGCCTGCGGCTGGGGAGGCCGGGGAGTGCCCTGCGGTTCCTGCGGAGCCCCGAAGCCCCCCTGCGGCGGTTGCTGGCTGGGCGGCTGGGTCATCAGCACGTCCCCCTTCGTGCGGTCCGGTGCCCGGTCCGGTCTCCCCCGCGATTCCGCTGGGCTCAGAGGATCAGGTGCAGAGTTCTCTGAGTTCCCCCCGGAAAGGAGCGAATCGGGCATGGCTTCCGCAGCGTTACGACAGTCGAGCGGGGCTTCTTTGTACCACCCGCACCACACCGGGCACCGGTTCGGTCCACCCCTGTTCCCAAGGGAGAACCCGGTCGTGATGCCGTCGTTACGCACCTGTCGTGGCCGGGCGGGGGCACTCGCTCCCGATGCTCCGTCAACTGCGCGCGAGCCGGGCAGCTTTCACAGGAACCTCGCAGTCACCCCTTTCATTCACCGAAGACCAGCACGCCGGTCGCCGCCTTCTCCGCCTCGTCCTCGTCCTCACTGATCCGCTGCGGGAGGAGGAAGGAACGCCCGTCGCGGTAGGCGGCCTTCGGCAGGAAGAGGGAGTTCTCGGTACCGGCCGCCGATTCCGGATGCTTCAGCAGGGTCGTGTACGCCCCGGTCGAGGGGTCCAGCGCACCGATCTCACCACTCCTGCGGTAGGCGGCCTGCACGTGCACCAGCACCTTCCCGCCCTCCAGGCGCAGCGGCATCATGAAACGCCCGCCCGGCGAGGGCGTCTTCCACACCGGTCTGCCGGTGGCCAGGTCGAAGGCGACGACCTTGTTGGTCTTCACCTCCGCCGTGGAGTCGGGCTGCGTCGAGAAGTAGAACCTGCTCGTGTCCGCCGCGACCCCCGCACAGCCGTCCAGGTTGCCGCCCTCCTGCACGGAATCCTCACCGCACCGGAAGCCGTAGTCCTCGTCACCGCCCACCATCCGGGAGCGGTGGGTGCCGTTCTCGTCGAGGACCAGGACGGCCCACTCGTCGTCCTTCGCGATGGAGAGGACGGGCGGGCTGACGGTGAAGACGTGCGTCACCGACCAGCCCGGCTCCACCACGTAGGTCCACTTCGGTGCCCCCGTGGCCGGGTCGACCTCCTGGACCTGCTGGCGGACGGGATCGTCGGGCTCGGCCTGGCAGCTGACGGCCGCGAGCATGCGGGCGCCACCGGTGAACGCGAAGGGCTGGCAGACGCCTTCCTCCCGCTTGCCGAACAGTTCCTTGCCGTCACTGACCCGGAAGGCGTTCGAGGCGGTGTCGCGCCCGAAGGTCACCGTGTCGCCGGCGATCGACATGGCGACGTGCGAGAGACCGTCCTGCAGGGCGGAGCGGTCGACCGTCTTCTTCCAGCCGGCCCTGCCCGTACGCAGGTCGATCATCTGCAGGACGGAGCAGGAGGCCTCCGACTCCGAGACGTTGTCCTCGAGGGCGACGACGACCTTGCCGTCGGCCGTGGGGGCGGTGGGTGAGGCGCAGAGGTCCGTGGGCAGCCGCAGGCTCCACTCCTCCGTCCCGTCGGCCACCGCGTAGCCGGTCACCTTGCGGTACATGCCCTTGGCGACGACGTCCCCGGCGAACCAGGGGCCGTGCGTCTCCTCCCCGTACTCGGGGAGGTCGACCCCGTTCTCCGCCAGCCACGCCACTTTCGCCTCGCCGGCCTCGCGGCCCGCGTTGAGCTCGGCGGCGGTGGGTCCGGCGACGCTCTCCTCGTCGTCCTTGCCCGGCGTCGGCGAGGTACTCGGCCCTCCGGTGCCACCGCTCGGCCCGGCGACGGGCTTCTTCCCTCCCCCGTCGTCGCCGGTGGCCAGCCAGACCCCGCCGCCGGCCAGGAGCAGCACCGTGAGCACGGTGCCGACGATCACACCGGCCCTGCCCCTGGTGCGGCGGCCGCCGGGCCCGCCCGGTGGCGGCGCCGGGACCGTGTGCGGCGGCGGGTAGCCGTAACCCGGCTGCTGGGCGTACGGGCCCGGCCGGAACGGGTATCCGTATCCGTATCCGGGCGGTGGCTGGGGAACTCCCGGGGGCGGATCGTACGGCGCCCCGAAGCCTTCCTGCGGTTGCGGGCCGGAAGGCTGGGTCATCGGCGGGTCCCCCTCGTGCGGTCATGGCTCCGCCCGGGCACGCCGGCCCGGGCGGGCCTACTTTCTACCACCCGCCCGGGCACGGCCCGAAGACCGGACCTGATCGCCCCTCAGGCGTCCTCGGCCAGCTCCAGCCAGCGCATCTCCAGCACGTCCCGCTCCGCGACGAGTTCCCGCAGCTCGGCGTCGAGCTCGGCGACCTTCTCGAAGTCGGTGGCGTTGTCCGCGATCTGCGCGTGCAGGGACGTCTCCCTGGTCGACATCTTGTCGAGCTGGCGCTCCACCTTCTGGAGCTCCTTCTTCGCGGCGCGCGCCGCCTGCGGCGAGACGGTCTCGGCCGGCGCCGCCTTCGGTGCGGAGGACCCCGCGGCGGAAGCGGGCGTGGCCGTCTCCTCCATGCGCTGCCTGCGCTCGATGTACTCGTCGATGCCGCGCGGCAGCATCCTCAGCGCCCGGTCGCCGAGGAGCGCCATCACCTTGTCGGTGGTCCGCTCGATGAAGAACCGGTCGTGCGAGATCACGATCATCGATCCGGGCCAGCCGTCGAGGAGGTCCTCCAGCTGGGTCAGGGTCTCGATGTCGAGGTCGTTGGTGGGCTCGTCGAGGAAGAGGACGTTGGGCTCGTCCATCAGCAGACGCAGGATCTGCAGCCGCCGCCGCTCGCCACCGGACAGGTCGCCGACCGGCGTCCACTGCTTCTCCTTGGCGAAGCCGAACTGCTCGCAGAGCTGGCCGGCCGTCATCTCACGGCCCTTGCCGAGGTCGACCCGGTCGCGCACCTGCTGCACGGCTTCGAGCACCCGGAGGTCCGGGGCGAGCTCCGCGACCTCCTGGGAGAGGTAGGCGAGCTTGACCGTCTTTCCGACGACGACCTTTCCGGCGGCAGGCTGCACGTCACCCTGGCTGCGGGACGCCTCGGCGAGTGCCCGCAGCAGCGAGGTCTTGCCCGCGCCGTTGACGCCGACCAGACCGATGCGGTCGCCCGGTCCGAGCTGCCAGGTGAGGTGGGTCAGCAGGGTCTTGGGGCCGGCCTGGACGGTCACGTCCTCCAGGTCGAAGACGGTCTTGCCGAGCCGGGCGTTGGCGAACTTCATCAGCTCGCTGGTGTCGCGCGGGGGCGGCACGTCGGCGATCAGCTCGTTGGCGGCCTCGATGCGGTAGCGCGGCTTGGACGTACGGGCGGGGGCGCCGCGCCGCAGCCAGGCCAGCTCCTTGCGCATCAGGTTCTGCCGCTTGGACTCCTCGGTGGCCGCGATCCGCTCCCGCTCGGCCCGCGCGAAGACGTAGTCGCTGTAGCCGCCCTCGTACTCGTGGACGGTGCCCCGCTGGACGTCCCACATGCGGGTGCAGACCTGGTCCAGGAACCACCGGTCGTGGGTGACGCAGACGAGTGCGGAGCGCCGGGCCCGCAGATGCCCGGCCAGCCAGGAGATGCCCTCCACGTCGAGGTGGTTGGTGGGCTCGTCGAGCACGATCAGGTCCTGCTCGGCGATGAGCAGCTTCGCCAGCGCGATCCGGCGCCGCTCACCGCCGGAGAGCGGGGCGATGACGGTGTCCAGGCCGTGCTCGAAGCCGGGCAGCGCGAGACCGCCGAAGAGCCCGGTCAGCACGTCGCGGATCTTGGCACTGCCCGCCCACTCGTGGTCGGCGAGGTCGCCGATCACCTCGTGCCGGATGGTGGCCTCCGGGTCCAGCGAGTCGTGCTGGGTGAGGACACCGAGGCGCAGTCCCCCGTTGTGGGTGACCCGGCCGGTGTCCGCCTCCTCCAGTTTGGCGAGCATCCGGATGAGCGTCGTCTTGCCGTCGCCGTTGCGGCCGACGACGCCGATCCGGTCGCCCTCGGACACCCCGAGGGATACACCGTCGAGCAGGGCACGGGTGCCGTACACCTTGCTGACCTGCTCGACATTGACCAGATTGACGGCCATTTCACTCCTGCCTAGGGGGCCCCTGCGTCGGGGACCGCTCGACGTCCCAGAGTAGTCGCCGCGCGGGGCGCGCCGGCGTGCGGCGATCGATCATGGGACGTAACCCCAGGTCGGAGCGGTTCGGAACATCTCCGGAGCGGGGACCTCATGACACGTGACGCCGGGTGGGCCCTGGTTCCGGCGGTCGTGGCGACGGTGGCGCCGGCCGGCTGTCGGGCCCCGCCCGGTGGCGGTACGGGCAGGAACGGGGACGTATCACCTCGTGCCGCCGCCCCTACGGTCACCGGCCTGTTCTCCGCGGGCGCCGGCACCCGGTCACCGCCCGGCGCGCTCGACCAGCAGCCAGCCGCCGAGCGCCGCCGCCACTGCGGCGGGCGCGCTCACGTGGACGGTGATCAGCAGCGCGGTGTGCCCTTCGAGCAGCCCCGCGTACCCGACCATGGACAGGCCCAGGACGCCCAGCAGGGCGAGGGTCACCCCGATCGCCGATACGGCCCCCGCGCCGCTCGTGCCCCTGCCGGGGGCGGCGCGGACGGGGCGCTCGAACGTACGGAAGGCCGCGACCAGGGCCGCGGTCACCGCGGCCGCGGCCGCGATCCGCAGCGGGACCTGCGCCCACCAGGCGCCGGTGGCCGGCCCGGGCAGGGGCAGGCGGAGGGCGAGCATCGCCCCGTACACGCCCAGCATCGCGGTGAGGTGCCACAGGAACGCGGTCATCGCGACGCCGTTGGCGGCCACGACCGCGCGCCAGACGCGGGGCCGGGCGGCCAGCCGGGCTCCGGGGGCCCTCAGCAGCTCGGCTGCCCCGGCCAGCCACAGACCGTGGCCGAGCAGGGCGAGCGTGGGGGGCGCCATGTTGCTGATCTCCTCCCCCGGCATGCCGACCATGGAGAGCGGATACGGGCCGAAGGCCACCAGCGCGACGGCGGCGGTGAGGCCGGCGGCGGCGAGGACCCCGGGGCGGCGGATGCGGCCGTCGGCGCGCAGGAAGCCGAGCTGGTGCACCGCGAGCCAGACGAACGCGAAGTTGAGGAACTCGACGTACGGGACGCCTGCCGCGAAACGCAGGAGGTCCACCGAGGCGGCGGCTCCCGCGAGCACGGCGAACGCGCCCCAGCCGTAGCGGTCGTGCAGTTTCAGCAGGGCCGGGGTGAACGCGACCATCGCCAGATAGACCCCGACGAACCAGAGGGGCTGGGTCACCAGCCGCAGCGTCACACCGGTCAGTCCGCCCCCGCCGCCGAGGAGCTGGACGAGGAGCGCGGCGACGCCCCAGACCAGGACGAAGACCATGGTCGGCCTCAGCAGCCGTTGCAGCCGGGCGCGCAGGAAGGACGGGTACACGGAGCCCGTGAAGCCCTCGGGCCTCCTGCGGGCCAGGGAACGGTAGGACAGCGCGTGGGAGAAACCGCCGACGAAGAAGAAGACCGGCATGATCTGGAGGACCCAGGTGAGCAGCTGGAGCCGCGGCACGACGGCGAGGAGGTTGCCGACCCCGCCGGCGGTGACGGCGGCCATCAGCCAGTGGCCGAGGACGACCGTGCCGAGCGAGACGACGCGCAGCAGATCGACGTAACGGTCCCGGGTGACAGGTGTGGCCCCGGCCAGTTCACGAACAGGTGATCCCATGCGCCTACGGTCGCGCCGGGCCCCGGAAGGGCGGCAGCGCGACCGTACTCAGTTCGCGTCTGAGTACCCCTGCCGGACGACGGTGGCGCCCGCCGCCGGGGACACCGCCATCCGGGCTTCGCGGCAGGTGCCCGAGGCCAGCAGGGCGTCGGCCACCTTCCGCGCCGACTCCTCGTCGGCGGTCAGGAACGCCGTGGTCGGCCCGGACCCCGAGACCAGCGCGGCCAGGGCGCCGGCGGCGGTGCCCGCCGCGAGGGTGCCGGCCAGCGAGGGGCGCAGGGAGAGGGCGGCGGCCTGGAGGTCGTTGCCGAGGGCGTCCGCGAGGGCGGTGACGTCCCCCTCGCGCAGGGCGGCCAGGAGCGTGGGGGAGGCGGCCGGCTCGGGAACGTCGGTGCCGGCGGTGAGCCGGTCGAACTCGCCGTACACCGCGGGGGTGGAGAGTCCGCCGTCGGCGACGGCGAAGACCCAGTGGAAGGTGCCGCCGGTCTCGACGGCGGTCAGCTGCTCACCGCGGCCGGTCCCGAGTGCCGCCCCGCCGACCAGGCTGAACGGCACGTCGCTGCCCAGTTCGGCGCAGATCTCCAGGAGCTCCTCCCGGCTCGCCCCGGTGGCCCAGAGGGTGTCGCAGGCCAGCAGGGCGGCGGCTCCGTCGGCGCTGCCGCCCGCCATTCCGCCGGCGACGGGGATGTCCTTGGCGATGTGGATGTGCACATCGGGGGCGATGCCGTGCCGGGCCGCCAGGGCGATGGCCGCCCTGGCGGCCAGGTTGGTGGCGTCCAGCGGGACCCGGCCGGCGTCCGGTCCGGAACAGGTGACGCGCAGCGCCTCGGCGGGGGTGACGGTGACCTCGTCGTACAGGCCGACGGCGAGGAAGACGTTGGCCAGGTCGTGGAAGCCGTCGGGGCGGGGGGCACCCACCGCGAGCTGCACGTTGACCTTTGCGGGTACGCGGACGGTGACGCTGTGGGTCATGCGGACGGCTCCGGCTTGTTCTCGGCGATGGCGGCGAACTCCTCGACGGTAAGCGCCTCGCCCCGCGCCTGTGGCGAGATCCCGGCGGCGGTCAGGGCGGCCTCGGCGGCCGGTGCGGAGCCGGCCCAGCCCGCCAGGGCGGCGCGCAGTGTCTTGCGGCGCTGGGCGAAGGCGGCGTCCACGACGGCGAAGACCTCGGTACGGCTCGCGGTCGTACGGATCGGTTCCGTACGCCGGACCAGGGACACCAGACCGGAGTCGACGTTGGGCGCGGGCCAGAAGACCGTACGGCCGATCGACCCGGCGCGCTTGACGTCGGCGTACCAGTTGGCCTTGACCGACGGCACGCCGTAGACCTTGTTGCCGGGCCTGGCGGCCAGCCGGTCGGCGACCTCGGCCTGCACCATCACGAGCGTCCGCTCGATGGTGGGGAAGCGCTCCAGCATGGTGAGCAGGACCGGGACGGCGACGTTGTACGGCAGGTTGGCGACGAGCGCGGTCGGCGCCGGGCCGGGCAGCTCCGTGACCAGCATCGCGTCGGAGTGGACCAGTGCGAAGCGGTCGGCGCGCTCCGGGAGCCGTGCGGCGACCGTGGCCGGCAGGGCGCCCGCGAGCACGTCGTCGATCTCCACGGCGACGACCCGGTCGGCCGCCTCCAGCAGGGCCAGGGTCAGCGAGCCGAGGCCGGGCCCGACCTCCACCACCACGTCGTCGGGCCGCACCTCGGCGGTCCGTACGATCCTGCGGACCGTGTTGGCGTCGATGACGAAGTTCTGACCGCGCTGCTTGGTGGGGCGTACGCCCAGCGCTGCGGCCAGCTCGCGGATGTCTGCGGGGCCCAGGAGGGCGTCGGGCTCTGTGGTGCTCACCCGTTAAGCCTACGGCCGCCGCGGGGCCCGGGAGCCGCCGCCCGGCCCGGGACCGCAGCCGTGTGCCTCCCGCAGGACGACGGCCTCGTCGTACGACTGCCCGACGTGCCGGCCCGGGTGCTTCGCGGGCCCCCGAGGCCGCGGAGGTCCCGGAGGTCCCGTCCGGGCTCCCAGAGGTCTCAGAGCCTCAGAGGTCTCAGAAGTCGAACGCCCGCGCGGTGTTGTCGTAGACGGCGGCGGCCAGGGTGTCCTCGTCGGTGCCCCTCACCTCGGCCATGGCACGGAGCGTGACCGGAATCAGGTAGGGGGCGTTGGGCCGTCCGCGATAGGGAGCGGGGGTGAGGAAGGGGGCGTCCGTCTCGACGAGCACGAGCTCGGCGGGGGCGACGGCCAGCGCGTCGCGCAGCGGCTGCGCGTTCTTGAAGGTGACGTTGCCCGCGAAGGACATGAAGTAGCCTGCCGCCGCACAGATCCGGGCCATGTCGGCGTCCCCGGAGTAGCAGTGGAAGACGGTCCGCTCCGGCGCCCCGGCGTCCGCGAGGATGCGCAGGACGTCCGCGTGGGCCTCCCGGTCGTGGATGACCAGGGCCTTGCCGTGCCGCTTGGCGATCTCGATGTGCGCGCGGAAGGACTCCTCCTGGGCGGCCATGCCCTCGGGACCCGTACGGAAGTGGTCGAGCCCGGTCTCCCCGACACCTCGTACGTGGTCGAGGGCCGCCAGGGCGTCGATCTCGGCGAGCGCCTCGTCCAGCGCGGCTCTCCCGCCCGGCTCCCTGACCCCCTGCCGGGCCGAGCCCTCGGGGTCCCCGTGCACGATGCGCGGGGCCTCGTTGGGGTGCAGGGCGACGGAGGCGTGCACGGACGGGTGCGCGGCGGCGGTCTCGGCGGCCCAGTGCGAACCCTTCACGTCACAGCCCACCTGGACGACGGCGGTCACGTTGACGGCGGCGGCCCGGGCGAGGCCTTCCTCGACCGTTCCGTCCTGCATGTCCAGATGGGTGTGCGAATCGGCTACCGGAACCCGGAGGGGGTCGGGCAGCGGCGGGGCGTCGGTACGGCTCATACCGACGACTCTACGAGGCCGCGTGTCCTCTCTCAGCGCCGGTGGAAGGGGTGCAGCAGATCCGACAGCTGCCGGTGACGTGACACGGGGCCGGGGGCCGCCGGAACGGCGGTGACCACAGCCGTCTCGTCGGGGGCGTCGTCCGCGGCGGCCCTCACGGAGCGGCGGCCCTCCTGGGACCTGAGCAGCTGCTGGACGGTGGAGACCCGGCCCGCGCGCATGATGCGGACCACGTGGCCGCCGCAGTTCGTGCAGGTGGGGGTGGACAGCGGCGAGGGCACGTGTTCCCCGTCCGCCTTGTACACCACGTACGCGTTGCCCGAGCCGTCGGTGTGGTGCTCTATGGCGTAGGCCTGTTCCCAGCCGTGCCCGCATCTCATGCAGGCGAAGGCGTACGCCTCGTGCACGGTGGTTGCTGCGATGTCACTCATGCCTGCTCCTCTTGTCCGACGGACAAGCACTCCGGACGAGCACTCCGGACGGTGCGTCCCACCCTCGGGTGGGCGCCTCCACAGGCGGCGGCGCACCGGGCCTGCCGGGTGTGGGAACGCCTGTGGCCGGTCCGTGGCCGACGCACCCGGTACGCGGCTCGGGCTTCACATTTCAGGCTAGTCCCCCGCCCTGCTCCTGGCCGGTCCGAGCCGCGTTCTTCGCCGCGACCACCGCATCGAACACCTGGCGTTTGGGCAGCCCCGCCTCGGCGGCGACCGCCGCGATGGCCTCCTTGCGCCGCTCCCCCGCCTCCTCGCGCACCTGCACCCTGCGTACCAGTTCGGTGTCGTCCGGTCCTTCGTTCCCGGAGTCCGTGGCGCCCTCGACCACGACGGTGATCTCACCGCGCACGCCCTCGGCCGCCCAGAGGGCCAGGTCGCCCAGCGGGCCCCGCTTCACTTCCTCGTACGTCTTGGTCAGTTCGCGGCACACGGCGGCCCTGCGGCCGGCCCCGAACACCTCTGCCATCGCGGCCAGGGTGTCGTCCAGCCGGTGCGGGGCCTCGAAGAAGACCATCGTGCGGCGCTCGTCGGCGACCTCACGCAGCTTCCCGAGCCGTTCGCCCGCCTTGCGCGGCAGGAAACCCTCGAAGCAGAAGCGGTCCACGGGCAGGGCGGACAGTGCGAGCGCCGTCAGCACCGCCGACGGGCCCGGTACGGCGGTGACCTTGATGTCCTGCTCCACGGCGGCGGCGACGAGCCGGTAGCCGGGGTCGGAGACGGACGGCATCCCGGCGTCGGTGACGAGCAGGACACGCGCGCCACCGGCCAGCGCCTCGACCAGCTCGGGCGTACGCGCCGACTCGTTGCCCTCGAAGTAGGACACGACACGCCCCGTCGTGTGGATGCCCAGCGCCTGGGTGAGGCGGCGCAGCCGCCGGGTGTCCTCGGCGGCCACGACGTCGGCCGTCTCCAGCTCGGCGGCGAGCCGTGGCGGGGCGTCCGCCACGTCGCCGATGGGGGTCCCTGCGAGTACGAGCGTTCCAGTCGTTCCAGTCACATCGCCCATCCTCCCAGCACGGGCGGCACCACTCGCACAGAAGCGTTCCCTACGATGGCGCGGTGACGAGTACTGCGCCCGAGGCCCAGCAGGGCACCGACGCCGGCGACCAGCCGCCTTCCTGGCAGCAGCGGCTGCGCCGCTTCGGCCATCGCCCACGGCCGGAGACGGGGCTGCGCGAGCGCCTGGTCCCGCCCTACGCCCGCCCCGGCCGCCAGTTCTGGAACGTGCTCGCCGTGCCCCCGGTCCTCGCCGGCCACCTGGTGCGCTGGTCCGCCTGGGGCGGGCCGCTGCTGGTCGCCCTGGTCGCCGGGGTGCTGCGGTTCTGGAACCTGGGCAACCCGAAGGCGGTGATATTCGACGAGACGTACTACGCCAAGGACGCCTGGGCCCTGGTCAACCAGGGGTACGAGGGTTCGTGGCCCAAGGATGTCGACAAACTGATCCTGAAGGCCCCCTCCTCGGTGGACATCCCGGTGGACCCGGGCTACGTCGTCCACCCGCCGGTCGGCAAGTGGATCATCGGGTTCGGGGAACAGCTCTTCGGGTTCACCCCGTTCGGCTGGCGCTTCATGGTGGCGGTGCTCGGCACCCTCTCGGTCCTGATGCTGTGCCGCATCGGCCGCCGGCTGTTCCGCTCCACGTTCCTGGGCTGCCTGGCCGGCACCCTGCTGACCGTCGACGGGCTGCACTTCGTGATGAGCCGCACCGCGCTGCTCGACCTGGTGCTGATGTTCTTCGTGCTCGCGGCCTTCGGCTGCCTCCTCATCGACCGCGACCGGTCCCGCCGCAAGCTGGCCGCCGCCCTCCCGGTGGACGAGGAAGGACTCCTGCGTCCGGACGCCCACATCGCCGAGACGCTCCGCCTCGGCCTTCGCCCGTGGCGGATCACGGCCGGCCTGATGCTCGGCCTGGCCTTCGCCACGAAGTGGAACGGGCTCTACATCCTGGCCGCCTTCGGTGTGATGGCGGTGCTCTGGGACGTCGGCGCGAGGCGCACGGCGGGCGCCGTGCAGCCGTACCGGGCCGTGGTCCTCAGGGACCTGCTGCCCGCGTTCGTCTCCACGGTGCCGGTGGCGATCGGCACGTACGTCGTCTCGTGGACCGGCTGGATCGTCACGGACAAGGGGTACTACCGCGACTGGGCGGCCACCGAGGGCAAGGGCGGCAGCTGGACCTGGCTGCCGGACTGGCTGCGCAGCCTGTGGCACTACGAGTACCAGGTCTACGAGTTCCACGTCGGCCTGACCTCCGGCCACACCTACGAGTCCAATCCGTGGAGCTGGATCGTGCTGGGCCGCCCGGTCTCGTACTTCTACGAGGAGAAGACGGGCTGCCTCACCTCCGGAACCGGCAAGTGCGCCCGCGAGGTGCTGGCACTCGGCACCCCGCTGCTGTGGTGGACGGCGTGCGTGGCGCTGGTCTACGTGCTGTGGCGCTGGGCCTTCCGCCGCGACTGGCGGGCGGGCGCGATCGCGTGCGGGGTGGCGGCGGGCTGGGTGCCCTGGTTCTTCTACCAGGAGCGGACGATCTTCCTCTTCTACGCGGTCGTGTTCGTGCCCTTCCTGTGCCTCGCGGTCACGATGATGACCGGCGCCCTCCTGGGCCCGGCGTCCGGCACCGGACACCACCCGGGGCCGGACGAGGCCGGCCCCACGGACGAGCGCAGACGCACGCTGGGCGCGGTCGCGGCGGGTGTCCTGGTGCTGCTGATCATCTGGAACTTCGTCTACTTCTGGCCCCTGTACACGGGCACGTCGATCCCGGACACCTCCTGGCGCGACCGGATGTGGCTGGACACCTGGGTGTAGCGGCGTACGGCCAGGCCGTGGGGCCGCCGGTGCTGCGGATCCTCCGCCGGAGCACCTTCAGGGCGGTGACGTAGTCGGCGTCGTCCACGCCCCGGTGGATGCGGGCACGGATCCGCCGGGGCGTGCTCCCTGAGGCCGGTACGGGCCTCTTTCCCGCCTCGGTGGTCCACAGCCGCCCCTCGTCGTCCTGGGTGAGCCGGCCACGCTCCAGCGGGGCGTCCGCCTCGGCCCTCAGGCCGTCCCCGGGCCTCAGGCAGGAGCCCATCGCCCGCCGCAGCTCCGGGAGGGCCATCCCCTTCCCGTCGGGCGGGAGGCCGTTCTCCGACAGGTTGCGCGGCAGCCGGAACTCGGTCTGGACGAAGCCCGGTTCGGCCTGCTGGCGCGGGGGGACGCGATGAGGGCCTCGTAGGCCGCTCCGGTCCGGGGGCAGCCGGCTGTGCGGCGAGTTCGGCGTCGGACAGCTGGGTCGTCATGTGTGCTGCTCCTGCGGACGAAGGGCACGGACGAAGGCCCCGCTCGCTCCGGTCGCCGCGCTCCGCGGGTCGTCGGTCCTCGTGGACGCCGCGATGGGGGCGCTGTCCCTCGAGGAGCGCTTCGGGGCTCCTCGGACCGCGGCGGCCGGGCCGGTCACGGCCGGCATCGGGCCGATGCCCCGCACGAGCTGAGCGGATGCGGCCGTCCGCCCGGGGCACGGCCCCGCTTCCTCACCGGTGTCGCCTCCGGATCGGCGCGTCACTGTGCCGGGGAGGCCCGGCAGGGCCTCATCAGGCCTCCGGGTCCCCCGCCATCGCCGCGGGGAACCCCCTGTTGACGGCCAGGAGACCGCCGTCCACCCGCAGGGTGGTGCCGGTGACCCAGGCCGCGTCCCGGGAGGCGAGGAAGGCGACGGCGGACGCGATGTCGTCCGGTTCGCCGATCCGGCCGAGCGGGTAGAGGGCGCTCGCCCGCTCCAGTGCGGTGTCGCGGCCCGCCCACGCGTCCGTACGGATCGTGCCGGGTGCCACGAGGTTGACGCGGACACCGCGTGGTCCCGCGTGCCCGGCGAGTGTGCGGGTCAGGCCGGCCAGGCCCGCCTTCGCGGCGCTGTAGGCGTGGCCGCCGAAGTCCTGTTCACCGTTGACCGAGCCGATGTTGACGATCGCGCCTCGCCCTGAGGCCACCAGGTGCGGCAGCGCGGCGCGCGAGCAGCGGTAGGGGCCGGTCAGGGTGATGTCGAGGGTGTGGGCCCAGGGTTCGTCCTCCTCGTCCTCGAAGAGGGGCGCGTCCTCGTGGTTGGCGTAGGCGTTGTTGACCAGGACGTCGAGCCGGCCGAAGGCGTCGACCGCGTGGGCCACCGCCGCGTCGACCGCCGCCCGGTCGCCCACATCGCAGGCCAGGGCCTCGGCGGTGCCGCCCGCCTCACGGATACCGGCGGCGGTGCGTTCGGCGCGGGCGGCGTCCAGGTCGGTGACCAGGACGGCCGCGCCCTCGGAGGCGAGCCGGCGGGCGGTGGCCGCCCCGATGCCCTGGCCCGCGCCGGTGAGGAGTGCGGTGTGCCCGTGGAAGCGAGGAGGAGTCATAGCGCCGACCGTACTGCTCTGACCAGGGCCTGGGCACGGGGGTCGGCGGTGACTCCCTTCTGCAGACCGTTCGTCACATAACCGAGCGCGATGCCCGATTCGGGGTCGGCGAAGCCCAGCGAACCACCGCGTCCGGGGTGCCCGAACGACCCGGGGCCGAGCAGCGGCGCGGCCGGGCCGTGCAGCATGTAACCGAGGCCGAAACGGGTGCTGACGACCAGCACGCGGTCCGGCCCCGTGGACTCCTCGGTGCGGGCCAGGGTGAGGGTGGCGGGGGCGAACAGGCGATGGCCGTCGACCTCGCCGATCATCGCGGCGTAACAGCGGGCGAGCCCGCGTGCGGTGGCGATGCCGTTGGACGCGGGGAGTTCCGCGGCGCGGTAGGCGGGGGCGTTCTCGTCGGGGAAGGGGTCGATCGCCCCGAACGCCCGGCGGGTGAGCGAGGACGGGTCGGCGTAGGCCTCGACGACGGAGCGCTTGGGGCGTGTGCGGAGCGCGCCGCTGCCTTCGGCCGGCGGGGGTTCGACGGGGCCGATCCGCCCGATCCGGTGCGCTTCGTCGGCCGGGAGGCCGAACCAGAAGTCCAGGCCGAGCGGACGGGCGATCTCCTCGGCGACCCAGCGGCCGATGGTCCGCCCGGTGACCCTGCGCACCAGCTCGCCGACGAGCCAGCTGTAGGTCTGCGCGTGGTACCCGTGGTCGGCGCCGGGCTCCCACTGGGGCCGCTGGACGGCGACGGCCTGCGGCCCCGACACCCCGTCGGCGGCCTCCCCGGGCGTCAGCGGCGTGTCGAGGGCGGCCAGCCCGCCGCGGTGGGCGAGGAGGTGGCGTACGAGGACGCGCTCCTTGCCGTTCGCCTTGAACTCCGGCCAGTACGTGCCGACGGGGGCGTCGAGGTCCACCTGCCCACGCTGGTGCAGCAGCAGCGGCACGGCGGCGGCGATGCCCTTTCCGGCCGAACGCACGATCTGCACGGTGTCCACGGCCCAGGGCTCGGTGCCGTCGACGTCTCTCGTGCCGGCCCACAGGTCCACGACCTTGCGGCCGTGGTGGTAGAGGGCCACGGCCGCTCCCCGCTCCCCGCGCTGTTCGAAGTTACGGACGAAGGCGTCCCGTACCGCCTCGAATCCCGGTGTCACCGTGCCCCGTACGTCCACGCCTGCTCCCGCGCTCCCGCTCATCCCCCCATGGTGCATCGCGCCGCAGGTGGAACGCGGGGCGGGTCACCATCTGTTCACGGACGCGGAACGGACACGGAACGCGGATCGAAGCCGAAGGGCAGCTCCAGCCGGTGCCTGCGCATGAGTTCGCCGTCGCACAGCAGGTCCTGCGTGCGGTCGTCGGCGGCGATCACACCCTCGCTGAGGATGACGGCGCGCGGGCAGAGCTCGAGCGCGTACGGCAGGTCGTGGGTGACCATCAGCACGGTGACGTCCAGGGAGCGCAGGATGTCGGCGAGTTCGCGGCGGGAGGCCGGGTCCAGGTTGGAGGAGGGCTCGTCCAGGACGAGGATCTCGGGCTCCATGGCGAGGACGGTGGCGACGGCGACCCGGCGGCGCTGGCCGAAGGAGAGGTGGTGCGGGGGCCGCTCCGCGTACTCCTCCATGCCGACCCGCCGGAGCGCGGTCATGACCCGCTCCTCCAGCCCGGGGCCGCGCAGGCCCGCCGTGGCGGGCCCGAAGGCGACGTCCTCGCGGACGGTCGGCATGAAGAGCTGGTCGTCGGGGTCCTGGAAGACGATGCCGACGCGGCGGCGGATCTCGGCGAGGTGCCGCTTCCCCACGGGCAGCCCGGCGACCCGGACGGTGCCGGCGCCCGCCTCGAGGATGCCGTTGAGGTGGAGGACGAGGGTGGTCTTGCCCGCGCCGTTGGGGCCGAGGAGCGCCACGCGTTCCCCCCGGGCCACGGTCAGGTCGACACCGAAGAGGGCCTGGTGGCCGTCGGGGTAGGCGTAGGCGAGGCCGCTGACCTCCAGGGAGGGCGCGGGGGCGGTGGGCAGGTTCACAGGGTCCATCCCAGCAGACATACGACGAGGGCGAGGGCGGGGAGCGCCGCGGCGTGCGCCCACTGGGCGCGGGAGGCGGTCACCTCGTCGATCACCGGCATGGTTCCGGTGTAGCCGCGGCTGACCATCGCGAGGTGGACGCGTTCGCCGCGTTCGTAGGACCGGATGAAGAGGGCGCCCGCCGTCCTGGCGAGGACGCCCCAGTGCCGTACGCCCCTTGCTTCGAAGCCGCGCGAGCGGCGGGCGACGGACATCCGGCGCAGCTCGTCGGTGACCACGTCGCCGTAGCGGATCATGAAGGCCGCGATCTGGACGAGCAGCGGCGGCAGCTTGAGCCGCTGGAGGCCGAGCAGCAGCGCGCGCAGCTCGGTGGTCGAGGCGAGGATCACCGAGGCGGCCACGCCGAGGGTGCCCTTCGCGAGGACGTTCCAGGCGCCCCAGAGACCGGGGACGCTGACGGGGACACCGAGCAGTTCGGTCCGCTCACCGGGCACCACGAACGGCATGAGCACCGCGAACGCGACGAACGGCACCTCGACGGCCAGCCGCTTCAGCAGGAACCCGGGCGGGATCCGGGCCGCCGCGGCGACGGCGGCGAGCAGCAGCGCGTACAGCGCGAAGGCCCACACGGCCTCGCGGGGGGTCGAGACGACGACCACGACGAAGCAGAGGACGGCGGTGAGCTTGCAGTGCGGGGGCAGGGCGTGGACGGGCGAGTGCCCGTGCCGGTAGAGCCTGTGGGCGTGCCCGGCACCCATCAGACGGACTCGGTGGTGCGGGAGGCGGGCGCCTGTGGCGTACGGCGCCTGCGCACGACCCGGAACACACCGCTGCCGACGACGACGGTGGCGGCGACGCCGATCACTCCGGCGATGCCTCCGGAGAGGCGGGCGTCACTGATGTCCTTGACGCCGTAGTCGGCGAGCGGGGAGCCGGCCGCGTCGTGTTCCCGGGCCTTCTCGTCGATGCCCTGGTCGGCGGCGACCTTCTCCAGGCCGTCGGGGTTCGCGGAGGCGTAGAAGGAGACGACACCCGCGAGGACGAACGCGGCGGCCAGGCCGGTGACCCAGACCTTACGGGTCGAGCGGGCGTCCGCGGGGGCGGACGAGGGGGCCTGGGCGGCCGGGGCGTCGACCAGCTCACCGTCGACGCGGAGCTTGAGCGGGGCGGCGAGTCCACGGGCGCCGTGCACCAGATCGGGGCGCACCGCGATCACGGACCCGACGGTCAGCGCGGTGATGGCCGCCTCCCCGATGCCGATCAGGACGTGGACGCCGGCCATCGCGGTGAGGACCTTGCCGACGGGTACGTCGGTGGTACCGCCGATCGCGTAGATCAGGGTGAAGGCGACGGCCGCGGCCGGCACGGAGACCAGCGCGGCCACGAAGGCGGCGGCGGTCGTGGAGCGGCGGGTACGGGGCAGCACCCGGGTCAGCCCGCGGAAGAGGATGTGGGCGACGACGGTGGTGACGACCCCCATCACCGTGATGTTCACGCCGAGCGCGGTGAGGCCGCCGTCGGCGAAGAGGATGCCCTGCATCAGCAGGACGACCGCTATGCAGAGCACACCCGTGAAGGGCCCGACCAGGATCGCCGCCAGCGCCCCGCCCAGGAGATGGCCGCTGGTACCCGCGGCGACGGGGAAGTTCAGCATCTGCACGGCGAAGACGAACGCGGCGACGAGCCCGGCCAGCGGAGCCGTCCGCTCGTCCAGTTCCCGCCGCGCGCCGCGGAGGCCGACGGCGACCGCGCCTGCGGCGACGACGCCCGCTACAGCGGAGACGGGTGCGTCGATGAATCCGTCGGGTACGTGCATGGAGAGGCTCCGCTTCGGGCGTCACTGCTGGCGGGGTCGGAAAACGCTCCATGATAGAGCCCTGCTGCAAACAGCTCGCAAGAGCGCAGGGCTGACAACTGTCCCTCCCCCAGCATGCCCAAATAGGAATATATGGGACATTGGGGGAAGAGATTTCACACAGGAGGAGCCGGCCCATGTCCCTCGCGATCCAAGAACACGCCCGCGCCCGGCTCATCACCGACGGGCCCGACCCCCGGCTGGTCCCCGTCGAGCTGCGCTGCGACCCCGGGGAGCCGCAGACCGTCCGCGTACGGCTCCCCGGCGGAGTCGACCGGACCTTCGGCCTGGACCTCCTGGAGCGCGGACTGCGTTCCCCCGCCGCCCGGGGCGACCTGCGGATATGGCCGTGCGGCCGGGCCCAGCTCATCATCGAACTGCACTCACCGGACGGCGTGGCCGTCCTCCAGTTCGACAAGGCTCCCCTCATCCGCTTCCTGGCACGGGCCCGCGCGGCGGCGCAGCGCCCTCAGACCCCCGCCGCCACCACCAGCGCCTGAACACGACGGGAACCCCCGGGGCCGCGATCCGCTCATCCGCTCAGAAGCAGGCTCCGGTGTCCGTGCGGTACGCGCCGTGACGCGCACCGTGAAGGCCCCGAAGAAGGACGCGACGGCCGGGGCAGGAAGCCGGGGCAGCCCTGTTCCCCTTGTTTTCGCACCACAAGTTGCCGCGGACCCCTCACGCGGAAAGCATTGAAGGGTGAGTGACGACGTCGCGTATCTCCGTTTCCCGCACCTCCACGAGGACTTGCTCTGCTTCGCGGCGGAGGACGACCTCTGGGTCGCCCCTCTCGCCCCGGCGGGGCAGCGGCCCGGCCGGGCGTGGCGGCTGACCGTCGACCGGACCAGGGTCGGTCATCCGCGCTTCTCGCCCGACGGCAGCCGTATCGCCTACACGACCTGGCGCACGCTCGATCCGGAGATCCACCTCGTCCCCGTCGACGGCGGGCCCGCCCGCAGGCTCACCTACTGGGGCTCGGCCGACGCCCGGGTCTGCGGCTGGAGTCCCGACCCCGGCGACTCGTCCCAGATCCTCGCCGTCTCCTCGCACAACCAGCCGTTCTCGTACTTCTCCTGGGCGTACAGCGTTCCCACCGACGGCAGCCCCGGCGGCAAGCTCCCGTGGGGGCCCGTGTCCGACATCGCGGTCGCCGACATCGACGGCACCCGGCGCACCCTGCTGCTCACCGGGAAGCCGCCGCACGAGCCGGCGGCCTGGAAGCGGTACCGGGGCGGTGCCACGGGCCGGCTGTGGCTGCACGGCGAGCGGCTGCTGCCGGACATAGGCGGGCACCTGGACACGCCGATGTTCGTAGGACGCCGGATCGCCTTCCTCTCCGACCACGAGGGCGTCGGCAATCTGTACTCCTGCCTGATGGACGGCGGCGATCTGCGCCGCCACACGGACCACGACGCGTTCTACGCCCGGCACGCCTCCAGCGACGGCAGCAGAGTCGTCTACCAGTGCGCCGGTGATCTGTGGGTGGTCGAGGACCTGGAGTCGCCGGACGCGGCACCCCGGAAGCTGGAGGTGCGGCTCGGAGGACCGCGGACGGGCCGGCGTACGTACCAGGTACCGGCGTCCAGCCACGTCGACTCGCTGGCCGTCGACGAGACGGGCCGGGCGAGCGCCGTCTCCGTGCGCGGCAGCCTGTACTGGCTCACCCATCGTGACGGCCCCGCCCGTACGATCGCCGACACCCCGGGGGTGCGGGTCCGGCTGCCGGAGATGCTCGGCAGCAGCGGCCAGGTCGCGTACGTCACGGACGCGGAGGGTGATGACGCGATCGAGATCGCCTGTCTGCCACGGGCCAGCGGCGGGCGCCCGCCCCGCAGACTGGCCGCCGGGCAGCTGGGGAGAGTGCAGGAGCTCACCTCGGACCCGGAGGGCGAGCGGCTGGCCGTCGCGTCGAACGACGGCCGGCTGCTGCTGCTGGACACGGCGACGGACACGGAGGCCGGAGCCGAGGGCACGGGAGCCGGCGCCGGAACCACCGGGGCCGGGGTGCCCGGAGCCGGAACCGGGGTCACCGAACTCATCCGCTCCGTGAACGGCCCGGTGCGCGATCTGGCCTTCTCCCCGGACGGCCACTGGCTGACCTGGTCGCACCCCGGCGTAGGCCGGGCGCTGCGGCAGATCAAACTGGCCCGGATCACCGGCCCGGACGCCCCGGTGACAGTCGATGTCACCAACGGCCGCTTCGAGGACGAGAACCCCGTCTTCACAGGCGACGGCCGCTATCTCGCCTTCCTCTCCTGGCGCGGGTTCGACCCGGTGTACGACGTCCACACCGGCGACCTCTCCTTCCCGCTGGGCTGCCGCCCCTATCTGGTCCCCCTCTCCTCCGCCACACCCTCGCCCTTCGCCCTCCTCCCGGACGGCAGGCCCGCGGCGGGCGGCCTGGACCCGGTGGACATCGCCGAAGGCCCGGTCGAGGGGCCGACGGTCATGGTGGAGTTCGAAGGGCTGGAGAACAGGGTGACCCCGTTCCCGGTCTCCGCGTCGAAGTACTCGGCGCTCCAGCCGGTCAGCGGCGGCGGCCTCGTCTGGCTGCGCTGGCCGATCTCCGGGGCGCTGGGCGAGACGTTCGCGAATCCGGCGGACATGTCGGGCCGGCCCACCCTGGAGCACTTCAACATCGCCAAGGCCCGCAGGACCGAACTGGTCGGCCACCTCGACTGGTTCGCGGTCAGCGGGGACGCGACCCGGCTCGTGGTCATGGACGACGGCGAGCTGCGCGCCGTACCGTCCAACGAGTCCGGCGACAACGACACGACGGTCTTCCTCGACCTGCGCCGCATCCTGCACGACGTCGACCCGGCGGCCGAGTGGCGCCAGGCGTACGGCGAGGCGGGGCGCATCATCCGTTCCTACTTCTGGGAACCGGACATGTGCGGCATCGACTGGGACGGCGTACTGGAGCAGTACCGTCCGCTCGTCGAACGGGTCGCGTCCCCCGACGAGTTCGCCGATCTCCTGCGCGAGGTCCTCGGTGAGCTGGGCACCTCCCACGCGTACGTCTCCCCCGCCCGCCGCAACGAGGGCCCTCCGCACTACCAGCGGGCGATCGGCATGCTGGGCGCCAACCTCGTGTGCCGGGACGGCGAATGGACGGTGCGGCGCATCCTGCCGGGCGAATCCTCCGACTCCAAGGCCCGTTCACCGCTCGCCGGCACGGGCATCCGGGAGGGGGCCGTCCTCACCCACGTCGACGGCCGGCCCGTCGACCCGGTGGCCGGGCCGTACCCGCTGCTGACCGCGGCGGGCGGCACCACGGTGGAGCTGACGTTCCGCCCTCCCGGGGGCGAGCGCGGCGGCCGGTCCCGCCGCATCGCGATCGTCCCGCTGGTCGACGAACGTCCACTGCGCTACCAGGACTGGGTGGCCAAACGCCGTGATGTCGTAAGGGAGTTGAGCCACGGTAAGTGCGGCTACCTGCACATCCCCGACATGGGCGGCTCCGGCTGGGCCCAGTTCAACCGCGATCTGCGGCTGGAGGTGTCGCGTCCCGCACTGATCGTGGACGTACGGGGCAACGCGGGCGGCCACATCAGCGAGCTGGTCGTCGAGAAGCTCACCCGCACGATCCTCGGCTGGGACCTCACCCGCCACGCCCAGGCGGTCAGTTACGCCTCCAACGCGCCCCGGGGGCCGGTCGTGGCCCTCGCCGACGAGGCCACGTCCTCCGACGGGGACATGATCACGGCCGCGTTCCGGCTGCTGAAGCTGGGTCCGGTGGTGGGCCAGCGCACCTGGGGCGGCGTGGTCGGGATGACGGGGCGGCACCGGCTCGGGGACGGCACGGTGATCACGGTGCCGATGAACGCGGCCTGGTTCGACACGTACGGCTGGTCCGTCGAGAACCACGGCGTCGAGCCCGACCTGGAGGCGCTGCGCACCCCGCTGGACTGGGCGGAGGGACGCCACGCGGTGCTGGACGACGCTGTCAGGGTGGCTCTGGACCTCCTGGCGGCCCACCCGGCGGCCGCACCCCCCGCCTACGACACGGCCCCGAACCTGCGCAGGCCTCCACTCCCCCCGAGGTGACACCGGGGCGCTCCCGGCCGAGGGGGCGTCCTCCGGCCGGGGGCCGCAGCTCCCAGGGGCACTCCCCGGCACAGCAGCACCCACCCCCTCCACGGCTCCGCGCTCGGCCACCGCAAGCCCCTCGGAGGTCCTCCCGGACGAAGCCTGGGGGAGCTTGAGGAGCGGGGTCCGGGGCAGAGCCCCGAAAACCCCGCTCCGCGTACCCCGCACGCCGCATCCCGCATCCCGCATGCGGGAGGGGCGTACCCGGCACCCCGGGTACGCCCCAACAGACCGCAGACGTCAGACGCGTCGGCCGTCAGCGCTCGGAACGCTCACGCGTCCTGTCCGCCGCGTCCTGCGCCCGGTCCCGCGCGCCGGGCCGACGGTCCCGCGCCTGGTCCGAGGCGCGGCCCGGACGGTCGGAGGAACGCTCACGCGCCTCGTCCCGCTTGCCGCCCGCCTTCTGCCGCTTGGCCTGGTCGGCGAGCTCCTGCGCCTTGTCCTTGAACTGGTCTGCGATACCCATGCTGTTCACTCCTATGTGGGTGCGTGGGGCCAGCCCCGGTGGGGCCTCGCTCAGACTTACACACCCAGACATTCACCGCATTTCGATCACCCGCGGTGGACTCGCGCCTTCTGGTCCGCCTCGCCGCCGGCCCCCACGAGCCCCTTGCCCACCCCCTCGAGGCGGGACCCGAACCGCTTCATCTCCCGCTGCCCGACGGTCCCGACCACCGCGGGCAGGTACCCCCGGACCGACTGCATCCCCCGCAGCCACCACTGGGCGTACACGTGCGGGGAGCGCCGTTCGATCCCGGCCACGATCCGGTCGACCGCCGGGCCCAGGGGGTAGGTGCGGTTCGCCGGCCACGGCAGCCGCTGCCGCAACTCCCGCATGACGTCGTCCTCGTCGGCGCCGCGCACCATGTCCGTGTCGGTCCATGACAGGTAGCCGACACCGACCTTCACGCCCCGGTGGCCGACCTCGCCCCGCAGGCAGTGCGCGAACGCCTCCACACCCGACTTGGACGCGCAGTACGCGCTCATCATCGGCGCCGGGGTGATCGCGGCCAGCGACGCTATCTGGAGGAAGTAGCCACGGCTCTCCATCAGCACCGGCAGGAACGCCCGTGCCGTCACCGCGCCACCTATCAGGTTCACCTCGATGACCCGCCGCCACGCCACCGGGTCGGAGTCCACGAGCGGACCGCCGGTGGCGACACCCGCGTTCGCGACGACGACGTCGATCTTGCCGAAGCGTGCCTTGACCTCCTCGGCGACCCGGCTCATCGCCTCGTGGTCGGTGACGTCGGCGTACCAGTGGTCGCTGTCCGAGTGCAGCCGTTCCGAGACCTTCTTCAGCTCGTCCGGCTCCAGGCCGACCAGTGCCAGCGTGGCGCCTCGCGCGGAGAGCTTCCGCGCCAGCAGTTCGCCCACCCCGCGCGCCGCGCCCGTGACGACGACGACCTGTCCTTCGAGACTCCGCCTGCCGCTCATGCGACCTCCTCCTCACGCACGGCTGCCGCCGCGCTTCCCGCACCTTCCACAGTGACGTACAGGGCCACCAGCTCGCGGAGCTTCGCCGTGACCACCTCGGGTGCCTCGACCGGCGTCATGTGGCCGGTACCCGCCAGCACGGTGAGCCCGAGGCTGTCCGGCAACGCCGCCTCTATGGCCCTCGCGTGCACGGGCGGCGTCAGCCGGTCCTCGGCGCCCGCGATCACCGCGGTCGGCAGCCGCAGCTCCGGCAGACGCGCCTCGAGGTCGAGCTCCGCGAGCACGTGCCCCCAGGCGACACGTGCCCTGCGGGGACACGCATGGACGATCCTGGCACAGGCGTCCACCCGTTCCGGGGCAGAACCGCGCCCCATCGTGGCGTACTTGAGGATCACCTTCGACATCGCGGTGACCGGCCCGAGGGGCGCCCGCGCGCCGAGGACCGCCGTGGTCATCCGGGTGCGGAAGGCTCCGGCCCGCAGCGGCAGGACCAGCGACTCGGCCGTCAGCCGTGAACTGCCGGTGCTGCACAGCAGTACGGCCGCCCCGTGCTCCCGCACGGCGTCGCGGCCCCCGGCGGCCATCAGCGTCATCCCGCCCATGGAGTGCCCGCCGAGCACCGCCTTCCGCCCCGGCCCGAGCGTGGCCTTCAGGACCGCTTCGAGGTCGTCGGCCAGCGCACGCGTGCTGTAGCCGTCCGGTCCGGCCTCGGGCGTACGCCCATGACCCCGCTGGTCGTAGACGACGACCCGGTGGTCCACCGCCAGGTCACGCACCTGGGCGTCCCAGAAACGGGTGCTGCAGGTCCAGCCGTGGGCCAGGACGACGGCGGGCGCGTCCTCGGGACCGTGCAGCTCGACGTGGATGCGCGAGCCGTCGGCGGAGACGACGTCCAGCTCACGCGCGGGCACGGGCGGGGTGTTCGTGAGACGCGTCAGCCGGCTCATCGTGCGGCCTCCCCGGCCACGGTCCGTGCCGCCGAGCGGGTGACGGGGGGACGGATGACGTCGTACTCACCCAGGTCGACCGAGCGTGTGGCCCGCCGGAATTCGGCCGTCGTCCCCGGCCAGACGGTGGTGTTGCGCCCGTTGGCGTCGAGGTACCAGCTGGTGCAGCCGCCGGTGTTCCAGACGGTCCGCTTCATCCGGTCCTGGACCCGCTGGTTCCAGGCACCGACGGCGGAGGGCCGCGCGTCGAGCGCGACGCGCCCGCCCAGGACGTCCAGCTGGCGCAGGAAGTCGGCCATGTAGTTCAGCTGGGACTCGATCATGAGGATCATGGAGGAGTTCCCGAGACCCGTGTTGGGGCCGATGATCGTCATCCAGTTGGGGAAGCCGGCCGCGGTAGCGCCCCGCAGCGCCTGCATCTCGCCCTTCCAGGACTCGGCGAGGGTGATGCCGTCCGCGCCGACGACCCGGGTGGCGATCGGCATGTCCGTCACGTGGAAGCCCGTGCCGAGGATGATCACGTCGGCCTCGGTCTCCGTACCGTCCGAACCGACCAGGGTGGAACCCCGCACCTCGGACAGGCCGGAGGCGACCACGTCCACGTTCGGCTGCGCGAGCGCCGGATAGTAGGCGTTGGAGAGCAGGATGCGCTTGCAGCCGATGCGGTACGAGGGGGTCAGCTTGGCCCGCAGCGCGGGGTCCTTGATGGCCCTGGCCATGTTCGACTTGGCTATCGTCTCGACGAGCCCGAGCTGGTCGGGGTGCTTGGTGAAGGCGCTCACCTGCAACTCCCTTATGCCCCACAGGAGTCCGCGACGCGCGGTGGCCGTGAAGGGGAGCGCGCGGTGCAGCCGCTTCTCGGCACCGCTGATGGCCCGGTCCATGCGCGGCATCACCCAGGGCGGGGTCCGCTGGAAGAGGGTGAGCCGGCCGGCCTTCGGCTGGATCTCGGGGACGATCTGGATCGCGGAGGCGCCGGTGCCGATCACGGCGACGCGCTTCCCGCTCAGGTCGTAGTCGTGGTCCCACCGGGCGGAGTGGAAGACCTTGCCGGGGAAGTCGGCGAGCCCCGGGATGTCCGGCAGCTTCGGGTCGGAGAGGGGGCCGGTGGCGGACACGACCGCGTCGGCGGTGATCGTGGAGCCGTTCGCCGTCTCGATCACCCAGTACAGCTCGTCGTTGTCCCAGCGCATGACCGTGACTTCGTGATCGAGCCTGATGTGCGGGCGCAGTCCGAAGGTGTCGGCCACGTGCTCCAGGTAGGCCCGTATGTGCTGCTGTCCGGAGAAGGTGCGCGGCCAGTCCGGGTTGGGGGCGAACGAGAAGGAGTACAGGTGGGACGGTACGTCGCAGGCACAACCCGGGTAGCTGTTGTCCCGCCAGGTGCCGCCCACGGCGCCGGCCCGTTCGAGGACCAGGAAGTCGGTGATGCCTTCGCGGCGGAGCCGGACCGCGGCCCCGAGGCCCCCGAATCCGGATCCGATCACCGCCACTCGTATGTGCTCGTGCTGGGCCATGCTGCCGCCTCCCCGCGGTACGTGCCACGACTCTGCCAGCAATCACTGGCATGGTTGGGAGGGTAGAGCAGCCTCGTACTGATGGGTAGGGGTCGGACCGAGGAAAGTTACCGGCGGTACAACATAGGGTGCGGGTGTGGCTGAAGGACGCGAGCACCGTGAGTACCGCATGGAGGAGCTGGCCGGGGAGGCCGGCATCACCGTGCGCACCCTGCGCTTCTACCGGGAGCGCGGCCTGATCCAGCCACCCCGCCGCGAAGGCCGCATCGCCTGGTACGACGACCACCATCTGGCCCGGCTGCGCACCATCACGGGCCTGCTGGAGCGGGGGCACACCCTCAACGGCATCGCCGACCTCGCCGCCACCTTCGACAGCGGCCGCGACGTCGCCGAGGTACTGGGCCTGGGCGAACCGACCGAGGAGACCCCGGTCCGGCTCACGCCCGAGCGACTCGCCGACTACTTCCAGGACCAGGCCACGGCCGAGAACCTGGCCGCCGCCATGGAGCTGGGTTATCTCGGCGTCGACGGCGACGAGATCGTCCACATCAGCCGGCGCCTGCTGGAGGCTTCGTCGGAGCTGGTGCGGGCCGGGGTCCCGCTCGACGCCGTACTCTCCGCGGGCCGCCGGGTACGCGAGCACGCCGACGCCCTCGCCGATCTCTTCGTACGCGTCCTGCGCGCCCACACCTCGCAGACCGAGCCGGAGCAACTGCGCACGCTCGCCCAGGCGGTGGTGGACGCCGAGCTGTCGATGGCGCTGGACCGCAGGCTGCGCGAGGACGAGGCCCCGGACGATCCCCAGGAGTGACGCCCGGTCACCCCGCCGTCGGCCCTTGCGGCGCCGGGGGTCGCACGAACCCGCGACTCCGGTCCGCCTTCGCCACGTGCGGTGTGCAGCTCCGGTACCGCTCGGCCCGCCCGCGCTTCCGCGCCTCACGGTGCTCGGCGCCGGTCCGCCACTCCCCGGGCGCGCCGGCGTCACGGAAGTACCCCACGGTGACGCCCAGCCCGCCGGAAGTCCGCGCGTGGTCCGTCCCCGGATCCCCGGGGACGTTCTTCACCAGGCCCCCCACGCGTGCGCCGGTCTCGCCGCGGCCGTCCTGGCCCAGGGTCCGAACCGTGGTGAAGCCAGCCAGGCGGCAGGGCGGTTCACAGGCCTCGACGGGCACGGCAGGCCCTGACGGGCGATCGCTCGCGGCGTCACCGTGAGGCGGGCGCGCCCGACGATCCAGCGTCTTGCCGAACGGGATCCGGGCAGGGCGGGAGCCGGACCACCAGGGCGCAGGCCGACACCCTGGCGGCGGCCACCGGCCGATGTGTCACGGCCGTCCGTAGGTGACCGTCACCGGTGCGTGGTCGCTCCACCGCTCGCCGTGTGCGGCGGCGCGCTCCACCCAGGCCTTCACTGCACGGCCGGCCAGGCCGGGGGTGGCCACCTGGTAGTCGATCCGCCAGCCCGTGTCGTTGTCGAAGGCCCTGCCGCGGTAGGACCACCAGGAGTACGGCCCCTCCTCCTCCGGATGCAGCGAGCGCACCACGTCCACGTACGCCGCCTCGTCGAACACCCGGGACAGCCACTCCCGCTCCTCGGGGAGGAAGCCGGAGCTCTTCCTGTTCGCCTTCCAGTTCTTCAGATCGGCCTCGCGATGGGCGATGTTCCAGTCCCCGCACACGACCACCTCACGCCCCCCGGCGGCCGCCCGCCCCTTCAACCCCTGGAGATAGGGGAGGAAGGCCGCCATGAAGCGCTCCTTCTCCTCCTGCTTCTCCGTACCGACCTCGCCGGAGGGCAGATAGAGGCTGGCGACCGTCACCCCCGGGAGATCGACCTCGGCATAGCGGCCGGCGGTGTCGAATTCCTCACTCCCCGGGACTCCGAACCCGCCGAACCCGATCTGGACACGCTCCGGCGCGTGCCGCGTGTAGACGGCGACCCCCGCGCGTCCCTTGGCCGCGGCCGGGGCGAACACGACGTGCCAGCCCCCGGGCTCACGCACCTCTTCGGGGAGCTGCTGCGCTTCCGCGCGGACCTCCTGGAGGCAGATCACATCGGCGGCGGTCTGCCCCAGCCACTCGACGAAGCCCTTCTTCGCGGCGGCACGGAGCCCGTTCACGTTCACGGAGGTAACAGTCAGCATCCCGATACAGTACCTACACACACGTGCTGCATACATGTACGATATGTCGCATGAATATCCAACCTCGGCCCTTCGACCACCCCGACGCCGTCAAACTCAACGACCTGGTGCAGCTCGAATATGCCGAGCGCTACGGCGACGGGGGCGACGTCACGCCGCTCGACGCCACGATGTTCGATCCGCCTCGCGGACTGTATCTGCTCGCGTACGACGAGCACGACCGCCCCCTGGCCACCGGCGGCTGGCGCAGCCAGGAGCAGAACGAGGAGGGCTACTCGGACGGTGACGCCGAGATCAAGCGGATGTTCGTGATCCCCGAGGGCCGCGGCCAGGGCCTCGCGCGCCGTATCCTCGCCGCCCTGGAGGCCGACGCCCGCGCGGCGGGCCGCACCCGCATGGTCTTGGAGACCGGGAACCAGCAGCCCGAGGCGATCGCGCTCTACACGTCGAGCGGCTACACACGCTGCGAGAAGTTCGGGTACTACCGTACGTACGACAGCAGCATCTGCATGGCCAAGCCGCTTTCGGCCCCCTAGGGCACTCGCGCCACGCCCACGTGGAACCCGCTCCGCCCGTACACCGGCGCCGGTTCCTCCCGGTACCACTCGGGTGCCGTGACGAGCCCCGGTTCGACGAGCTCCAGCCCCTCGAAGAAGGGCAGGACCTCCTCACGCGTCCGCATGCGCAGCGCGATCGCACCCTTCTTGTACGCGGACTCCGTCTCCCGCTCGAGCTCCGGGTGCTGGTCGGCGGTCCCGTGCGAGAGGACCAGCCAGCTCCCCGACGGCAGCGCCCCGACAAGCGTGCGGGTGATGCCGTACGGATCCTGCTCGTCGGGCAGGAAGTGCATCAGCGCGATGAGGGACAACGCGACCGGCCGCCCGAAGTCGAGCAACCGGGACGCGCGTTCGAGGATCTCCTCCGGCTGCCGCACATCCGCGTGGACGTAGTCGGTCGCGCCCTCGGGACTGCTCACCAGCAATGCTTCCGCATGGCGCAGGACGATGGGGTCGTTGTCCGCGTAGACGACCCTGGCACCCGGATTGACGGCCTGCACGATCTGGTGGAGATTCGGCGAGGTGGGGATGCCGGTCCCGATGTCCAGGAACTGGTCGACGCCCTGCCGCGCCAGCCACGCGGAGGCCCGGTGCATGAACGCCCGGTTCCGCGCCGCGTTCGCCCGCGCCTCGGCGGGCAGCTTCTCGGCGACCTCCTGATCGACCGGGTAGTTGTCCTTCCCGCCGAGCAGCCAGTCGTAGACCCGTGCCGGGTGCGGCTTGCCGGTGTCGATCGGGGAGCTGGGTATACCTGCTGTCACAGTGCGCCCTCCAGACGGAACCACGAACAGGCGACCCGCACCCGGCCGACGCGGCCCTCAACAGCGGTCACCGGCGGGGCGGGTGAGCGAGGACGACCCAGATTACCGGGCGGTCACACCGGCGGAAGCCGCCCCCGGCGTGCGGTTGAGGGGGGCGGCCGTGAATCAGGGGGACCGGCAGCCTCGTCGAGGGCCCGAAACCGTCGTGGCCGATCGTGGCGTCGCGCGAGACCAAGGCGTTCGTGCCGGGCGCCCCGGCCTCGTGCTCGACAGGTGCGCGGGCTGATTCCGGCCGACGTCCGGACCTGTCGCACAGACTTCCGGAAAGCAGAGATCCCGCCCGATCTTTCGATCGGGCGGGATCTCTGTGTGCGGTGGACCTGTGGGGATTTGAACCCCAGACCCCCTCGATGCGAACGAGGTGCGCTACCAGACTGCGCCACAGGCCCTTGCAACGAGTGAAACTCTAGCACCCTCATCGGGGTGCTCGGAAATCCGTATCCCGGCAGGTCACCGAGTCGGGTCCCCGCCGGCCTCACTCGTTGGCCGCGCGCGGCCGGCCCTCGTCGTCGTACTGGTCGAAGAGAGGCGTCCGGCCGCGGTCACGGGTGCGCTTGGGCGCGCTGCCGCGGCGGCGCGGGGCCGGGTCGGCGGCGGGGGTGGTGGTGTCGTGACTGCCCGTCCGGGTGGGCTCGGCCGGGCTGGATCGGGCCGCGCTCCAGGTCTCCGGGTCGCCGACCTCCACCCCGCCCGTGGCACGCGGGGCGACGGGGGCGGTGACGTAGGTCGGCAGCGGGACCGGTACCGGTTCCCAGCTGTCGCCCTGGGCCGGTCCGCGTTCGCGCTGCTGGTCGACCCACTCCGCGTGGTCCGTCTGCTCGACGAGGGCACGGCGGCCCGCCTCCTGGGGGGAGACCGCGGGAGCGGGCGCGGGTGCTTCGGGCTCCTCGTCGGACTCGGGCGGCGCCGAGGACGCGGGCTGGTGCCTGCGGGTGCGGTTCTCGCGCAGCCGCTGCGCGGCCACCTCGGCCCGGCGCCGGTCCATGGTGAAGACGAACCGACGGCGCTCCTGGGTGCGCAGATGCACGATGTACGCGCTCAGCAGCACGGCCGGAACGGCCGGCGCCCACAGGAAGCGGAGGCCGCCCACCGCCGCGACGACCGCACCGAGCGTGAAGGCCATGAACAGGACCGTGGTGGTGCGCCGACGGCGCGCCAGAACCTGCGAACGCCGTCGGCGTTCGCGCTCGGACTCCGCGCCGGAAGGGCGCCGGCGCCGCACGGGCGCCAGACGGCCCGGCCGGTCGTGCGCCGGGTCGCGCAACCGCGCTTCCGTATGTGCCGGGGGCGCGGAAAAGGCCCGGACGTCGACGGACTCGATCACGTCCGTGACGGCATCCGGGTCGACGTCGCCAGGCGCCTCCTCGGCATCCCGCTCCCGTAGCTCCTTGGCATAACGGCGCTCCATGGCCGCCCGTCCGGACAGCAACCGGATGGCGGTGCTGAAGCGTTCCGTCGGACGGGCCTCATTGAGTTCGTCCTGCCTGCGGAGCCACATCGGCACCAAGTAGGCGGCCCAGGCCCCGACAATGACTGCGTAGATCAGGCCGCTGCTGCTCACGCTCACACCGTAGAGGTGTTTGCACGGCGGCATCCGCCAATTGGCCCGGTGTGTCGCACGATCCGGCTGATATGACGGACTTTTTTTGTGATTGTTCGGGTCAGCGGTCGCCGAAAGTGAGGCTGATTACCGTCGGAGAGCGATTAAATTCGAACACTTATTTCATTTCCTCGGACGAGTGTGACGATCCGGGCGCACCGGGCCGCACCCTGTGCCAACGCCGCAGCAGCCCGTCGGGCACTTCCTCCGCGGTAAGGGCGAAGACCAGATGGTCCCGCCACGCCCCGTCGATGTGCAGATAGCGTGGACGCAGTCCCTCCGCACGGAATCCGAGTTTCTCCACGACTCTTCGGCTGGGGCCGTTCTCGGGCCGAATGCACACCTCGATCCGGTGCAGTCCGACCGTCCGGAAACAGTGGTCGACGGCCAGCGCCACCGCCGTCGGCATCACACCGCGGCCCGCCACGCTCCGGTCGACCCAGTAGCCGACATGGCCCGAGCACATCGAGCCCCAGGTGATGCCCGCCACCGTCAACTGCCCTACGAGACGTCCCTCGTACTCGATGGCGAAAGGCAGCATCCGGCCGGCGTGGGCCTCGGTGCGCAGGTGACGGACCATCTGACGGTAAGTGGGGCGCTGGGCCACCGGGCCGCCGGGGGCCGGCGGCGGGACGGTCGCCTCCCAGGGGCGCAGCCATTCCCGGTTGCGCCGGTTGACCTCGCGCCACGTGTTCCGGTCGCGCAGTTTCATCGGCCGGAGGGTGACGGCGCCGTCGGTCAGGATCACCGGCCAGGTCCGTACGTTCAGCTCGGACTCCCCGGTCGGGGGTGGTCGCCGCCGCGCAGCTGGTCGACGGCGTGCACCAGGAGCCTGCTCAGGACCGCGAGCCCGTCGCGCACGCCACCGGTCGAGCCGGGCAGGTTCACGATGAGGGTGCGGTCCGCGACGCCCGCGAGACCGCGGGAGAGCGCGGCGGTGGGGACCTTGTCCCGGCCCTCGGCACGGATCGCCTCGGCGATGCCCGGGATCTCACGGTCCAGGACGCTGCGGGTGGCTTCGGGCGTGCGGTCGGTGGGCGAGATGCCCGTACCGCCGGTGGTGACGATCACGTCGTAGCCCGCGGCCGCCCCTGCCCGGAGGGCTGCTTCCACCGGGTCCCCGTCGGGCACGACCTGCGGGCCGTCGACGGCGAACCCGAGACCGGTGAGGGCCTCGGCGATGAGAGGGCCGCCCTTGTCGGCGTACACACCGGCGGAGGCGCGGTTGGAAGCGGTCACAACGAGGGCCCGGTGCCCACCGGTGGCGGGAGGGCTGCCCGGCGCGGTCATGCGTCCGCCCCCTCCGGTGCGGGGCGCCGGTAGTCACCGGACTTGCCGCCCGATTTCGCCTCGACCCGGACGTCCGTGATCACCGCGCTCTTGTCGACCGCCTTGATCATGTCGATCACCGTGAGCGCGGCGACCGACACGGCGGTCAGGGCCTCCATCTCGACCCCCGTGCGGTCCGTGGTCTTCACGGTGGCCAGGATCTCCACCGCGTCGTCGGCGACGCTCAGGTCGACCTTCACACCGGAGACGGCGAGCGGGTGGCAGAGCGGGATCAGGTCCGGGGTGCGCTTGGCCCCCATGATTCCCGCGATGCGCGCGGTGGCGAGGGCGTCGCCCTTGGGGACGCCCTCGCCCCTGAGGAGTCCGACGACACGCGGTGACACGAGGACCCGGCCGCTCGCCCGGGCGACACGTGCCGTGACGTCCTTCTCCGACACGTCGACCATGCGGGCGGCGCCCGCCTCGTCGATGTGCGTCAGTCTGTTCTGCGTACTCAACTCACTCCGCCTAGCGGTAGGGCGGCCGGTTGCCCGCCCGCGCCGCGCGGGGCGCGGACCGAGGGGCCCGGGGGCTTCCCCCGGTAAGGCACAGCGCCAGATACCGTACCGCCACCGCGCCGGAGTCAGCGGAGGAGGATCACCTCGGTCTCCGTGCCGGGCTCGGCTGACGTGACGTCCTCGGGCAGCACGATCAGCGCGTCGGCCTGGGCGAGGGCGGCGATCAGATGCGATCCGGGCCCCCCGACGGGTGTCACGGTGCCCGCCTCCGCGTCGTAGCTGCCGCGCAGGAACTGGCGTTTGCCGGCCGGCGAGGCGAGTGCCTCGCCGGTGCTGAGCGTGGCCCGCACCTTCGGGCGGTGGACGTCCTCGAGGCCCATCAGCGTCAGGATCGCCGGCCGCACGAACAGCTCGAAGGAGACGTACGAGGAGACCGGATTGCCGGGCAGCGCCAGCAGCGGTGTGTGGTCGGGGCCGATCGAACCGAACCCCTGCGGCTTGCCCGGCTGCATCGCGAGCTTGCGGAAGTCGATGCCGCTGCCGGCCTCGTCCTCGTCACCCACGGACGACAGGGCCTCCTTGACCACGTCGTACGCGCCGACGCTCACACCGCCCGTGGTGACGACGATGTCGGCACGGATCAGCTGGTCCTCGATCGTCGACCGCAGCGTCTCGGCGTCGTCAGCGACCGCCGGCACGCGGTAGGCGATGGCCCCGGCGTCCCGGGCGGCGGCCGTCAGCGCGAAGCTGTTGGAGTCGTAGATCCGGCCGCCGGTCAGCTCCTCGCCCGGCTGCACCAGCTCGCTCCCGGTGGACAGCACGACGACGCGCGGACGGGGCCGCACCCGCACCGTGGAGCGGCCGATCGCGGCGAGCAGGCCGATCTGCGGCGGCCCGACGACCGAACCCGCGCGCAGCGCCAGGTCACCGGGCCGTACGTCGCTTCCCTTGGCCCGGACATGGGCGCGGGGCTTGACCGGGCGGTGGATGCGGACCTCGCCGCTCGCCCCCTCCGGGGCGTCGCTGCGGGCCCGCATGGCGGTGACGGGACCGCCGCCCGTGCCGCCGTCGGTCCACTCGACCGGGACGACCGCCTCGGCGCCCGCGGGCAGCGGAGCACCGGTCATGATGCGGGCGGCCTCGCCCGGACCGACGGACCGGCCCTCGGCCAGGCCCTCGTCACCCGCCGCGACGTCGCCGACGACCGTGAGGACGGCGGGGAACTCCTCGCTGGCGCCCTCGACATCGGAGATCCGGACGGCATAGCCGTCCATCGAGCTGTTGTCGAAGGGTGGCAGGGCGACTTCCACCACGACGTCCTCGACCAGGACGCAGCCCTGGGCGTCGGGCAGTTGCAGCTCGAGGGGTTCGAGCGGCTTCACCGCGGCGAGGATGTCGTCCAGGTGCTCGTCCACCGACCAGATCGTGCTGCTCAAGCTGTTACAACTCCTCGGTGACGTAACTGCGCAGCCAGGTCCGGAAGTCCGGGCCCAGGTCCTCACGTTCGCACGCGAGTCTGACAATGGCACGCAGATAGTCGCCTCGGTCACCGGTGTCGTAACGGCGGCCCTTGAAGACGACGCCGTGCACGGGGCCGCCGGCCTCCTCGTCCCCGGCCAGCAGCTGGAGGGCGTCGGTGAGCTGGATCTCGCCGCCCCGTCCGGGCTCGGTCCGTCGCAGTATGTCGAAGATCTCCGGATCCAGGACGTAGCGGCCGATGACGGCGAGATTGCTGGGCGCCTCGGCGGGGTCGGGCTTCTCCACGAGCCCGGTGACCCGGACGACGTCGCTGTCGGTGGACGCCTCGGTGGCCGCACAGCCGTACATGTGGATCTGCGCGGGGTCGACCTCCATCAGGGCGACGACGCTGCCGCCCTCGCGCTCCTGGATCTCGACCATCCGGGAGAGGAGGGGGTCGCGCGGGTCGATGAGGTCGTCACCGAGGAGGACGGCGAACGGCTGGTCGCCGACGTGCGGCGCGGCGCAGAGGACGGCGTGCCCGAGACCGCGCGGATCACCCTGGCGTACGTAGTGCATGGTGGCCAGGTCGCTGGACTCCTGCACCCTGGACAGCCGTTCGTCGTCCCCCTTGCGGGTCAGCGCGGACTCCAGCTCGTAGTTCCGGTCGAAGTGGTCCTCCAGGGGACGCTTGTTGCGACCGGTGATCATCAGTACGTCGGAGAGACCGGCGGTGACCGCTTCCTCGACGACATACTGGATGGCGGGCTTGTCGACGACAGGCAGCATCTCTTTGGGAGTGGCCTTGGTGGCCGGCAGGAACCGGGTGCCGAGACCTGCAGCTGGGATGACAGCTTTGCTGATCCTGGGGCGCGACTGAGTCATGCGCAGAACTGTAACCGTTACGTATGGGCGGAAGATGAGCGTCCGGTTAACTTCGTTCTCATACATCCATATAGACGAGTTATGTGAGCACCCGTTGAACCATGACATGTCACGAAAAGCAGCACTACGGCGTGAGCTGCTCGCCGCGCGGGCACTTCTCACCCCGGAAGACGTCGCAAGGACCGCCGCGGTTCTCTCCGTGACCGCTGCGGATCTTCCCGAACTGGCCGCGGCCCGCACCGTGGCGGCCTACGTCTCCGTGGGACGCGAACCGGGAACCCGCCCGCTCCTGGACGCTCTGCGAGCACGGGGGGTCCGCGTGCTGCTGCCGGTGCTCATGGCGGACAACGATCTGGACTGGGCCGTGTTCGAGGGCGCGGAGCACCTCGAACCCGCCGGCCGGGGCCTGCTGGAGCCGGACGGCGTACGCCTCGGGCCACAGGCCGTCCTGGACGCGGACGTGGTTCTGCTGCCGGGGCTGGCCGTGGACGGGCGCGGGATGCGGCTGGGACGCGGCGGCGGCAGCTACGACAGGGTGCTGGCCCGGCTCGCGGCGGCGGGGGCGCACCCCGCCCTGGTCGTCCTGCTCCACGACGACGAGGTGGTCGCGCGGGTTCCCGAGGAACCGCACGACCACCTCGTGGATGCCGTGGTCACGCCCGCCGGAGCACGGCGCTTCCCGCCCCGGAACCGGGACCGGCCTAGGGCTTCCTGAGCGTGAGGGTGTCCACCGTGGACTCCTTCACCGCCTCCCTGCCGTAGGACCAGTCGAGCAGTTCGCCGTCGACCCACTTGTCGGTCTGATCGGTGTAGTGCGCGCTGAAGGCGTGCCCGGAGGCGCCGGTGAGGTTGATCCAGCGGGACTTGTCCCAGTCGCCCACGTTGACGACCATCCGCATCGACGGGACCCAGATGACCTCGTAACCCCCGGCCGCGTTCCAGCCGGTGGCGTTGACCGCCGCCTCACCGCCGCCGAGGTCCCAGGGGCCCCGGTTGAGGGCCCGCTGCAGGAGGTCCGGCCCCTCGGTGCCGAGCGTCTGGTTGCGCAGGGTCAGCTGGTGCAGCCTGCCCCAGCTCCAGGTGGTGATGTCCTTGCCGAGCTCGGCGGTCAGTTCCCAGCGCGCGTCCTCCATGGCGCGGGCGAAGAGCTGGTCACGGCTGTCGACGGCACTTTCGCGCCCCCTGGCCGGGACCTTCCACCACTCGTTGTCCTGGTCGTCCAGGATGCTCTCGACCACCTCGTACCAGCGGTCGCCGCCGTCCGGCTGCGCCGCGTCCGGGGCGCGCTGACCGCATTCGCGTACGAGCTTGTCCTGCTCGTCCACGGGTCCGGTGCCGGCGACGGGCTCCACGTAGACGCAGTCGCCCTTGGCCCGCATCTCCTTGGGCAGCTTGTTGCCGAAGGCCAGCTTCAGGATGTTGCGCCAGACGGCGTTGAAGTACGCGGCTGCAGCCGAGTCGGGCTCCTGGGTGAAGTCCCAGCCGTCGAGCAGCTTCTGTGCCTCGCGGACGTACGGATCGGAGATGCTGATCTTCTTCAGCTCGGGCGCCAGCCGCGTGGCGATCGCGCTCTGGTTGTCCATCTGCATGGTCTGCATGTCGTCGGTCGAGATCTTCTCGCCGCCGTCGATCTTCTTCTGGATCAGGTCGTTGATCCGCTGGCTGCGGGCGCCGTAGCCCCAGTCCTCGGTGAGCATGTGCGCGTAGCCGTCACCGATGACCGCCTGGTTGGCGGTGACGATGTAACCGCGCTCCGGGTTGTACTCGTACGGCAGTTCGTCGAAGGGGATGAACTCCTTCTCCCAGCCGTACTCCGGGCTCCAGCCGGGGCTCGGCTCCGTGCCGTCGCCCTGCTTGCGGACCGGGATGCTGCCCGGCGCCTGGTAGCCGATGTTGCCCTTGGTGTCCGCGTAGATCATGTTCTGCGACGGCACCTCGAAGTGGGCGGCCGCCTTCCGGAAGCTCTCGAAGTCCTCGGCCCGGTTGAGCTCGAAGACCGCGTCCATGGACTTGCCCGCGTCCAGCGCCGTCCACTTCAGGGAGATCCCGTAACCGTCTCCGCGGTCGGGCGCGTTGTTGCCGACAGGGGCCTTCTTGCCGACCTTCGCCAGCTCGTCGTTGCGGTCGGAGACCAGCGGACCGTTGTCGGTCTCGCGGACGGTGATCTTCCGGCTCCTGCCGCCGGCGACCTTGATGGTCTCCTCGCGGGTGATGAAGGGCCGGGTCCTGCCGTCGTACAGGTAGCCGTCGGCCGAGACCTTCTCCAGGAAGAGGTCGGTGACGTCGGCTCCGAGATTGGTGAAGCCCCAGGCGATGTCCTGGTTGTGACCGATGATCACACCGGGCATCCCGGAGAACGTGTAACCGGCCGTGTCGTACCGGCAGGTCTCCGAGAGCTGCCGGCAGTGCAGACCCATCTGGTACCAGAGCGAGGGGAGCTGAGGCGCCAGGTGCGGGTCGTTGGCCAGCAGCGGCTTGCCGGTCGTCGTGTACTTGCCGGAGACGACCCAGGAGTTCGAACCGATGCCGTTGCCGCTGGGGCCGAGGAGCGCCGGGATCTCGTCCAGGGTGTCGGAGAGCGCGGAGAGCTGGGCGTTCAGGCCCTCGGTCGCACCCTCGGCGGTCTGCGAGCCGGACTCGTCCGACGGCTCGGCCTCCGGGTCGTACTTTCCGGTGGCCGGGGAGACCCCGCCCTGCTCGACGATCGGCTTGTTCTTCTCGTACGGGTAGTCCGGGTACAGGTCCTCGATCTGCTTCTTGCTGAGCCTGCTGGTCAGCAGCGAGCGGTCGATCTCGTCCTGCATGTTCCCGCGCAGGTCCCAGGCCATCGCCTTCAGCCAGGCGACCGAGTCGACCGGGGTCCACTCGGCGGGCTTGTAGTCGTTGGTGAGGCCGAGCGCCGCGTACTCGACGGAGAGGTCCTTGCCGTCCTTGCCGTCCAGATAGGCGTTCACCCCCTCCGCGTACGCCTGGAGGTTCTTCTTGGTGTCCTCGTCCAGGACCTTGTCGTACTCCTTCTGCGCGACCTTGTGCCAGCCCAGCGTGCGCAGGAAGGAGTCGGTCTTGACCTGGCCGGCGCCGAACATCTCGGAGAGGCGTCCGGACGTCATGTGGCGGCGTACGTCCATCTCCCAGAAGCGGTCCTGGGCCTGTACGTAGCCCTGGGCACGGAAGAGGTCGCTGTCGGTGTCCGCGTAGATCTGCGGGATTCCGTGGTCGTCGCGTTCGACGGTGACGTCGCCGGTCAGACCCTTGAGGTCTATCGAGCCGGTGGTCTGCGGGTAAGAGGCCCGGACCGTGGAAACGGACCAGAACGCGCCGTAGCCGACACCCGCGACGAGCGCCAGCACCAGGACGATCACGAGCAGGCGGGCGCGTCGCCCCTTCTTCCTGCCGGCCTTCTTCGCGTCGGAAGGCCCGGGAGGGGCGGTTGTGTTGGCGGGCATCGCTGTCCTTCGAGGGGCAGGGTGGTCCTGGGAGTGCAGGAGCAACCATAGGCGCCCCGCCGAAGCCACTCGGACGCGGTAGGGGGATGCATCCATTTGCGCACCGGTTCGCACGAACACTCGAAGGCGTCAAGAAAGCGTTAAAGATTAGGTAAGGTAACGAAGTACTGGCCGCCGGAGGCCGATCCGGAGGGCTCAGAGCATCCGTCTCCCGTCCCCCGATTGCCGGATGCTCCTACGCAGGGAAGGAACGGACCCTGACTGTCCACGCGCTCAACGAACTTCTGCTCGTCTGCTCGGTCGTCCTGCTGGTCGCCGTGGCGGCCGTGCGCATTTCGTCCCGCAGCGGGCTCCCCAGCCTGCTCCTGTACCTCGGCATCGGGATCGCCATGGGGCAGGACGGCATCTTCGACGTCAAGTTCGACAACGCCGAGCTGACCCAGGTGATCGGCTACGCCGCCCTGGTCGTCATCCTGGCCGAGGGCGGCCTGGGCACGAAGTGGAAGGAAGTCAGACCCGCGCTGCCGGCGGCGGCCGCGCTGTCGACCGTCGGCGTGGGCATCAGCGTGGGCGTCACCGCGAGTGCGGCGCACTACCTCGTCGGTCTCGACTGGCGGCAGGCCCTGATCATCGGCGCCGTCGTCTCCTCCACCGACGCGGCGGCCGTCTTCTCCGTCCTGCGCAAGGTCCCCCTCCCCTCCCGGATCACCGGCGTCCTGGAGGCCGAATCCGGCTTCAACGACGCCCCCGTGGTCATCCTGGTGGTGGCCTTCTCCGCCGCCGGCCCCGTGGAGCACTGGTACGTGCTCGTCGGCGAGATAGCCCTGGAGCTGGCCATCGGTGCCGCGATCGGTCTCGCGGTGGGCTGGCTCGGCTCCCTCGGGATACGCCACGTGGCGCTGCCCGCGTCCGGGCTCTACCCGATCGCCGTCATGGCCATCGCCGTCTCCGCGTACGCCGCGGGCGCCATGGCCCACGGCAGTGGCTTCCTGGCCGTCTACCTGGCCGCGATGGTCCTCGGCAACTCCAAGCTGCCGCACTGGCCGGCCACCCGGGGCTTCGCCGACGGGCTCGGCTGGCTGGCGCAGATCGGCATGTTCGTCCTGCTCGGCCTGCTGGTCACCCCGCACGACCTGATCGCCGACTTCTGGCCCGCCATGATCGTGGGACTCGTCCTCACCGCCGTGGCCCGGCCGTTGTCGGTCTTCATCAGCCTCGCGCCGTTCCGCCTGCCCAAGCGCGAGAAGGCCCTGATGTCCTGGGCCGGACTGCGCGGCGCCGTCCCCATCATCCTGGCGACCATTCCCATGGTCTCCGGCATCGAGGGCAGCACCCGGGTCTTCAACATCGTCTTCGTGCTCGTCGTCGTCTACACGCTGATCCAGGGACCGACGCTGCCCTGGCTGGCCAGGGCCCTGAAGATCTCCGAGGACCCGTCCGAAACGGCGGACCTCGGCATCGAGTCGGCCCCCCTGGAGCGGCTGCGCGGTCATCTGCTGTCCGTCGCCGTTCCCGGCAGGTCCAAGATGCACGGCGTGGAGGTCGCGGAACTCCGGCTGCCCGCCGGGGCCGCGGTCACCCTCGTCGTACGGGAGGGGAAGAGCTTCGTCCCCGCTCCCTCGACCGTGCTGCGCCGCGGGGACGAGCTGCTGGTCGTCGCGACCGACCCCGTGCGTGACGCGACCGAGGCACGGTTGCGCGCGATCGGTGAGGGCGGCAAGCTGGCCGGCTGGCTGGGCACCGACGGTGCGGGCCGGCAGAACAGCGGCTCGGCGCACGGGCCGCACCTCGCGAAACTGGCCAGGAAGCTGGGCAAGGGCGGCGAGAACCGCCCGGGTGAGAAGGCGGGCGGCAGACGGGCCCCCCACTGACCGGGGGCGGCCCCTGTGGAGGATCGCAGGCCCCCAGGGGCAGCGGCCTGTAAGATGAAGGACCGGATCCCATGATCCACACGATTCGAACCTGATCGACCAACTCTGTCTGATGCAGAGCTGGCGCGACCGTATGGCGGTCGTGGCGCCTTCGCCTCTGGAGCGAGCGCCCGGCATCTACCGCAGTCCCGCGCGAAGAGGACAGCTCTCGGCAGTTCCCGCACGCCCCCGCACCCCGGTGCGGGGGAGCCCCGGGACATGGCCACCAGGCGGCAGAAAGGCATGGACCGTGGCGTCCACGGTCTCCGACCGCCCCGGTTACGGGCAGTTGCTGCGCACCCCGGGTGCGTGGACCTTCCTCCTCCCGGGCTTCGCCGCCCGGCAGCCCTTCGCGATGCTGACCATCGGCATCGTGCTCCTCGTCCAGCACACCACCGGCTCGTACGGCAGCGCGGGCGCCGTGGCCGCCGTCACCGGTGTCTCCATGGCCCTGTTCGCGCCGCAGACCGGCAGGCTCGCCGACCGGTTCGGCCAGCGCGCCGTGCTCCTGCCCGGCGTGCTGGTGCACGCCGCCTCCGTAGGCGCCCTCACGGCACTCGCCCTGGCGGACGCGCCCCTGTGGGTCCTGTTCCTGGCGGCGGTGCCCACCGGGGCCTCCGTGCCGCAGATCGGCCCCATGGTGCGGGCCCGCTGGGCGGCCCGGCTCGGCGCCGCCCCGGGACGCCCTGCCTCCCCGCTGATGACCACGGCCGCCGCCTTCGAGTCCGTGACGGACGAGTTCACCTTCGTCGTGGGCCCCGTGCTCGCGACGGCGCTGTGCACCGGCGTACACCCGGCGGCCGGGCTGATCGCCGAGGCGGCTCTGACGCTCCTGGGCGGTCTCCTGTTCGCGGCCCGGCGCTCCACCCAGCCCGCTCCCCGGGGTGCCGCCACAACGGCCGAGCCCCACCGCTCGGCTCTCTCCGTACCCGGGGTGCGCGTCCTCGCGGTCACCTTCCTGGGCATCGGCGCCGTCTTCGGCGGCATGCAGGTCTCCCTGACGGCGTTCTCCGAGGAGATCGGCCGGCCCGGTGTGAACGGGCTGCTCTACGGCGTCTTCGCGGCCGGCAACATGCTGGCCGGCCTCGCCTGCGGGGCCGTCGTGTGGAAGATCAGCCCGCGCCGCCGGCTGATCGCCGGCTACGTGGCCCTGACACTGACCGCTTCCGGGCTCTGGGCCGTGCACTCCGTGCCACTGCTGGCGGGACTCGGGCTGCTGGTCGGCCTGTGCATCGCTCCCGCGCTGATCAGTGGCTACACCCTGGTCGACGCACTGGTCCCCGCGTCCGCCAGGACCGAGGCCTTCACCTGGCTTACGGGCGCCGTGGCACTCGGCCAGGCGGCAGCCGTCACGGTGGCCGGGCAGCTCGCGGACGTCCATGGCGCGAGCACCGGTTTCCTGGTCCCGCTGGCCGGTACGGCACTGGCGCTGGTGACCCTGCTGGCGCTGCGTTCGCGGCTGACGCCGCCGTCCCGGGGGCGGGAGGCGGCACGTGGGATCGGTCACCGCGAGCCGGTCACAGTGGACTGATCGCTCGGAATACGTCAGTATGGAGCGTCGTTAGCACTCATTGAGTGAGAGTGCCAGGAGGAGCAAGTGCCGACCTATCAGTACCAGTGCACCGAATGCGGCGAGGGCCTCGAAGCGGTGCAGAAGTTCACCGATGATGCCCTGACCGTGTGCCCGAACTGCGAGGGACGCCTCAAGAAGGTGTTCTCGGCCGTCGGCATCGTTTTCAAGGGATCCGGTTTCTACCGGAACGACAGCCGCGGCTCCTCGTCGAGCAGCACGCCGGCCACGTCGTCGTCCGCCAAGACGTCCGACTCGTCCAGCGGGTCTTCCTCGTCGAAGCCGGACGCCAAACCGGCCTCTTCGGCGTCGTCCTCGGCCCCCTCCCCGGCTTCTTCCACGTCGTCGAGCGGTACGTCGGCCGCCTGAGCCCCCGCGCACACACGTTTCACCGGGACCCCGTCGATCGACTCGGCGGGGTCCCGGTCGTGCGCGTGCGGTTAGTGTGACCGCATGGTGAACGCAAAGACGGGTACGGCGGAAATAGGTGTCATCGGCGGGTCGGGCTTCTACTCCTTCCTGGAGGACGTGACCGAAGTCCAGGTCGACACCCCGTACGGGGCACCGAGCGACTCCCTCTTCCTGGGTGAACTCGCGGGCCGCCGGGTGGCCTTCCTCCCGCGCCACGGCCGCGGCCATCACCTCCCCCCGCACCGGATCAACTACCGCGCCAATCTCTGGGCGTTGCGCTCCGTCGGCGTACGGCAGGTCCTCGGTCCCTGCGCGGTCGGCGGTCTGCGGCCGGAGTACGGGCCGGGCACCCTGCTCGTACCGGACCAGATGGTCGACCGCACCAAGGCCCGCACACAGACGTTCTACGACGGTGAGCCCCTGGCCGACGGGTCCCGGCCGAACGTGGTGCACCTCGGCTTCGCCGATCCGTACTGCCCCGAAGGACGCAAGGCGGCCCTGGCGGCGGCGCGCGGCCGCGGCTGGGAACCCGTGGACGGCGGGACCCTGGTCGTGGTCGAGGGACCGCGCTTCTCGACCCGCGCGGAGTCGCGCTGGCACGCGGCGATGGGCTGGTCGGTCGTCGGCATGACGGGGCACCCGGAAGCGGTGCTCGCCCGTGAACTGAACCTCTGCTACACGACGCTGACGCTGGTGACGGACCTGGACGCGGGGGCCGAGGCCGGTGAGGGCGTCAACCACGCGGAGGTGCTGGAGGTGTTCGCGGCCAATGTGGACCGGCTGCGGTCGGTGCTCTTCGACGCGGTGGCGGCCCTGCCCGCGGAAGAGGACCGCGACTGCGTCTGTGCGCACGCACTGGACGGGATCGCTACGGGGATCGCGCTGCCGTAGCGCACACGGGGCTCATGGCCACGGTCGGATCGCGGTCGCGGTCATGGCCGGTTGGTGGTCGCGGTCGGTCCACGGTCGGCTCGCGTCCTGTCGGCTGCCGGTCCGTGCGGGGCGGGCCGCGTTCGAAGGGGGCCGCCCCGCGCGAAGGGGGCCGCCCCGCGCGAAGGGGGCCGCCCCGCGCGAAGGGGGCCGCAGGCGCGCTTACGGGCCCGCGGGCAAACTCGAACAGGTGGCCGAGTTATCCACATCCTGTGGGCTGTCCACAGGGCCGAGCGGGGTTTTCGCGGAGGGTGGATCGTGGTGCGAGTCCGGCGGGGAAACCCGCGGGTCTTCCCTCACGGCAGGTGGTATTGGCCATGTCTCCTTCGGTCCCCGACACACATCCCGCGCCTCCCGCGCCCTGCAGCGTCCCGCCCTTCGGGCCCCTGCGCGTGCGGGGCGGCGGCGCGCAACGACTGCGGCGGGCGCTCCGCGGCCGCCGCCGGGCGCTGGCCGCCGGGTTCGCGCTGGCCTCCGCCGTGCTCGCCGCTTCGGGGCCGGGCGGTGAGAGAGGGGCGGCCGCTCTCCCCGGGGGCGCGCCACCGGGGTCTGAGCGGCGGGCCGTGCGGCTGGTCTCCGCCCCGGTGCGGATCGCCGACGCGGCGACGGTCGGGCTGCTGCGGCGCGGCGACCGGGTCGATGTGATCGCCGCGGTCGACGGGGATGCGGAGGCCAGGGTGGTGGCACGCGACGTGCGGGTGGCGGAGATCCCGCACGACGCGGGTGGCGGGAAGGCGTCGGCCCCCGGCGGGGAGGTCTCGTCCCTGACGGTTGACGGAGGGGCGGGCGTGAGCGGCGGCGCGCTGGTGGTCCTGTCCGTGGAGCGGGACACCGCGGCTGCCCTGGCAGGTGCCGGCGCCTCAGGACGGCTCGCGGTGGCGGTCTCCCATGTCGGACAGCGCGGGTAGCACGTCGGCTCGCCCTTCCGCTGGAGGTGAGCGGGCCGAAGGTGCTGAAGGGGATGCGGGACACGCGCCTCGCCCAAGGGGCCAGGCGTGGCCGGCCGGAACCGTCGCCGGCAGCCGACGTCAGATGTGGTGGGGCGGCTTCTCGTCGAGGAAGCGCGCCAGATCGGCCGCGCCGCCGCCTGCCGGAGCCCGCTCGCCCCACCCCTGGTCCGTGTCGTCCGAGGACTGCCGGTCCAGCGGATCGTCGAAGACCAGAGCCGGCGGCTCTGGCCTGGACTCCTGCGGCGGCCGTTGCTGCGGCGGCTTCGGCTCTCGTGGTCCGGGGGTGGGGGCGGCACTCATACCTCCAGGGTACGGCCGAGTTCAGCGGTCCTTCGGGTCGAGCAGCCACAGCACCAGTACGACGAGGAAGGACAGGCACAGAAATCCGGCGCCCCACCAGGCGGTGCCCGTGTCGCCCTCCATCCACACGTTGACGACCTCCGTCAGAGCCCACAGCTGACCGATCACGACGCTCATCGCCAGCACCAGCCGGGCCGTCAGCTTCGCGGACCGCTCGGGCTCCTGTTCCGTACCCGCCCCAGGGCCCGGGCCGGTGTGACGCACTCGCGGATCGGCATAGCCGCTGGTGGGCCGGATCTGGGGGTATCGCTCATGGAGGGGCCGGTTCAGCTCGGCACGTGCGCTGCCCGGGTGGTATGCGGGATAGGCCGAGCCTTGAGGCCTGGGGGGACGGGGCGGCCCGACCGGGTCCAGGGGCTCGGTCATGACTGCCTGTCCGGGGTCGTGGCGGCGGGCGCGGGCGGCGCTTCGACCCCGCCTCCGGTGCCGGGGCAGCCGATCCGGTCGGCGAGGTCCGGGCGGTCCTCGCCGAGCTGACGGCACAGCCCCTCCTCGAGGCTCTCGCCGGAGCGGGTGGTGCCCACGGCCCAGATGCTGCCGTCCTCCAGCTCGGTCAGGGCCACCTTGGGCAGCCCGCGAGGCGGAGGGCCGGCCGTGACCTCACCGGTGCGGGCGTCGAAGATCCCTTCATGACAGGGGCAGTACAGCTCGCCCTCCGTACCGCGGTCCTTGCGCCAGAGCACGGCGCAGGCCAGGTGCGTGCAGACGGCGGAGTAGCCGACGAGCGTGCCGTCGTCCATCCTCACGGCGACCGCCCGGTCCTCGTCGCCCGGGTAGCGGAAAGCGAGGGATTCGCCGGGCAGCAGCTGCGCGGCGATCCGCTTCGGGACCGGCGCCTTACCGTCCTCCGTCTCCCCGTGCCGGTGGAGGATGCCGCCCGCCACGGCCAGCCCGCCCACGGCGAGGCCGCCGGAGACGGTGGCCACGATCCGGAGGTAGTCGCGCCGGGTGGTCAGCGAGTCGGTGGCGATCCTGTCGTGCAACGCCTCGCGGGGGTCACCTCCCGATCCGTGCTCGGGGCCCGGAAGCTGCTGTTCGGTGACGCTCATCGGCGGACGTCCTTCCCGTTGATCTCGACGACGGGAAGTCCGCCGGGCACCGGCCACTGGACCCGTTCCGCGGGCACGACCATGGCCACGCCGGTGCGGACCTCGCTCTCGCCGAAGACGAAGGTGTCGGCGACCTGCACCCCGGGGCGTTCCGCCTGGAGCTCCTCGACGGTGCCGTAATAGAGGGCCCCGGTCGGGCAGACGGTGGCACACATGGGGGCCAGCCCGTAGGCGGTGCGGTCGTAGCAGAGGTTGCACTTCAACTGCAGCTTCGCCTCCAGGTCGATCTTCGGGACCCCGAAGGGACAGGCGTTGACGCAGTTGGCACAGCCGATGCAACGGGTGGTGTCGGCCTGTTGCACGACGCCGTCCGCGGTGACCAGGATCGCGTCGGCCGGACAGACCTCGGCGCAGGGGGCCACCGGGTCCTCGCAGTGCATGCAGACCGTGGGAAGGGAGGCGACGGAGGAGCCCTCGTCGGTGTAGTCGAGGTGGATCATCGACTTGCCCCGGTGGGAGTCGCATTCCCGGCAGGCGGAGACACAGGCCTGACAGCCGATGCAGCGCCCCGGGTCGATGAACATCGTTCTGCCCATCATCCCGGCATCAGCTCCTCTCCGAGGTGCCGCGGCCCTGCGGGGCCGTGGGCGGCAACGGGTCGGTACGGGACACCTGGGTCTCGGGATAGGCGACATGGCCGGGCGCGACCGGGGGTGCGGGGACCTCGTCGATCGCTCCGGCGTGCTCGATGCGACAGGCGCAGACCTTGTACTCGGGGATCTTGGAGCGGGGGTCGAGGGCGTCGACGGTGAGTGCGTTGGCCGCTGTGGGAACGGGCCAGTGGTAAGGGATGAACACCGTGTCGGGCCGGATCGCCTCGGTCACCAGCGCGGGGAACACCTCGCTGCCGCGTCGGGTGACGACACGGACGGGTTCGCCGTTGCGGAAACCGTGGGAGGGGTGGACCTCGGCCCAGGGGCGCGGAGTCTGTTCGACGAGGCCGCCCAGCCGCCGCGTCTGGTTACCGGAGAGGAAATGGGCGACGGTGCGTCCGGTGGTCAGCGTCATCGGGTGCTCGTCGTCGTACGGATCGGCCGGCGGGTGCCATTCGACGACCTGCATATGGATCTTGCCGTCGGCGTGGTAGGTCGTGCCGTCCTCGAACAGCCGGGGAGTGCCGGGGTGGTCGGTGGAAGGGCAGGGCCAGGAGAGGCCGCCGGTCTCCTCCAGCCGTTCGTAGGTGATGCCCGAGTAGTCGATGACCGTGCCGGCGGAGGCACGCCGCAGCTCGTCGAAGACGTCACGGGTGCGGCCGAAGGCGAATTTGTCACCGGCACCGAGGCGCCGGGAGAGCTCGCACATCACCCAGGTGTCGGTCCGCACGCCGAGGGGCGGCTCCTGCGCCTTGTTGTGCTTGACCACGCGGGCCTCGGCGTTGGCCATCACCCCCTCGTCCTCGGCCCAGACGGTCACGGGGAAGACGACGTGGGCGTTGGCGGCGGTCTCCGAGAGGAAGAAGTCGAACTGGGCGTGGAATTCGATGGTGTCGTACCCCTCCTTGACCACGGCGTAGTTGGGGAGGGAGACGAAGGGGTTGTTGCAGATGCCGATCAGGCCGCGGATCTCCTGGCGCTGCATCTGCCAGACCATTTCCATCATGGACGTTCCGGGGCCCGGGAGTTCGGACTCCTCGATGCCCCAGACCTCGCAGATCTGCCGCCGGTGCTCCTTGTCGAGGATCGAGCGCCCACCGGGAAGGAGGTCCGCCTTCTGGCCGTGCTCGCGGCCCCCCTGGCCGTTCCCCTGACCGGTGAGAGTGCCGTAACCGGCACCGGGCTTGCCGATGTGGCCGGTAGCGGTGCAGAGGTTGATCACGGAGAGGCAGTTCTCGACGCCCTGGGTGTGGTGCTCGATGCCCCTGGCGTGGAAGGCCATGGCCTTCGGCGCGCGGGCGAAGGCACGGGCGACCTGGAGGACCTGTTCCTCAGGGATGCCGCAGATCTCGGCGGCGCGGGACGGGGGGTACTGGGCGACGTTGGCCTTGACCTCCTTCCAGCCCGTGGCGTGGGCCGCGAGGTAGGCCTCGTCGGTGAGGCCCTCCTCGATGATCACGTGCAGCACGGAGTTGAAGAAGGCCGAGTCGGTGCCCGACTTGAGCGCGACGTGGATGTCGGCTGTGCGCGCGACCGCCGTCTCACGCGGGTCGACCACGATCAGGGTGGCGCCGCGGTCCCTGGCGCCCCAGACGTACTGGGTCAGCACAGGGAAGCACTCGCCGACGTTGGCTCCGGCGAGCAGCAGGCAGTCGGTCAGGAGGATGTCGGAGAAGGGGTTGCCGGCCCGGTCGATGTTGAAGGCGAGCTTGTTGGCACCCGCGGCGCTGACCATGCAGAGCCGGCCGTTGTAGTCGACGTGCCGGGTCTTGATCGCCACCCGGGCGAACTTGCCGACCAGGTAGGACTTCTCGGTGAAGAGACTGGCCCCGCCGAGCACCCCGAAGGCGTCGTTCCCGTGTTCCTTCTGGATGCGCTTGATCTCGGAGACGGTGAAGTCGAGTGCCTCGTCCCAGGTGACCTCGCGCAGTTCCTCGTCCCGGGAGCGGCGCATGAGGGGTGCGGTGAGCCGGTCGGGGTGGTTGACCTGCTGGTAGGCGTGGATGCCTTTGGGGCAGAGTCGCATGCGGTTGATGTCGTGGTTGCGGGGCTCCACGCCGAAGACCTTCCCGTGCCGGTCCACGCGCAGATACATGCCGCACTGGACGCCGCAGAAGCAGCAGTGGGTGGGAACCAGCGTTTCGCCGTGCTGGTCGGCGTGCCACTTGTCGGCCGGGATCCCGCCCGCGTCGCGGAACCCCTGGGAGCCCGGTGGCGCGATCGCGGGATCGAGGGGGACGGCCGTGCGGCCGGCGGCTGGGCGTGGATCCGCGGTCACTTGAAACCCTTCTTGACCTGGTGGAGATAGGCGTTACCGCGCAGCACCCGCTTGCAGCGCGGGCAGTATTCGGCCCATGCGTCGAAGCCGAGTTCGAGATCACGCATGGTTCCGCGCAGGTTCTCGACGTACGGACCGGTGTCGATGGCTTCCCCGCAGCGGCGGCAGGGGAAGATCTCGTCGTCCTGGCGCCCGGTGTACTTGAAGAGCTGCATGCCGACCGCTGCCGGGCGCTGCACGATGTGGAAGAACTTCCCGAACGGGATGTAGATGAGGGTGAAGACCACCGAGACCATGTGGAGGATCGCCAGGAACTCGTAGCCTCCGCCGCGCAGGAAGATCGAGGAGAAGGTGAGCAGCAGCCCGGTGACGGAGATGGTGATCAGAGCGAGCAGCGGCACCATGTCGTAGGCGAAGCGCTGTCCGGTGACGGCCCCGCGGTCCTTCATCCTGCGCCAGAGGAAGTACCCCGCTCCGGGGATGACGAGCACCGCGGCGATGTCCAGGCCGTGGAACATCAGCCAGCCGACGATGTTCAGCGAGTCGAACCCGATGATCTTGATGCCCCACATGCGCATCTCGTAACCGGGCCCCGAGCCGCTGCCGGAGGTGAAGGTGAACCAGCCCCAGGTCAGCGGGAAGGTGATGAGTGCGGCGAGGACGCAGCCCCAGAAGATCAGCTGGTGGGCGGCCCAGCGGGCGTGGGAGCGGGCGCCGAGGAATTTCTGGAAGCCCAGATAGGTCGCGGTCATCTTCGGCAGGGCGGTGGGTGCCTTGCGGAAGTTCTCCTTCGAGAACAGGCTGCGCCAGCCGCTCCTGAAGAGCCGTCGGGCACCGGGGGCCGAGACCCAGACCGTGTAGCGGTAGGCGACTCCGAACGCGAGGAAGACGGTGGCGACGGCGTACGGGAGGAGGGCGGAGTCGAAGTCGTGCAGCAGACGGCTGCCGAGGACGATGGCGAGGACCAACAGCGCGGAGACGACGGCACCGGCCAGAGCCGCCCTGCCGTTGACGGACCGTGGAAGCGCCCCGGCGGCCTTCGCGACGGCGGCGGAGCTCCGGCTCGGCTGCCGCAGGTCCGGACCGCCGGGAGGGTCGGTGTGGGCACCGGGGTCGGGTCGCTCCGCTGCGGCGCGCACTTCTGGTGGCTCGGTCACCCCGCCACCGTAGGGCCGAAAAGCACGGATAGTCCCCTTTTGGCATCGAAAGGGTGAGCGCGTCACCTCTCGCCCCCTCCGAGCCGGGCGTACCGGCCCCCGGGGGTACGGTCGGCGCCGGTACCGGGCGACGGCCGGGCGGACCAAGGGCGGTACCGGCACGTGCGCCTGGCCTCCGGGCCCACGGTCGCCGCCCTGGCCGTCGTCGGCGCGGCGGGCTCCGTCGCCGTTCCGCGGACGGGGGGTGTCGCACGGGAAGCACGGCTCGGGAGAGCCGTCCGCGCATCCCGCGCCCTCGGCGCACGAAGCCGCGCGCAGCCGGCGGAGGTCCGGGGCACGTGGGGGAAGCCGGCGGAGGGGGCGGCACGCGGACGAGCGGCGTCTCCCACGCCACGCCCGCCGTCGTCGCCGCTCTCCCCCGCGCCCAGGCGCAGAAGCTCGCGGGCACGGCGCACGACGGACTCGCGCGCGCCGCCCGGCCGGTCCACCTCCTCACCGGCGAGGACACCGTCTTCGCGTTCTCCAGCGGTGACCTGCCGCTGCCTCCGCAGCCCTTCGCCGTACTCGACGCCATCCCGGCGGCGGGGGCGGACGCCGCCGCCCGCGCCCTCGTGAAGGCCGTCAGGGCGACCCGGGGAACAGGCGGGCCGGGAGGCGCGTTCCCGTCGTACAGCGAGTTCCACGGCGCGCCCCGGCGAGTCCGGGAACCTCTTGCGCGACGTTTCGAACAGGCTGGGAACTTTCCGCGTACGCGGTACGTTTTTCGCGAACCCCGGTCACGATGTCAGACCCAGGGACTACGTTATGCACGCATCGGGTAACACGCGGCAACGGCCTGGAGACAGCACCTTGAGCGATCCGTACGAGACAACCGAGCAGCACCTCGAGCGACTCCTGCGATGCGCCCTCAACTCCTTCGACCTGTCCGACACCACGGTCGACCGGCTGGGCACGGCGCTGGCCCACAGCAGCGCCCTCCATTCGTCCCACCACAGTTCCGTGCTCCACCGGGAGACCTACCGGCACACCTATCTGCTCTCCGACGGCAGCACGCTCACCCTGTGGGAGCTGGTGCACGGCGGCGGCAGGGAGGTCCCCGCCCCGCGTCGCCACGAGCTGTACGACGACGAGGGTGACGCGCAGATCGCCGCCGCCCGCCTCGCCGGCAGCTTCTGGGACACCCCCGCCCTCGGGGACGAGAGCCTCCGGGAGGACATGGAGGCGCTCACCCTGCTCATGAGCGTCCCCCCGGCCCCCCTGCCCCGCATGTACGCCCAGGACAACTCGGCGGACCACGCCCGCCGCGTCCTGCGCCGCGCGGAGAACGGCGACCGGCCCGGCGCCCGGACCGCCGGGCTCCTCCGGGCGGCTTTCGCCCACCACATCACCCAGGTATTCGGCCGTCAGTACCGCGTCGACGGACGGGACGCCGGTTTCACGCTCTACGAGCACGCCTTCCTCCTCCTGGACGGCAGCGAGACGAGCCTGTGGGAGGTCGAGCACACGGCCACGTCCGACGGCCGCCACATGTGCGAGGTGTACGACGACGAGCAGACCGCGCGTCTGGCCATGGAGGACCGCACCCGGATCTGCTGACGCGGCCAGCTCGTCAGCTCGTCAGCACAGGCTCCTTCGCGCTCGCATCGTCCTGGGCCTGTACGGGGTCCGTACCGTCCCCGCCGTCCTCCAGATGCACCTGTGGCCTGGCAGGCAGAGCGAACATCACGAGGAAGATCACCGTGAGCACCCCGGTCACCCACCACAGCGACTGCTGGAACGCGTCCACGAACGCCGCACCCATCGCTTCCGGCGGCAGCCGGTCGCTGACCGAGCCGAAGAAGACGACCGAGACGAGGCCGAGCCCCAGCGCCGTACCCATCTGCTGCACGGTGTTGATCAGCCCCGATGCCGATCCGGAGTGCTCCTTCGGCACTCCGGAGAGCACCGTGTCCGTCAGCGGGGCCACGATCAGCCCCATGCCCGCGCCCATGACCACCAGGGGGAGTGCCATCTGCCAGGGGCTGATGTCCAGTCCGTAGCGCCCGGCCTCCCAGATGTAGAGCAACAGCCCGGCGATCATCAGCAGCGCGCCCGCCTGCAGGACCTTGCGGCCGAAGCGGGGCACCAGCTTCTGTACCGAGATCCCGGCTGCGCACGAGACGGCGATCGAGAACGGGATTCCCGTGGAGCCGGCCCGCAGGGCGCTCCAGCCGAGTCCCGTCTGGAGGTAGAGCGTCCAGACCAGGAAGAAGATGCCCAGGGCGATACCGAAGGCCAGCTGCACGGCGGTGCCCGCGGCGAAGCTCTTCATCCGGAACAGCGACAGTTCGATGAGCGGCGAACCGTCACGCTGCGCCTTCCGGCGTTCGAACACGACGAGCGCCGCGAACACCGGAAGGCTGGCGGCCATCGACACGTGGCCCCACAGCGGCCAGTCCAGCTCGCGTCCCCGGGTGAGCGGGTAGAGCAGCATGAGGAGGCCGAGCGTCACCAGGGCCACTCCGGTCAGGTCCAGCCGGAGCGCCTTCGGTGCCTTGGACTCGCTGATGAACTTCCGTCCGAGCAACAGCCCGGCGATGCCGACCGGCAGGTTGATCAGGAAGATCGGCCGCCATTCGAGACCGAAGAGGTTCCACTCGGTGAGCAGGGCGCCCAGCAGGGGCCCGGAGACCGCGCCGAGCCCCACGATCGCACCGAAGAGCCCGAAGACCTTGCCGCGCTCGTGCGCCGGGAAGGTGGCGTGCACGATCGACAGCACCTGCGGCACCATCAGCGCGGCCGTACCGCCTTGCAGGATGCGTGAGGCGACCAGCATCTCCGGGTTCGCGGCGAAGCCGCAGAGGGCGGAGGCGAGCGTGAAGCCGCCGATCCCGATGAGGAAGAGCCGCTTGCGGCCGTAGATGTCACCCAGTCGGCCGCCTGTGATCAGACCGGCCGCGAAGGCCAGCGCGTATCCGGCGGTGATCCACTGGATCGAGGTGAACGAGGCACCGGTGTCCCGCGTGATGCTCGGGATGGCGATGTTGACGATGGTGACATCCACCAGGTCCATGAAGGCCGCGGTCATCACGATCGCCAGTGCGATCCAGCGGCGGCTGTCCGCCGGATCGTGTGGCGTGGCCGGCCCTGTCGGCGCGGTGCGGTCGGCTGCCGTCGGCGGCAGGGGTTCGGAAGAAGTCATGAGAGGAAGCTAGTGGCCCAACAGGTCAGTTGATGACCTATTGGACGGGCACCCTTTCTCCATGACCGACACCCCGGCACGACTGCTGAAACTGCTGTCGCTCCTCCAGACGCCGCGCGAGTGGCCCGGCAGCGAGCTGGCCGGCCGACTGGACGTCAGCCCGCGCACAGTCCGCCGCGACATCGACCGGCTCCGCGACCTCGGCTACCCGGTCGAGGCATCGCGCGGTTCGGTCGGCGGCTACCGCCTGGTCGCGGGCGCCGCCATGCCGCCGCTCCTGCTGAACGACGAGGAAGCGGTGGCCATCGCGGTGGGGCTGCGTGCGGGAGCAGGACATGCCATCGAGGGCATCGACGAGGCGTCCGTACGGGCCCTGGCCAAGCTGGAACAGGTGCTGCCGTCACGGCTGCGGCACAGGGTCTCCGCCCTGCAGAACGCCACGACCCCCCTCACCCGCGGCGACGGCGCGGCCATCGATCCGCGGACGCTCACGGTGATCGCCTCGGCGGTCACGGCGTGCGAGCGGCTGCGCTTCGGCTACCGGGCGGGGGACGGCGCCGCGTCGAAGCGGCAGGTCGAGCCGTACCGCCTCGTGAGCACGGGCAGCCGCTGGTATCTCGTCGCGTACGACCTGGACCGCGAGGACTGGCGTACCTTCCGGGTGGACCGGGTGAGTGAGCCGTTCTCCACCGGCGCCCGATTCACCCCACGCGAGCTGCCCGCCGGGAGCGAGAACGGTGCGGAAATCCTCTCCAGGGCGCTGTCCCGCAATCAGCCCGAGTTGCACATCGATGTGACGTTCGAGGCGTCCGCCGGCTTCGTGGCGGCCCGGCTGCCTGCGGAGCTCGGCACGCTGGAGCCGGTCGGCGCACACGGCTGCCGACTGCGCACGACTTCCCGGAGCTCGACGGAGTGGGTGGCTCTGCGGCTCGCGCTGGTGGACTGCGCGTTCGAGGCGCACGGCCCGCCGGAGCTGGTGGAGCGCCTCGGCGCTCTGGGCGCGCGCCTCTCCCGGGCGGCCCGGTCCGGCCGGCCGGCGGCGGGGCTGACATGAATGAGCCCCGGCGCCGGGGGGGGGGTGGGCGCCGGGACTCAGCTCAGGGGACCGGAAGGAGACCGGTCGTCGGGCCGGTGCGAACCGGCTTGATGGGGAGATTACGGGTTATCGGCTCACGCCGCAGCGTCAAAGCCCGTGTCGTGAGCCATTCGCTTCAATTCGAGCAGTGCGTGCTTCTCGATCTGGCGGATCCGCTCCCGCGTCAGACCGTGCTGCTTGCCCACCTCGGTGAGGGTCCGCTCGCGGCCGTCCTCGATCCCGTAACGCATCTTGATGATGGAGGCGGTGCGGTTGTCGAGCTTGCCGATCAGGTCCTCGAGCTCTTCGCTTCGCAGCAGAGTCATCACGGACTGCTCGGGCGACACGGCCGAGGTGTCCTCCAGCAGATCCCCGAACTGCGTGTCACCGTCGTCGTCCACGGACATGTTCAGGCTGACCGGGTCACGGGCCCAGTCCAGGACGTTGCCGACGCGCTCGGCGTTGGAGTCGAGCTCGGCGGCGATCTCCGCGTGCTCGGGGTCACGCCCGTGCTCACGGTTGAACTCGCGCTGCACGCGCCGGATCCTGCCGAGCTCCTCCACGAGGTGGACGGGGAGCCGGATCGTGCGGGACTGATCGGCGATGGAACGGGTGATGGCCTGCCGGATCCACCACGTGGCATACGTGGAGAACTTGAAGCCCTTGGCGTAGTCGAACTTCTCGACCGCGCGCACCAGGCCCGCGTTCCCCTCCTGGATCAGATCGAGCAGGGGCAGACCCGCCCTCGGGTAGCGCCTGGCCACGGCAACGACGAGCCGGAGGTTGGAGCGGATGAATATGTCCTTGGCGCGCTCGCTCCCGGCGACGAGCGCCTCGAGCTCCTCACGCGTCGCTCCGCCGGCGTCGCTCTCCACCTCGCCTGCGAGGATCTGCTGGGCATAGACGCCCGCCTCGATGTCCTGCGAGAGCTCGACCTCCTTGGCGGCGTCGAGCAGCGGTGTGCGAGCGATCTCGTCCAGGTACATGCCGACCAGGTCGCGATCGGCGATCTCCCCGCCCACGGCGCGAACACTGCTTGCCCGGTCGGTCCCGCCGGTGCTGGCGGACGAACGACGGGCGACGGCACGGGTTGCCATGCGTGCTCCCTTGCTGAGTAGGTCGCGACACCCTCTCGGGTGCCCTGCATCCGATGGAAACAACGACTGGAATCCGGACAGAATTCCCACGACGCCCATTCAATTCCGCGATCATGCAGTACCCTGTCGGCCCCCAGGAGAGGACAGATGCCGCAGATACCCACAGAAGCGCAGGTCAAACAGGGCGCCGAAGCCGACCCACAGGCCTTCGCGGGCATCTGCAGCCGTGACGCCCGTGAGACCGCGCTCACATTCCACGCGGCGCCTCCACCCCGCGGAACATGTGCCCCGGCTGCGCTCCCACCCGGAAGACGGGCTCCACAGGCTGCTGGTTGCTCAGGACCCGGATACCCGGCACGACTCGCGACATGTCCCCGGCCGTGCCGCCGACGGCCCGTGCCACCCGGGGGAGGCGGGCGGCGGCCTGCGCCGCGGCGCGTACCGGCACGGGGAACCGCTGCTCAGCCGAACTGCACCGAGCGCTTCGCCAGGCCCATCCAGAAGCCGTCGATGACACTGCGCCCCTGACCGAGATCCCCCTCGGCCGCCCCGAGCGTGACGAACAGCGGCGCGAAGTGCTCGGTGCGGGGGTGGGCGAGTCCGCCCGCGGGCGAGGCGTGCTCGAAGTCCAGCAGGGAGTCGATGTCCTGCGCCTGGATCGCCCGGTGCCCCCAGTCGTCGAACTCCGCCGACCAGCTGGGGATGCCGCCGCCGGAGTGCCGCAGCGCCGCCAGGTTGTGCGTGAAGAAGCCGCTGCCGACGATCAGCACACCTTCGTCACGCAACGGGGCCAGCCTGCGTCCGACAGCCATCAGTTCCTGCGGGTCGAGCGTCGGCATCGAGACCTGGAGGACGGGGATGTCGGCAGCCGGAAACATCTCGACCAGCGGCACGTACGCCCCGTGGTCGAGTCCGCGACCGGGGATGTCCTGCACCGGGGTCCCGGCGCCGCGCAGCAGCTTGCGGACGTCGTCCGCGAGTCCCGGGGCCCCGGGGGCGGCGTACCGCACCTGGTAGTAGTGCGGGGGGAATCCCCAGAAGTCGTGGACCAGCGGCACGGCCTCGGTGGCGCCGAGGGCCAGCGGAGCCTCCTCCCAGTGTGCGGAGACCATCAGGATCGCCTTGGGGCGCGGCAGTTCCGCCGACCAGGCGGCCAGCTGCCCGGGCCAGAGGGGGTCATCGGCGAGAGGCGGGGCGCCGTGAGAAAGATAGAGGGCCGGCATACGTTCCGTGGTGACGTTCATGACACTCCCATTCCTCTGCCGATCAAGGTATGTGTGTTCTCTACAGGTACCGGGCACCGGCACCTGCACGAGCACCGGAGATTCGGCGACCGGCTCCGTGAGCCCTAGTCTTTGAATCTTCAAGTTCTAACTACCAGAGACCTTAGCTCTATTTAGTTCAACTTTCAAGAAAAGGTCGTACAGTGGAGTACATGACCACGGCATCCCCCGGCGGGCCCCGGTGGCTCACCGACGAAGAACAGAGCGCGTGGCGCGCCTATCTGCACGCCACCACGCTCATGGAGGACCACCTCGACCGTCAGCTGCAGCGCGACGCCGGCATGCCGCACATCTACTACGGCCTGCTCGTCAACCTCTCTCAGGCCCCCCGGCGGCGAAAGCGCATGACCGAGCTGGCCAAGGACGTCAAGATCACCCGTTCCCGCCTCTCCCACGCCGTCGCCCGGCTGGAGAAGAACGGCTGGGTACGCCGCGAGGACTGCCACTCCGACAAGCGCGGCCAGAACGCGATCCTCACCGACGAGGGTTACGACATGCTGGCGCGGTCCGCACCGGGACACGTGGAAGCCGTACGGCAGGCGATGTTCGACCGGCTCAGCCCCCAGCAGGTACAGAGTCTCGGCGAGATCATGCAGATCATCGCGACCGGCCTGCAGCCGGAGGACACGGACGCGGACCTGCCCTGGCTCCGCTGAGCGGAGCCAGGGCAGGCAGGCCGGGACAGGCCCCGGATCCGTCGAGCGTCACTCCGACCGGCTCGGCACCGGACCAGGCATCCCGGTCCGGTGCCGCCGGTCGGTGCGCGGACACGGCCGGTGTGCGAGCGCGGCCGGTCCGCGGACACGATCAGTGCGCAAGCGCGGTCAGTGCGCGACGACCGGGATCTTGAACTCTTCCTCGATCCCGTCCGCCAGGTCCCCCGAGCCGCCGACCGCACCCGACCCCGGACGCCCGGTGTTGATCAGGACCACCGCGATCGCCGAAGCGGCGACCAGGATGCCGACCGCCCACCAGATGGCGCCGGTGAAACCGGCGACCATGGCCTGGAGCTGGAGCAGCTTCGGGTCGCTCGCGCCGGCGGCGTGGTCAGCGACGTACGCGGTGGTGGCGCCGGCGGCGATCGTGTTGAGCAGCGCCGTGCCGATGGCGCCACCGACCTGCTGCGAGGTGTTCACCATCGCGGAGGCCACACCTGCGTCACGCGGCTCGATGCCGTGCGTGGCCAACGACATGGCCGGCATGAACGCCGTGCCCATGCCCAGGCCCAGCAGCAGCTGGCCAGGCAGGATGACGGTCGTGTAGGACGTGTTGACGTCCAGCTGGGTCAGCAGCAGCATGCCGACGGCCGCCACCAGGAAACCGGGGCCCATCAGCAGCCTCGGCGGGACCCGGGTCATCAGCCGGGTCCCGATCTGCGTGGACCCGGTGATCATGCCCACGATCATCGGCAGGAAGGCGAAGCCGGTCTTGACCGGTGTGTAGCCCTTGACCACCTGCAGGTAGTACGTCAGGAAGAGGAAGAGCCCGAACATCGCGATGATGGCGAGGCCCAGCGAGAGGTAGACCCCTCCGCGGTTGCGTTCGGTCAGGACGCGCAGCGGCAGCAGGGGCGACTTCACGCGCGCCTCGGTGACCACGAAGGCCAGCAGCAGCGCCGCGGCCGCGACGAACATGCCGATGGTCAGCGAGTCCGACCAGCCGGCCGACTCGGCGCGGGTGAAGCCGTAGACCAGCGCGACCAGGCCGAGGGTGGACAGGACGACGCCGGGGACGTCGAGCGACGAGCGGTTGCGGCTGCCGGCCGGCTCGCGGATGACGAAGTAGGCGCCGGCCGCGGCGATGATCGCGAACGGGATGTTGACGAAGAAGGTCCAGCGCCAGTTCAGGTACTCGGTCAGGAATCCGCCCAGGATCAGGCCGACCGCACCACCGCCACCGGCGATGGCCCCGTAGATGCCGAAGGCCTTGGCGCGTTCCTTGGCGTCCGTGAACATCACGGCGAGCAGCGAGAGGGCCGCGGGCGCGAGCAGTGCGCCGAAGACACCCTGCAGGGCACGGGAGCCGTACATCATCGCTTCGTTCTGGGCCGCGCCGCCGAGCGCGGAGGCCGCGGCGAAGCCGAGCAGACCCACGACGAAGGTGCGCTTGCGGCCCCAGAGGTCGGCGATGCGCCCGCCGAAGAGCAGGAGACCGCCGAACGCCAGGGCGTAAGCGGTGATGACCCACTGCTTGTTCCCCTCGGAAATACCCAGGTCGGTCTGGGCGGAGGGCAGGGCTATGTTCACGATGGTCGCGTCGAGCACGACCATCAGCTGGGCGAGGGCGATGAAACTCAGCGCTTTCCAGCGACTGGGATCCGGAAGGGTGCCGGCTGTTTTCGGCATGGGAATAGCCACCTAAAGACACGAAGAGTTGCGAAGTCGGCGAATCGGACGCGCGGAAGACGACGGAAAAGGGTGAGGGCACCAGGGCCGGACCTGCGTGTCAGGTCCGGCCCGCTTCTGGGCCGGTGCGGGCCGGGGCTGTGGGTCGGTTCTCCGGTGCGCGGGGGTCAACGCCCGCTGCGCAGATCCTCCAAGGTCGCCGCCGATCCGGGCAGTTCGGAGCGGGCCGGGGATTCCAGGCCGTCCAGGAAGAGCTGCAGATGGCGGTGGGTGAACCGGTCGATGTCCAGGCAGGCGATGCCGGGCAGGGGCCGGGTGAGCTGGGAGAGGGCGACGAGTACGTCACCGACGGCGATGTCGGTGCGCAGCCTCCCTGCGGACATGGCACGCTCCACGAGTCCTTCGACGGCCTCTTCGAGGCGACGGCGCTCGCTGAGCAGTTCGGGGTGGTCGTTGTCGAAGCCGCCGGACAGCATCGGGCACAGGGCCCCGATCCGCTCGTCGGCCGCCGCGTGCACGAAGCGGCTGAGCGCGGCGAAGGGGTCGGACTCGGCCGCGACGGCCTCCTGCGCCCGGTCGGTGGTGCGGGAGGTGACGGCGAGGACGACTTCATGGATCAGAGCCGCCCGGTCGGGGAAGTTGCGGTAGAGCGTGGCGTTGCCGACTCCGGCTCTGCGTGCGACCTCGTCGAGCGGCACGTCCGGCCCGAACTCGACGAACATCTCGAGCGCGGCCGCCATGATCCGCTCCCGGTTGCGCAGGGCGTCGGCCCGCGGACGGGACGCACGGCCCCGCGCGGCGCAGGTGGCGGTTCCGGTGACGGACGGCTTCACGACCACGGTCCTCCCCTTCCGGCGTGTGCGACGGCCCACCGCTGCAACCGGGGACCGCGTCCCCGGTTCCCGAGGACACAGGTGCAAACGGGGAGAGCGTCCCCGGTTATTTCCCGGACCCATGTGGTCTGCGTCACATGAGCCATGCGGCTTGAGGCACACGGGCCATGCGGCCCGGCTCACACGGGCCATGGGGCAAAAACCCTCCATCGGCGCACCCAGCGAGCGGTCCTCCACGACCCGGAAGAGGCTGATCGCCAGAGCGCAGTCAGGACCCGGCCGGCTGCCGCGGACCCGAAGGCGACGCCTATGCAGCAGTCACGCCACCGGATACGCGGACGCCGCCGCCCCCTCGTGCTCGCCGGGGCGACGGCCCTGGTCATCGCGGCGACGGCATCGGCCAGCTCCACCCTCCCCGCCGTCGGCCAGGCCTCCCCGGGGGCCGTGGCGGCACCCCGCGGGACCGGCCTCGCACCATGCCGCATACCCACGGCGATGGGCGTGCAGATGTCGGAGGGCATGCCGACACCACCCGGCTACGCACGCTCCACCGGCCGGATCAGAGCCCTCAACCTGATGATCGACTTCCCCGACGCACAGGCGACGGAACCGGCGGCGGACCGGCTGGCGGAATTCTTTCCGCAGACCTCCGACTGGTTCCGCACCAGTTCCTACGGCCGGCTCGTCTACCAGCCCGAAGCCCCCGTGGACGACTGGCTGCGGATGCCGCTGCCGTTCTCCGAGTACGGGATAGAGCGCGGCGCCCCGTACGAACCGGGCTACCGCAAGATGGTCAAGGATCTGGTGTCCGTCGCCGACCCGAAGGTCGACTTCTCGGAGTACGACCTGGTCAACGTGCTCGTCACCCCGAACGCCGGCCCCTCCGCGCTGGACACCGTCCTGTCGGTGACCTTCGCCGGCAACGACGAAGCCCCGTCCGCCGACGGCGTTCCGCTCGCCAACACGTCCTTCGTCTACAGCCGCCAGGACGACGGCTCGGGCTCGTACGAGGAGACCGGCTACCGGGTCCTCCCCCACGAGAACGGCCATGTCTTCGGGCTGCCCGACCTCTACACGCTGGAGGGCGGCGGCTCCGTGGGGCACTGGGACATCATGTCCGAGGACTGGGGGGCCGACAACGACCTCCTCGGCTGGCACAAGTGGAAGCTCGGCTGGCTGGGCGGCGAACAGGTCAGCTGCGCCGCCATGCCCGGCACCAGCGAACACGTCCTCGAGCCGCTGGCCACGGCAGGAGGCCCGAAGCTGGCTTTCGTACCGGTGAGCGCGCAGTCCGGTTACGCGGTGGAGGTACGGACCGCGGAGGGCAACGACGAAGCGGTCTGCCGGCCGGGAGTACTCATCTACAAGGTGAGCGCCGACGTCGACACGGGCCGGGGCCCGGTCGCCGTCGAGGACAGTACGGAGGGAAGCGGCGGCTGCACCCGGCGGCCCAACGTCCACGCCGAGCTCTCCGACGCCCCGTTCGAACCCGGCGAGACGTTCACCGACCGGGCCAACGGCATACGCATATCCGTGCTGGCGAAGCACGCCGACGGCCACTACCGGGTGCGGATCACCCGGCCGTGAGCCCGCGGCCCCGAGCCCTCGGCCCCGGGCCTCGGCCCTCACCCGGGCCCTCGCCCGCGTACTCCCGGAGCGCTCCGCGCAGCTCCCGCTCGAGGATCTTCCCCGCCGCGTTCCGCGGCAGCGGCTTCCGCGTCACCAGCACATGGGCGGGGACCTTGAACGCGGCCAGGCTCCGGCCCACATGCGCCCGCAGTGTCTCCGCCGTGACGGCGGAACCCGGGCGCAGCAGGACGACCGCCGCGACCTCCTCTCCCAGCACCGGGTGCGGAACACCGAGCACCGCCGCGTCCTCGACATCGGGGTGCTCGTGCAGAGCGGCCTCGACCTCCACGCAGTACACGTTCTCGCCACCCCGGACCACCATGTCCTTGATCCGGTCGACGACGGCCACCCGCCCGTCCCGGACGACTGCGAGGTCCCCCGTACGGAACCAGCCGCCGGTGAACGCCTCGGCCGTCGCGGCCTCGTCACGCCAGTAGCCACGGACCAGGGACTGCCCACGAAGCCACAGCTCGCCGGGCTCACCGTCCGGCAGGGACTCGCCCCCGGGGCCTGCGATCCGCACCTCGGTGACCGGCGTCGGAGTGCCCACGGAATCCGGGTACGCCCGGTACGCGGCGCCGGAATCGGCCAGCACGCCGCCGCTGGTCTCCGTCAGGCCGTAACCGTTGCGCGGCTCGATCCGCTCGCCGTACCGGGCGGTGAGCCGCGTGACCAGAGCCGGCGGGGCCGCCCCGCCGGTGTCCAGCCCTTTCAGGCCCTCCAGACCGTCACCCTCGCGGTCCGCCGCCGCGAGGAGCTGGAGCGCGGTGGCCGGGACGCCCGCGTAATGCGAGACCCCGTGCCGGCGGATCAGCCGCAGGGCCTCACCCGCGTCCCACTCCGGCATCAGGACGAGGGTGCCGCCCACCGCCATCGCCGCGTACAGACTGGTGAACGCGGCTACGTGGAAGAACGGGAACGTCATCAGGGTCACCGGTGCCGGTCCCTGACCCGGGACGGCCCCACGGCCGAGCGCGGAGGCCGCCGCCTGGTAGCGCGGATTGAGGGCGGCACCCACCTGGGCGAGGTGGGTGGCCACGGCGCCCCTGGGCCGCCCGGTGGTGCCGGAGGTGTAGATGATCGTGGCATCGTCCTCGGGCCGGATCTCCACCCCGGGCGGTGCCGCCGACGGGTCGGGCTCCGGCAGGGCCGCGTACCACTCGGCCCGTACGGGCAGCTCCTCCCCGCCGGAGAGAACGCCTCCTCCACCGGAGAGGACAGCCTCCCCGCCGTGGAAGACGACGAAGCGCGCCCCTGACCTCCGCCCACGGTCCGCGACCTTCGGCAGCTGCTCCGCATCGACCAGCAACACCGCAGGCTCGCAGTCGTCGAGGGCGTAACCGAACTCCCCTTCCGTCCAGCAGGTGTTGAGCGGCACGGCGACGAGACCGGCCAGCTGCACCGCCCAGAACGCGATCTGCCACTCGGGGCGGTTACGCATCGCCACCACCGCCCGTTCCCCGGGGCGGAGCCCGTAGGTCCCGGTGAGCCGCCGGGCGAGCGAGGAGGCGGCCGCGAAGAAGTCCCCGTACGAGACGGTCCGTTCACCCGAGACCAGGAACGGCTGGTCACCGAACGCCCAGGTGGTCTCCACGAACTCCCGTAGCGTGCGGGGCCCGTTCGCGTAGACGAGGGGCCCGTGCTCCGCCCGCGCCACGGCGAACGGAGCCCCGGGGCCGGTCAGGGCCGCCTCGATCCGGGCGAGGGCCGCCGGGTCGGAGGAACGGCTGGGGTCGGTGTGCGGCACGAACGGCCTCTCCACGTACTGGCTCAGCGATCCGGCGACGCTATGCCCGCACCTGAGCCCGGTCAAGGCACCCGCGCCGCATCCCGCAGACCGTCCTCTCCCGGTCCCCGGACCCAGCCGCGGAGTCCGTCCCGCCTGCCCGGCCGGACAGGCGCCCCACGGTCGCACACCGCCCGGCCACGCCCCCGCCGCACGACCCTCCGGCCGCCGGGCGACCACCCGCTACACTGTCAGCGGTGAGGCGGCCGTCGTCGGGCGCACCACCACGAAACTGCTGGAAACCAGCTGCCCGAGGCCACCGGTCACCACCCGGCCTTCGGACACACGGCCCGGCAGATCCCGGCCTTCGTAGCTCAGGGGATAGAGCACCGCTCTCCTAAAGCGGGTGTCGCAGGTTCGAATCCTGCCGGGGGCACAGCGGTAAAGCGCTGGTCACAGGCCAGTTAGTCACTGCCCGTTCGGGGAAGCCCGGGCGGGCAGTACGCATTTTGTACACATGGTTTCGATCACCCTCCCAGCGTGATCGGCGCCGTGCGCCTGGCGAGAGCGGCAGCGCGGCCCGCATCGAGCGCGTCCGCCACCTCGTCCAGTCGGTCCGGGAACAGGTGCCCGTAGACGTCCAGTGTCATGGCCGCCGACTTGTGCCCGAGCATCGTCTGCACGACCTTCACGTCGGCACCGGCCCGGATCGCGAGCGAGGCCGCAGTGTGCCGCAGCTTGTGCGGCGTCACCCCGAGCTCGGCAAGCCCCGCCGCCTTGACTGCCTTGTCGAAGTCGCGCCGGCGGAAGTTCGGGTAGCGCATCGGTCCGCCCTCAGGCGCGGTGAACAACAGCTCGTCCCGAGCGCGGCCTACGGTCAGCGGCCGCAGCTCCTCGGCGAACGACCGCGGCAGCGGTACCGACCGCTTCTCGTGATTCTTCACCGGTCCCAGCTCAAGGTTTCCGTCGATGTCCGAGTACGCCTGCGCGATCCGGATGCGCCGCTGCTCAAGCTGCAGTCGTCCGACCTTAACCGCGATCGCCTCACCCCACCGGATGCCGCAGTAGCCGAGGACGAGGACGAACGTCCGGTACCGGCCTGCAGCTTCGGCCAGCTCCTCGAGCTGGCCATGCGACAGGTAGACGTGATCCTCGTCGTCGACCGCACGCGGCAGGTCGTGATTGGTGACCGGGCTTGCCGCGATCCGGTGCGTCCGTACCGCGTGCTTCATCACGCCGCTGAGCACGTAGTACGTCTTCGCGATCCGGGACGGGCTGAGCGGGCGGCCGGCCTTCCCGGGCTGGCGGCACAGTTCGTTGACCCACTCGGAGACGTCGGCCCACTGGACTGAGCCAACCTGCCAGTCCCCCCACCTCGGCAGGACGTACAGATCAAGCAGTTCCCGGTAGTCGTCCTTCGTGCGCCGCCCCTGCTTCCGCAGCGAGTCGTGCCACTCCTCGGCCACCACGCGCAGCGCCGCTTTAGCCGACTGCGGGTCGCGGTACGAACCCTTGTCGAGACGACCGAGAAGCAGCTGCTTCTCTGCCTCGGCCTGCGGCAGCTTGCCGAAGGTCTTGGCCTTCGGCTTGTTGTCCGGCCCGTACCAGCGGACGCGCCACCGGCCGGGCGGTTGCCGCTTACTGCCAGCCTTCTTCGCTTCCTGCCACTTCTCCCACGCCTGTTGGTAGTCGGCGTGGTTCTGTCGGTCCTCGATCCAGACTCTAGCCATCGCTACCCCCAGGTCGCTTCGGCCGATAGCGCTCCGGCCCGATGTACCCGCCGGCCTCGCGTACCGCCTCTGTTGCGGCCATTCGTGCACCTTGGTCATGCTGGGCATCCTGCAGTTCGGCGAGCCAGTGAGGCAGGCCGTGCAGGCGGTAGTGCGAAACGGCTGCGTATAGGGCCCTGCCAGATGCAGCGGTGCCACGCTCCTGCGGCATCTCGATCGGCCCCTCGCCGGTGCCCCACATCCACGCCGAGTGGGCACTGACGGGCTGCGTGCCGGTGACATGCACCGCGGTGGACGCCTCGGTGTCGACAGGCAGCAACAGCGCGAGGGGGCCGACACCGAAGGCTGCGGACAGCGCAGCCAGGTCGTCGACGTCGACCCGCCGAACTGCGCGGCCGTCAGCCTGCGCGCCGTTCTCGATCTTGTTAAGGGCGTCGGCACTGAGAGGCCGGCCGCGCTCCTTCAATTCTGCTGAGAGGCCGCGCAGGGTGAGCCCGCGCGCCTCTCGCAGACGCTTCACGTTGGCGGCAACTGTCCGCCCGGTCGGTCCCAACTCGATACGTCCTGTCGTCATGATCCGGACGTTATCAGTCGAGCTTTTCTCGACAGAAAACCGGATCTTGCAGACCGGGATCATCCCGGCTACGCTCCACATCATCACGGACTTTACCGCGATGATGCAAGTACTCATCGAGAAAATCTCGACAGGAGTTCACATGGGATCGGAAAAGCTCACACCGGCGCAGGCCGGCCAACTGATGGGTGTGAGTCCGCAGACGCTCGCCAACTGGCGTTGGCAGGGCATTGGCCCGGCGTACATCAAGCTCACGCCCGGTCGGGGCGGGCGCATCCGCTACAACCGCGCAGCGGTCGAAGCCTGGATGTGCTCACGCACCGTCGAGACCGGGGCAGCCGCATGAGCCACACGAACGAAAACACCCCCGGCCTGCGGGAACAGGTCGCGGGGGCAAGTGACTACCTGGCGGGCGAGTCACTCGACATGGTGCCACACGGCGACCGGTGGCGAAACGCCCTGCGCGACGCGACCGAAGCGACCCGCCGCGGCATGCACGTCTTCCCGATCGGGCGCACCAAGATGCCCGCGATCCGCTCACCGCACCGCGATGACCCTAAGGGGACACCGAAGTGTCGAGCGGAATGCGGTCGGCCGGGCCACGGCGTCCACGACGCCACCGGCGACCCGCAGCGACTCGCCGAACTGTTCGCGGCGGCCCCGCACGCCACCGGTTACGGCATCGCCTGCGGGCGCGGCGAGCGGCCTCTGCTCGGGGTCGACCTCGACCGGAAGAACGGCGTGGACGGCGTCGCCTCGCTCAAGGCCCTGGCCGACGAGCACGGATCCAGCGTGCCCGAGACCGTCGTGATCAGCACTCCGAGCGGCGGACTGCACCTGTGGCTGACCGGGCCGGCCGCAGCCCTCGTGCAGAACAGCGCGGGAAAGCTCGGGCCCGGAATCGACGTTCGCGGATACGGCGGATACCTGGTCGGCCCTGGCTCATGGACACCAAAGGGCACCTACCGCGTCGAGCACATGCACCCGGTGGCGCAGGCCCCCGCATGGCTCATCAGCCTCATGATCCCTAAGTCCGCACCCGTACAGACTCCCAGGCCCGTACAGATCCCCCTGCGGCGCCGCTCTGCCGTGCTCACGGGCCTGATCCGGCACATCCTCAACGCCCCGCAAGGCCAGTTGAACAACCGCCTCTACTGGGCGGCCTGCCGAGCCTTCGAGACCGGCGTCGACCCGGTCGCCGTCACCAACGCGCTCGTAGACGCCGCAGTCGCGGCAGGGCACCCGGAAGCCGCGGCGTCGCGCACGGTCGCGAGCGCACGCCACGCACCCTCAAGGAACCGCACATGAGCAAAGACGACGAGAACATCGACGAGAAGGCCCGCGAGATCCTGCAGCGGGCCGGGCTCGCCGACGACAGCAAGGGCCGCGGCCCTTCGCAGGCATCACAACTCGTCGCCCTGGCCCGGGAACGGTACGAGCTCTTCATGTCCGAGGACGGGCGGCCGTACGGCGTCAAGCACGACGGCGCGAACATCGCTCTGCCCCTGCGAGGTCGGGCAGGGCTCCGCTCCCAGCTCGCCCGGATCTACACCGACGACAACGGCGGCGCGGTTCCCTCGCAGTCGGCCCTCGCCGACGCTATGACCGTGCTCGAAGGCGTCGCGGCGTCCGCCGAACCCCGCGTGCCCCACGTCCGGGTCGCCCGGGACGGTGACTCGATCGTCGTCGACCTCGCGACCGCCGACGGCCGGTGCGTCGTCATCAGCCCGGACGGATGGCAGCGCGTCGCACGCTCCCCGGTCCTGTTCCGGCGCTCGGGTGCCATGAAGCCGTTGCCCGAACCGCTCGCCGACGGCGACGGCCTGACCAAGCTGCGGGACCTGATGAACACCAGCGATGAGGGCTTTCGGCTGCTCGTCGGGTGGCTCGTCGCGACGTTCATCCCTGACCTACCGCACCCGATCCTCACCTTCCGCGGGGAGCAGGGCACGGGGAAGTCGAAGGGGGCCGCGATGGTCATCGGCATCATCGACCCGTCTGGGGCCCCGAAGCGTACGGCTCCCCGCGATATCAAGTCGTGGGCAACGCAGGCGTTCAACTCGTGGGCGCTGTGCCTCGACAATGTGTCGATCATCGCCGATTGGCTGTCCGACGCGCTGTGCCGCGCAGTGACCGGAGACGGCATCGTCGACCGCGCGCTCTACACCGACGACGATGTCGTAGTCCTGGAGTTCCGGCGGGTGCTCGCCATGACGACGATCGACGCCGGCGCTCTCGCGGGCGACCTGGCCGAACGGCTACTGACCATCGAGTTGAACCTGATTCCAGACCATAAGCGGCGCGAGGAAGCCGAGTTGGACGCCGTATACGCGGAGGCACACGCCTCGATCCTGGCTTCATTGTTCGATCTGCTCGCGCAGGTTCTCAAGGTGTTGCCCGACATCCAGTTGACCGAGCGGCCCCGCATGGCGGACTTTGCCCGCGTCCTGGCCGCAGTCGACCAGGTGCAGGGATGGCACACCCTCGACTCGTACAAGAGCAGCGCACGGGACGCGGTCGCGGACGTCCTCGACGGCGAGCCGTTCGCCCAAGCCGTTGTCGCCCTGGTCGACGCGGCCGGCCCCGACGGTGTGACTCTGACCGCGCAGGAACTCCTCGAAGCCGTGCCCACCCCTGAGCGTCTACCGAAGAAGTGGCCTAAGGATTCCACCCGTGCCGCCGGACAGCTCAAGCGTCTCGCGCCTGCGCTGCGCACGGTCGGCGTCAACGTGGATGACTCGCAGCGACAGCCGAAGGGCAACCGATCGCGCCTCTACCAGCTCACGTCATCGGAGAGTAGGCGCAAGACAGCACCCGCAGCGCCCGCAGCGCCCGCCACCGCCGCTGACCAGCACGAACGCGCGGGTGCTGCGTCAAGGGCTAGCACCCGCAGCGGCAAATCCAGCACCCGCAGCGGGCAGTCGGCGGGCGCTGCGGGCGCTAGCGCGGGTGCTCCGGTCGACGCAGCACCCGCAGCGAGCACCCTGCCTGACGTGCCCGAACACGAGCCTGCGGGTGCTGCGGGTGCTGCGGGTGCTCGTTCGCAGCCCCTCTCTGAACTTGAGAGTTCCCTCTGTGCTGAGTGCGGGCTTCCGATGGCGCTCATCGAGCCCGGACAGACCGCCCACCCGAACTGCAACCCCGACGCAACCTGATCATGAAAGGCACCACCATGACCGACACCGCCATGACCGAGCGCGAACCGCTCGAAGTCGCACGCGACGCCATCCCCGGATTCCGCGCAGTGCAAGCCGCCGACACCATCCTGCAGGAGCGGATCACCGAACTGCGCTCCTCGACCAGCCGGACACCCGTCGACCTCGGCGCCGAGACGTTCGAGGCGATCACCTCGGGCAAGCCCATCCCCGACCACGTCGGCCGCCGAGCATGGGAGGCACAGCAGGCCGACGTGTTCCGTGACAACGAACTGCAGGTACTCCTCGGCGTTGCGAAGCGACTGCAGAACCACGGAGAGAACACCGCGAGGGCCGGCGCCGACCATGGCCTGCGCGCCCTGCGCCCCGTCCTCGACGAGCTGCTCGACCAGGCGCGGCCCATGGCGGCAGCACTCTGCAACGTGCACGACGCACAGACCGCCATCGACCGGGGCCCCGACGCCGTTGCCGCCTGGTCCGGGTTCGCTGACGTGATCTCCCGCTACAACGCCATCCGTAGCGCACAACACACGATCACCCGAATGGCGATCGGGCAGGACGTCGCCACCAAGACCGGTCACATCGGCTTCAACACGGTCTTCAACGTCTGGTCCGAGATCCAGAACGTCACCGAAGTCTGGCCCGAGTGGACACCGACCCCGCACGGCGAACACCCCATCCGACCGCCGTGGCCTGCAAGCAGCCCGAACCGCCCCTTCCACGTACAGCACGACCGCGAATGGCTCATGTGGCTGCTGACAAACCCGACGGTTCGGCCATGGGTGCCGACGATCGGTGAGCTGAAGAAGGCGTACGAAGACCAGCGCGAAGAAGCTGCGAAGCGCGACGGGGAAGCACCCAAGACGCGCACGACCGGAGAACCGCGGCGCATCCCGACACGGCACGTCAACGGCGACGGCGACGCGTACGTCCAGTTCCAGACGATCGAAGGCTGAGGCGACATCATGACCGACACCAGCAGGCGCCAAAGGGACATTGAGGCCGATGGTCGGAAGCTGTACCGAGAGCTCCTCGGGCCACTGAGCACCGATACCCCCGCCGAAGAGTTCGGCGCTCTCAACGACTCCCGGATGAACCGGATCAAGCTCGCGCACATCGCGCAGCAGGGCGGCACGCGTGGCGCCGCTGCCCGCGGTCGGCTGTCCGAGTGGGAGAGCAACGACGACCGGCCGCCCGCGGCCTGACTGATCCGAAGCGCCCCGTCAGCCATCCCGGCCGGCGGGGCGCTTCGCCGTTCTACCGGCGTACGCTTCCAGCCGCCCGACCAGGGGTTATGTGGTCCGGCGACACGCCGAAGCGACAGGCGCCCGCGTGCCGCACGGAGGGACCGAAACACCCCGGAAGCCCGGCGAACGGGCGGCAGAGCGGGCGCTGAGAGCCAGGAAAGGGCCGTCGGGCCGTTTTCCCCAGACCCGTACAGACGGACAGCAGCAGCACCTCCCGGGCGGCGCGGGGGGTGGGGAGGGGGAGTCACCCCCCAGGGGCGCCGCTACTGCTCTGCGTCTTCGCCCGGCTGCCCCACATAGGTTCCGCGCCCTTGCACGGTCCAGACGACGCCCTCGTCGACGAGCGCGGCAATCGCTCGCCGCACGGTCGAGCGGGCCAGCCCGTATTCCTGCACGAGCCGGTTCTCGGACGGGATCGGCCGACCCTCCGCCCAGTCGCCGCGGGCAATGCGCGACTTGAGAATCTCGGCGAGCTGCCGGTACGGCGTCACTGGTCCTTCGTGGTCGATCTCGGCGTCCGGGTTGGTGGCCATGGTCCGAAGCTAGGTAGAGCACCATGTGTCGGCATCTTGAGATACGTATAGAGACGCACCGAGACAGAGCGATACAAGTGCTCTACGCTGCGGAAGCACGACAAGGCCCCCGCAGCCTGGCCGGGCTCGGGGGCGTGGACGACCTGAGAGAGCAGGAAGCCATGACCGAGACTACTGGCGGCCCTTCGACTTCCGCGGGGTTCGGCTGGTGCCACTGGCACGAGGGGCCGTCCGGCACTGCGGTGCTGATCCGTGTGATTGAGCAGGGTTCGGGTCCGGGGGCCGGGCTGTACGCGTGTGCCCCGTGCCGGGAGCAGCGCGGGCTTGCCTCGTATGTCGACCAGCCGTGACAACCACGCCGGTCGCGCTTGCTCCGGCCTGCCGGATCGGTGAGCACCGAGAGTGTTCCGGCCCTTATGTCATTCGCCGGCCAGGTGCCCCGGCGTGGGAGCGGCCGATCGAATCTCACCGGTGCGACTGCTCATGCCACCGGCGTTGACCGTCCCCCATGCACAGGAGGAAGGCCCCCAGGCTGACGTCTGGGGGCCTTCCTCGTATGTGGGTACGGCCCCCTCTACCCGCTTTACCTAGCAGGTCAGAAGCCCTTACCGCCCCCGCTACCGGGGTAATGGGCCCCCGCTACTTCCGGGCCCCTCAGAAGAGCGTTGAGGGCGTCGGTAGCAGGGGCCGTATTGGGGCCGGGTAGGGGGAGGTCCCTCTACCCGAGGAGGATCTCGGCGGGCACGGCTCCCTCGATGTCGCGCCGCTGGTACCCGGCCGCGTTCGTGCCGCTGATCTTCACTTGCTTGCTGGTGCGCTTGACGCCGGCCGTCTCGAGCTCGGCGGCCAGGCGCTCGGCGTTGAAGTCTCCGTAGACGTCCTCGTCGAGGTTGACGAGACCGGCGAGCAGGTCGGTGGTGAACATGCGCGGCGAGTGCCGCATGACCTCGAGGACGTCGGAGAGGATCGGGGCGAGCTTGACCCCGGCGGCGTCGGCGGCCGCGGTGACGTCTCCGGACGCGTCCCCGGTGAGCTGGCCGGCAGCCTGCCGCAGGGCGCGGCCCTTCGCGCACAGGGTGGCGAAGCCGGGGCCGTCGAGGTAGTCGGCCCGCACGGTGACGTAGGACGCGGGCCCGGTGACGAGGACGCCCGTGCCTACGTGGTCTTCGGACAGGACGGAAGCGTCGGCGCCCTGGGCGGCCTTGCCCTTGCCGAGCACCATGTCGGAGCTGGCCCGGTCGACGACCTGCGTGGAGTACCGCAGGGTGATGATCTCCCGCAGCTTGGTGGGCACCGAGTCGGCGTCCGGGCGCTGGGAGGCGAAGTTGGACACGAACCCGGCGGCCGGCCCCCGGCGGGCGATGCGGCACAGGTCGTTGATGACCTGCTCACGGTCCTCACGTTCCATCGCGGTGAAGTACTCCTGCAGCTCGTCGATGGTCACGAAGATGACCGGCAGGTTGTACCGCTGGACGATCTCCGGCGTCAGCTTCCCCTCGGGGCAGATGCTGGTGGGCAGTTCCCGCAGGATCGCGAAGCGGCGCTCCATCTCGACGAGGAGCTCCTGCAGCATCGCCTTGAGCGCCTCGATCGCATCGTCCTCTGCGCCCATGACCAGGCGGTGGGCAACGGCCCGCATGGGCATCCAGTCGGCGCCACCCTTGCCGTCGGCGACGTAGTGCCGCACGTAGGCATCGAGCAGCCCGGCCGCGGTCATCAGGCGCTGTGTGAACGTCTTGCCCCGGCGGGGCAGGCCGCCGAAGAACATGCTCTGCCACATGACCGGGACTTCGATGCGGTTGCCGCGGGCGTCCTGGCCGAACGGGATGGGGTCCCAGATGGAGAACGTCTCGGCGGACGCGAGCGGCGACGGGTTCGGCGTGCCGAGGTAGGGGTCGTCGTCGGCCACCCACATGGACACCCGGCCGGCGTTGCCGCCCTTGGCCGCACGGACGCGGGACATGATGACCTGGATCTCGTCGACACCGAGCTCCTGCGCGATGACTTCCCGTTTCGCCAGGACGTCGGAGGCGGTCTTGCCGCCACCCCGGGGCAGGTCGAAGATCACAGCCCAGCCGCGGCCGTCACGGACCGGGCCCATCGAGCAAGAGACCCGCGGAGCGTCCTTCTCGTCGTCGGAGGCCCGGCCGCTTTTCAGGAGGCCGGCCGCCCGCAACGCGTCGTTGAGCTGCTGCGCGGACATGTCCACCCGCAGCGGCGGGGCGCCGTGGTCCAGGAGGTGAGTCTCCTTCCCGCGGCCGAGGTAGGCGAGCGGGGTGACGATCGCCCCCGCCATGCCCATCTGCAACAGCGGGTCAGCGAGCGCGATACCAATCGTTGCCGCGGCAACCGCGACGGCCGCCGTACCGAAGCGCCACCGCCGGGTCTGGGTTCGCTTGGCGTGCGCCATCTGAAGCCGCAGCGCCAACTCGACGTCCTCGGGCTTGGCCTTGCTCTGCACGCGAAGCGCCTTCACGGCCGCACTGTGGTCCTGCGCGGACAGCGTCGGCCACAGTCTCACTGTCGCCCGGTAGAAGCCGCGAGCGGCCAACAGCAGCGTCTTCACGAGGTACTTCGGGGTGCGGATCCCGTGGTAGCGGGCCTGCCACCAGGTGAGCCGGACGAACGCGCCGACGTTCGCCTTGATCGAGGCGGCGGACCGCGCCCATGCGGGGAGGACGGGGGCGTCGGGCACGGTCAGCCAGTCGGCGAGCGGATTGTCCGGGCGGTCGACCGCTTCGACGACCGCGGGCGCCTCGGCGTCGGCCGGCGCCTGCTCGGCGATGACGGGCGCCGGGGTGTCGAGGGCTTCCGGCGGGATCGGGTGCAGCTTCTCGATGGTGTGCCCGTTCAGGGGGCGGATGAGGGCGTCGGTCATGATGGTCTCTCCTGCTGGTCTGTTGGCTGGTCAGGGACACGGGGCGGCCGACGGCCTGGCAGCATGTGCGGCCGCCCCGTGGCGTGGCTAGGACTGTTCGGCGCGGTGCAGGACGCGCTCGCTGCGCCTGAGCTGCTTCTCAGCGGCGCGCAGCACGTCGCGGGCGGCGGCCCGGTCGGGCCCCCACTTGCTGGTGCGGACCGCGGCCTTGGCGTCGGCGACGGCCTGGCGGTCGGCGTCCGTCTTGGACTGCAGCGCGGCCAGTTCCCGTGCGCCGCGCTCGGCGGCCTTCGCGTCGATCTCGTGCATGCGGCGGGTCACCGCGGGGTCGAGGTTGTCTCCGATGGCCTGGTGGAAGCCCTTGCGGAACAGGCGGCCACGCTCGCGGGACTCGGCTCGGGTGTAGCTGTACATGGGGTGTCCTTCCTGATCGTCAGTGGTCAGCGGACGCTTCGGCTGCCGTGGCTTCCGTGGCACCCGTAGATGGCCTCCTGGTGGTCGATGGGCCCGTGAGCGGCCAGGTATTCGGCCCGTGCGGCGGCATCCCACTGGGCGGCCTCGGCGGCGAGCTCGGCAAGGTCGAACTTGTGGTTCTGTTCGGTCATGGGGTCCTCCTGGATATGTGGGGCCGGGCTGTCCCGGCTCCCCTTGGCGCCCGGTCACACTCCGGGCGCCGTGGCAGTCGTCAGCCCTTGCGGATGTCCTGCCAGACGGAGCGCAGGACGAGGACGCAGATGGTGAGGGCGACCGCGCTGATCGCGACGGCGACCGCGGACACGGCTAGGGCGAGGAGGAACACGGATCCGCCGGCCCCGATGCCGATCCACTTGGCCGTTCCGCCGGATGTCCGGGGGGCGGGCGCCGGTGCGGGCGGGGTGACCGGCTGCTGTGTGAGCTGCTGCGCCTGCAGGACGGCGAGAATCAGAGCCACCTGCTCACTGTTCGCTGCAGCGTCGATGGCGTCCTGTGACGCCTTGTCGAGGTTGCTCATGCGGTCACCTCGGTGACCACCTGGCGGCGCAGCTCAGTAGCGTCGCGGCGGGAAAGACCCAGCTCGTCCTGCAGCTGCGCGATGGTCACCCCGCGCCCACCCGACCTGACCACCTGGCGGTGCAGCCGGGCAGCTTCTCGCCGCAGGTCAGCCGGTGTGCGGGTCACCACCTCGGTGACCACGTGGCGGGGCTTCTCAGCGGGTACCGCAGTGGCCACCTTCGAGGTGGTGAAGCCGTCCCACATCGGGATCGCAGCGGGCAGTTCGATGACCGGGCGAGCAGCCACGGCGGGGGGCTCCTCGTCGACGGACGGCATATCCTCGTCGGCCCGGTCGACGGTCACCTTGGTGGTAACCACGTCGGTCACCGGCTCCTCGTCGCCGTGCCCGGCGAGAGCTTGGTGAACCTGCCGCATGAGCGCTCCGAAGGCGAGCAGGGCGGCGGCCGGCGGTACCGCGGCAACGACGAAGTCAAGGATCGGCACCATGCCCGGGTCACGGACGCCGGTCACCCCGGCGACGTTCAACACGATCGAGCCGACCGAGCCGACCGCTGTAAGCCCGATCGCCCACCAGTCGACCCGCTGTGCCAGTGCGGCCCGCAGCATCATCAGCTCCCCGGCGACGATGAACAGATCGAGGGTGGCCGGCCATGCCCAGGCGCGCGCCTTGGCCTGCCCCAGCCCGTGAGCCAAGGCGACTTCTGCCAGGTGCGCGTAGGACAGCCAGAACGCGACGGCGGTCAGCGCGATGATGACCAGCCCGGCCGCGATAGCCAGTGCGCGGGAAGGGTCGACGACGCGCTTCATCGGCCCTCACCACCGGCACGGAGCGCGGACAGCTGGCGGGCAAGGTGCCGCAGCGTCCCCGCGTAGTTGACGAGGACCACGGCCAGGTCGTCGAGCTCGGACGGGGAGAGCGAGCAAGCAAGGGCCCCCATCTCGACGTGGACACCGACACCACGGTCGGACTTCACGGCGAACGGGTCCTGCGAGAGCGCGGCGAACGCCAGCTCCTCCCCGTCGAACTTGGCGCGGTGCGGGGCACCGATGTGCCCGGTGTCGGACAGTAGGTGCGGAACCTGCCCCTCGTGCCCGGTACACCAGGACGGTTCGGTGATCGTGACGTTGCCCTGGTCGACGGTCGGCACCGTAACGGTGCGCTCGGCAGTCACTGGAGCTCCGCAGCGGCCGGCGCGGCGGCGCTTTCCGCGAGCTGCTGCCGCATCGCGCGCAGCTGCGGCAGGAACGCCTCGACGTTCTCGATCAGCGCGTCGGCCCCGGCGAGGTCGAGCTCACTGCCGGATGCCCCCTCGCCGTAGACGGCCAGTACGGGGTTGCCGGCGCTGAGGTTGAACAGGTAGGCGGAGAGGGCTGCGCCGTGAGAGGCGGTAGCGATCTCGGCGTGCGCGCCCTCGCACCACTCGTGTTCGTTGCCGCTCGTGTTCGTACACCAGGGCACGCACGAGCGGGCGGGCGGTTCGTCGACGCTGCGGCGTGCACTGCAGTCTGAGAGGTCGGCGCAGCGGAACAACTGGGCGCCGTTCGGGGAGCGGTCGCCCGTCGGCTTCTGCGGGGTGTCAGAGCTGCTGCAGTCGATGCAGGCCAGCCCGTCGAGTGCCGGGCCGTTGGTCAGTATGGTGTTACGCATGGTTCGGACTCCTTGCTGTGAAGGGTCCGGCCAGGCCCCGGAGGTGGTTGCACACCGCCCGGGGCCGTCCCGTTTTCAGTACACATTGCGTACACATGAGAACGGGATTAGCCGGGATGACACGGGATATGACGAGAAGCCAAATCCGCAGGTCAACCGGCCTGTGAGGGTTCCAGCGCTGGTTACAGGAGTGCCCCGAACGGACTCCTAAAGCGGGTGTCGCAGGTTCGAATCCTGCCGGGGGCACAGCACAAAGGGCCAGTTCGGAGGCTTGATCCTCCCGAACTGGCCCTTTCGCATGATCGCGTCTGTGCCACAGACGCGCCACTACGTCCCGGCGTCTCCCTGCTGCTTACGGATCATCGCCCCCAGCCGATCGGCGATCGCGCGGTCCCGGTCGGCTGTCATGTGCTGATAGATCAGTGCCGCACGCGCCGTGCTGTGCCCCATGCGCGTCATCAGCTCACGCGTGCTCGCCGTCGCAGCGACGAGGTTGTTCCCCGTGTGCCGCAGATCGTGGAAGTGGACGTCCGCAGAGATGCCCGCGGCCTTACGCGCCTTGATCCAGTCGTCCCGGAAGTTGCTGCGCCGCAACTGTCCGCCCTGGGGGCCGAGGAAGATGTGGCCGTCGCGGCCGGCACCCGCGTAGCGCTCCAGGTGCTCGATGACATCGGGCAGGATTTCGTCCGGGAAGGCGACGGGGCGGACGCCGGCCGCCGACTTCGGAGCCTTGTCGAAGAGCCTGCCGTTCTGCATCTCGGCCTGAGCGCGCTGCACCAGGACCACGCGCCCGACGGTATCGATGTCGCGGCGGCGTAGAGAGGCCAGCTCACCGAAGCGCAACGTGGTGAACGCGGCGAGCAGGACGAGCAGCCGGTACCGGGGAGCGATGGCGTCGGCAGCGGCGTACACCTCAGCCACGGTCAACACAGGCCGCTCGGGCACGTCGTAGCGGTCTGCGCCCTTGACCCGACAGGGGTTACGACGGATCAGTTCGTCATCAACCGCCGTGTTCATGATCGCTCGGAGGACCTGATAAGCCTTGACGACGGTCGGCTCCCCCACTCCGGCCGCGAGCAGTTTTCCGCGCCAGGCCCGGACTCGGGACGTGGTCACATCGGCCAGAGATCCGGATCCGAACGTCGGCGTGATGTGCAGCCGGATGACTGCCTCGTTCCGTTCCCTGCTGCGGTCGGCGAGCTTGCGGTCCCGAAGCCAGGCATCGGCGTACGTCGTGAAAGGGACAACGCCCTTGTCCGGGTCTTCCCACTGGCCACGCGAGATGTCCGCCTCGATGTGGGTCAGCGCGACGTCCGCGTCTGTCTTGGTCGCGTAAGTCTGCTCGGCACTGCGGAGCTGCCCCGTCGCAGGGTCGCGGTATCGAGCCTGCCAACGGCCAGACCGCAGCTGCCGAACGGAGCCGAAGCGCCGACGGATGCCCTTCTTGTTGGTCATCAGGCAGCCCTCCGGAGTCCGGCTCGCCGGATCGTCACGGGCTCCACCGTGTTGGCCGTGACAAAAGCCGCTACGGCCGTCTCAGGGATGCGGACGTGTCGACCGACCTTGACGAAGGTGATCCGGCGTTCCTCGATCAGCCGCCGGGGGAACCGGACGGTCGTGCCAAGGAGTTCGGCGACCTGGTCAACGCTGAGCAGTCGTTCCATGCTCACCACTCCCCTGTGGTGTCGAGCGCTTGGAGTTCGGCGCGGTGTTCGCGGGCGGTGTCGCGGTTGTGTTGGATGTCGCGGTGAATGTTGGCGGCGAGCCAGGATTCGCCGGGGGTGTGGCCGTGCCCGGCGTAGGTCCAGTGGGCGAGCGTGAGCGTGGTGGCTTCGGGGTGGTCGTCAGGGTTGGGCAGGCCGAGGGCTTCGCGTTGCTGGTTGGCGCGGTAGTCGGCGCGGACCTGGCGGAGGGCCCCGAGGGTGGTGGAGTAGCGACGGGACTTGGTGGAGAAGTGACCGCGGAAGCCGAGCATGTGGGCCCAGTCGCGGAGCTTGCGGTCGGGGTAGGCGTGGTGGAGGTCGAGGCACGCTTCGATCAGCCGCCGTGGGTGCTCGGGCACGTCGAGGAGGATCAGGGCTTCTTTGTTGCCGATGCGGTGGTCGACGGTGCCGGTGGTCTCGGCCGCTTTGGTGGCGTACTTGGCGACGTAGGAGGCCACGGCCTGCTCCGTGAGGTCCTCACCGTTCCCGAACGCGCCGATGGGCTGGACGTCGAGCTGCGTGCCCCAGCGCAGCACCCAGTCATTGGCGATCCCGGCAGCCGGATTGGCCGGCACAGTGACTTCGACCCGGGCGGCAGCCGCGCGGATCGCGTCGTCGAGGAGATCGAGGGTGGCCCAGGCCGGGGGCGGCGAGTCGGGCCCGTCAGGTCCGTCGAAGCGGATCACCGCGTGGAAGTGGACCGCTCCGCGCTTTTGGTACTCGGCGACCTTGCCGAAGGACAGCCGGGACTGTTCCCGGGCGGCTTTCTGGGTGAGGCCGGCGCGGCGGGCGATTTCGCGGCGGAGGTAGATCGTGAAGTAGCGCCAGAGGTCGGAGGCGTGGTTGTTCCACAGCACCGCACCGGCGTAGTCGTAGGTCGCCGCATCGAGCGGGGTGCCGAGTTCCGGGGCGGTCTCGGGGTGGTGGGTGCCGCAGCGGCAGGGCCGGTTTCCGGGCCGGTTGTGGACGGGGCCGAACGAGGGTGCGGTGAGGGTGGCGAAGACGCGGGGGTGATCGCGGATGGTGTGCGGGGTGCCTTTGTCGGGGTCTCCGGTGAGTCCTGCGCGGATGAGGTGGTAGGTGTCGCCCGCGTAGGTCCAGGCGCAGGCGGGGCAGCGGGACGCGCGGCGGTTGCCGCAGGCGATGCGTAACCGGCCGCCGGGCTCGGTGTCGGTCGTGTAGTGGTGCAGGAGGGTACCGGTTGCCCGGTCGGTGGTCTTGGTGGCGCCGGTGAGGTGGATGGGCTGTGCGCACCCTTGGGTGCGGCGGATCTGCTCTTCCCAGCGGTCGAAGCCGGTAGACCCGGCCACCCTCAGCACATCGGCGAGGGTGGCCGGGTCCAGGCCCGCCGCAGTGGCGGTGTCCGTCACTGGTTCTCCTCGGGCGGGTGGTTGTCGCTCCAGTCCAGGAGTGCCATGGGGCTCACACCCCGACGCGGGTGCGGGAGCGAGCGGGGAGGCTGTGGCCGGTGCCGTGGCAGGCCGGGCAGGCTGCGGTGATGGTCTGCCGGTGCCCGGTCGGGGTGGTCTGGCCGGTGGTGACGGCCACGGTGGGGAAGCCGTCGCAGTGGGCGCAGATCGGCCGGGGGCGGGTGTGCTGGGGCATGATGGAGCTCCCTTTCGGGTCCGTTGGATCTGGATTGGGTTGGGCGCCCGGGGCGGCGGAAACTTGGCGGTTGAGGCCGCCCCGGGGGCTGTCAGCGGTTGTGCTGGTGGTTCAGGAGCGAGCGCAGGACGACGGCGCAGATCGCGACGGACGCGGCGGTGATGGCGACCGCGAGGAGCATCGAGACCAGGACCGTTCCCACCACGAGGACCAAGGCGGTCCCGCCCGCGGCGGCGACGACCAGGGCGCCGGGCGTGAACTGCACCGAGGGCCGCCCGACCGCAACCGGAGCGGGCACGGGCCCGGGGGCCGCCGTGGTGGTGTGAGGGCAGTCGCAGGCCGGGGGGTGCACGAGGCCGGTGAGCGGCTGAACGAGGGATGTGTCTGCGGTGGGCGCGGTGTCCGGGGCCGGGTACTTCGGGGTGAACATGGGTTTCTCCTCTCAGGGATTGCAGCGGTGAGTGCGAGCGGCCAACTCGGCGGCGGGACGGCCGTGGTAGTCGGCGGAGAAGTTGCAGCCGGGAGCCGTGCAGGCCGCGGTGTGCTTCGTGCGGCCTCGGCCGTCGTAGTACGTGCCGACCTGGACAGGGCCTATGCGGATCACGTCGGTGAAGCGGTTCGGGCGCGGCATAGCGGTACCTCCTCTTCTGCTCAGGCGAGTTGGGCGGTGATGGCGTCAGCGAGCGGTGCGGGGACGTTGAGGCGAGCGCGGAGGGTGGCTGAGTCGATGCGGCCGCCGGTCGTCGCGTGATGCGTGTCGGCGACTTTCTGTGCGTGATCGAGCAGGGCCGGAGGAACAGCCACAGTCGGCGCGGACACCGGGGCAGGCTTGGGCACGGGGGCGGGTGCCGGCGGAAGTTCCGGGGCAGGTTCGGGGGCCCGTTCCACCGTGAGGCCCGGGGCTTCTTCGGGTTCCGGAGCGGCCAGCGGTGCAGTGTCCGGGGCCGTGGGCTCCGGTGTGGTGGGGGCGTGGGCGAGGAGGGTTCCGCCGAGGAAGGCGAGGGCAGGCCACCCGGCGACGAGGATGCGGAGCCAGGCTGGAACGGCTTCGAGGTCGAGGAGTCCGGCGGTGGCGATGTTCGCGCCGAGCGACGCGGCGAGGGCGATGACGAACCAGACCCAGGCGGCGCGGTTGTCGGCGTGGGTGCGCATGCGGCGCCAGGCGGCGACGAGGAGCAGGTCCACGCTGATCGGGTAGGCCCAGGCTTTCCAGCCGTCCTGTCCGGCCGCTTCGGCAAGGTCATGCAGGTGGGCGAAGGACAGCGCACCGGCAATGACAGCCTGGACGAGCACGGCGTCCAGGCGGATGCTGCGGGACATCAGGGCACCTCCTTTCCGGGGGAGAAGTGCGGTGCTACGCGGTGACCGGGGCGCCCAGCGGCGAAGCCGACCCCGGGGCGGTGCGGACGACCGGGCGGAACGGGGCCAGAGCCGGAACGTCGGGAGTCAGGTGCGCGTATTCGTGGCAGATGGCCACGGCGTCGGCGGCGGACAATTCGGGGGTGCGAATGCGGGACCAGCCCCCCGAGGAGTCGCCCGCAACGGCCACACCGGGACGGTCCGGCGCAATCGTGGTCACAGCGAAGACCGCATCCGGGGCGATGTCGCCCAGGCCCATGTCGGCGGTCTGCTTGTCGTTGACGCGGTGGACGACGCGGCCGGTGAGCTGGGCGCGGAGCATGGTTGCGCCCTTGCCGAGCTCGGAGCCGAAGCGCTGCCCGCAGATCTCCAGATAGATCCCGACCGCACGGGCCATCTGGGCGAGGCGCACAAGGTGCATGACCATGCGGTCCCGGCGTTCCTCGTCCTTCTTCACGGCAACGAGGAAGAGTTCAGCCACCTCGTCCACTAGCACCACCAACGGCACCGGCCGCGCTTTGGCCGGCAGGTCCCAGAGGTCCGAGACTCCGTGGGCGCTCAGGGTGTCGAAGCGCTCTTCCATCTCCCGCACGAGGACTTCCAGGAGCTGTGAGGCTTCGTCCGGGGTGATGGCAAGGGCAGAGAGACGGGGTGCGTATCCGCGCTGTTCAACCCCGCGCTTGCAGTCGATGCCGACCAGGCCGACCGGGACCTTGGCTAGACCGGTGATGAGGTTGCGCTGATACATCGACTTGCCCGACTGGTTCGCACCCAAGGTCAGGCTGTGCGGGATCTTCTGGTAGTCGCGGACGAACGCGGTCCCGTCCTCCCTCAGCGCCACCGCCACCACCAGCGGGCCCGAGGTGACCTTGCGGGGCAGGCGGCGCGGCATCTTCACTCGCCGCAGCACGTCATACCCGGTCATGCGGAGTTCGACGAAGCCGGGCTTGATCTCTACAACGTGGACGGAGTGGACGCCCCAGGCGTGCCGGAGCCGTTCCGAAGCGGCTGCCACGTCGGCGGGCTCCAGACCGGCCGGGAGGCGGAGAGTGACCCGCATTCCGGTGGAGGAGCCGCGGACCCGGCGAACCCTGGGAGGGACCGGCTGGACGTCCTGGCGGCGGGCCACGTTACGGACCATGAACGCCCGCAGGCGAGACGGCTGAACCGTCAGCCCGCAGACATCCATCGTGGAGCGGTACGTGGCGGCGAAGCGGACCCGGGCGACCGGCAGACCGGCCAGCGACCAGAACACGCGAGGAGCGCGCACCTTCGCGTAGCCGAGTCCACCGGCAGCCGATAAGGCCCCCGCCACCTCGATCACCGTGGTCAGGTCCGACATGATCAGGCACCCGCCGTGATGGCCACCGCGCGGAAGCTGATCCCGTGCCGGGTCTGACCGTTGAACGTGTTCTCCCAGTCCCGCGCCTTGAGCCCGATCACCGTGACCGGCGTCCCCGGGGCCAGGTTCTCCGGGACACCCGTGCTCGGCACCGTCACCTGGTAGAGGTTGCCCTCCCCCTCATCCGAGATCAGCAGGCCCACTGTCGCGAGCGGGGCACCGGTCTCCCGGTCCATCGCGATCTCACCGGTCTGCTTGCTCACGAGCTTCGGCGTCGGAGGCGTCGCAACGAACACGACAGCGGTCGAAACATCGATCTTGAACGACGGCATCTGATACTCCCTGGATTGATGTGGAGCAGCCCAAATAAGGACCCCCAGGGCCCGCTGTCCTAGGACTGCGAACCGCTAAGCAAGATAATGACCCGTAGTCCTGGGACTGTCAACAGTCCTGGGACTGTGTTTGACTTGGTTTCGACGAGAGGGGTTCGGGATGGCGCCCAAGTGGCGAGAGCTAGCAGACAAGCTGGCCGAACAGATCAGGGGCGGTGACTACGCTCCGGGCGCGCAGCTTCCGCACATCCGGGAGCTTGTGGAGGCGGGCGAGGGTTCAAAGTCCACCGTCCACGCCGCCTACAAGGCTCTTGAAGCAGAGGGTCTGGTCACTTCATCCCGCGGTCACGGCACAGTCGTGCGCCAGCAAGTTCCCCTCAAGCGACTCGGTATCGCTCGATACGACAAGGCCAAGTGGCGCGATGGCGACGAAGTGGCGTTCATCGCGGACCGTGTGGCGAGTGGACGTGCCTACCGCCGGAACGAGCAGACGCAGACTGTCAGCCGCGTGGAGGCTCCCCCCGCCGTATCGGCAGCTCACGGCCTACCCGAAGGAGCTGAGGTGTACGCGCGGGCGCGGCTTGTGAAGGAAGGCGAGCAGCCCACCCACACCTTGACGAGCTATTACCGACCCGAACACGTCGAGGGAACCCGCATCGTTGACCCAACTCCCGGGCCTGCCGGCCGGGGCGGAGGCTTCCGCGTGCTCTTCGACGCCGGTTACGAGATCGACCACATGAGAGAACGGATCTTCGCTCGGGCAGCCACCCCGGACGAGTCGAGGCTTCTGCAGCTGCCGCCCGGAGAGCCAGTTGTTGAACTGCACCGAACGACGTTCACAGCTGACGGCACGGTCGTGGAGTTCGCCATCGGGGTGCACGCGGCATCACGATTCGCCTGGGAATACGACTTCCAGGTGCCTGATTCCGCGAGGGACAAGGAAGGCTCGCAGTGATCTCTGCACAGGACTGGGCCGACGCTCGGCGCATTTGGGACTACCACCAAATGGGCCACACTCTTCAACCCTGCTCCGTTGCCATCGGGCTCGGCAGCCATGATCTGGGAGTAGCGGAGACGTCGGCGGACCTGTATCAGCGGGGATTGGTGCCGCTTCTGCTCTTTACCGGAGCCACGAGCCCCACGACCCGGGAGCGAATGCCTCGCGGGGAAGCAGTCCACTACCGGGAGCGGGCACTCGAATTGGGTGTGCCCAGCTCCGCTGTTCTTGTGGAGCAGAAGGCGCGCAACACGGGTGAGAACATCCGTTTCTCGCGGGAGGTGCTGGAGGAGGGGGGCGTCGAGGTGGCTTCTGTCCTGCTGATCAGCAAGCCGTACGAGGAACGGCGGGCATACGCCACTGCACGCAAGCTGTGGCCCGAGGTGGAGATCGTCAGCGCTTCGACACCGATGACGCTGGACGAGTACGTGGACTCCATCGGTGACGCACGCCTGGTGATCGACATGCTTACGGGCGCGCTGCAGCGACTGATGATCTATCCCGATCAGGGATTCATGATCCGCCAGCCCGTCCCTGCCGACGTGGCCGAGGCGTACCAGCGACTCCGCCAAGCCGGTTTCACCAGCCGCCTCCTGCCGAACGATTCGCATTCTGCTTGACCGCCGCCGAGTGCTGTTACAGGTTTCTCTACCTCATCAAGGCACCCGGCTGCGCTCCGCTCCGCCGGGCGCGCTTCCCGGCTCTGGCTGCGCCCGCGCTCCTGCCTTCGGCCCGCTCGGCGCTGCCGCCGCCGACGCGCACCCGCAGTGGATAGGCCCGTAGGGGGCATGAGACGAGAAACAAGCCTGCGGCTTCAAGACGATGCCTCCGGCGGGGGCGCTACGGCACCGGGATGGCGATGGCGCCGTTTGCGGGTGCCGGCGGATTCGTGGTGAGCGTTGTGGGCTCCCATCCCGACCACCTTCGACCCAGGCAGAGCCGAGCAGTCGCGGCCCAGGGCGTCAAGGTCGTTCGTACAGTGGCGCGCTCCACCTTGACGCCCTGAACCACGACCGCTCCACGGAGTGTGGGTCGAAGGCGGACGGGATGGGAGCTGGGGTGAGTGGTGGGATGCGGTGGGTGGTGATAGCTGGGCAGCGCTCAAAGAGCACCCCTTCTCGGCCCCAGGTCACAGCGTTGACCGCTCACACGACCGCAGGACAGAGGTCGAGTCACCAGCTCAGAACCGTTCCGCCGACCTAGTCGGGCGCTGTATCCGGCCCGTCTTCCTTGCCGCTGCGGAAGGACAACCGGGCCCCGAGGCTAATGGCCCCAAGAGAGCCCAGCGCGAGGGCGTGCCGCAGCCATCGCGTTCCTCCCTCCCAATCCTGAGGAGGGCCAAAGACCAGCCAAAATGCCAGAGCGATACCGCCCAGGACGGTTGCTATACCCACAATTCGACTTAACTCAGCGCTCATGCACTCATGATCCCTGAGCTCCGTAGCCAGCTCAATCACATAAGCAGCCAACGCGGATCGCGGCCCTGGGTGCCTGACATCAACGACTGACACCAACAGGCCCGGGCACCGGCGAACGACACTGAACCTGAGCGGACGGTCAGCCGAGGACTTCGGTGGGTTTGACCGATGTCGCCGACCCTCTATGTTCGACCTGACAGGGATGAGGCCAGGGAGTAAAGACCCTTCCCTGGCCTCACAGATCTTTCGGCTCGGCCCCGCGAAGAGTCTTCAGTAGGCGATGACTCTCCAGCGTTCGACCCACAGCAGCCAGTCACCGCCCGTACCGCGTACCTGGACGCGGTCGGCCTCCACCTGCCAGGCGGTGCCGTAGCGCGTAGCATCAGGGAGGTCCACCCTTACGACGTCATAGACCTCCAGGTCATCCTCGACCGGCCGAGACCATGTGTGCGCACAGTGATCGCAGAGGTAGCCGACTGCATCGTGCCCCGCAATAGTCATCGGCCTGCCCGGACGGACCGCCTCGATGCAACACCGAGGGCACGGATCGGCGGTGTGTGCGCCTACTGATCGGGACATCGCTCGATCCTGCTGTACAGCAGCGAAGTACAGCAACCCCAGCAACCGGACCCATCCGGTGGCGTCCTCTGGAGGCCGTAACGTGGCCGGTGTGACCGTTCGCGACCGCTCCACATAGAGCTACGGATCAAATGCTGGCGGCTCTCATGGAGCCTGCGAGAGACTTGGGCCCATGGGGATCGACCTGGAGCTGCACTCCGCACGGCCAACGCGAAACTGGCGCAAATCCCGAGCAACACTTCTGCGTAGCTCGTACGGGCATGGGGATGCGTTGGCCGATGCGCTGGGCTCCCTGCAACTGCTAGGGGTGCCTGGGCGGCTCACCGCTGTTGATCCGTACGGAGACACCTTGATGAACGAGCAGGAGGCCGCCGTCGCACTCACCGAGATCAGCAGTCTGCGTCAACAGTGCAGCGATCAGCACCAGGTTGCCGCACTGGACGACCTCGCAACGCAACTACAGCAGTGCGCCAACACCCCCGGCAGCTACCTGTGGTTCCAGGGCGACTGAACGCGTGCCATAACCGTGCCAGAACGAGCGGGTAGTCACGGGGAACAGCAGGCGTCCACAGGCCGTGAAGCCCACGCCCTGTGGAGGGCTCCTTTCGCAGATCAGCCACCGAGTCGACCAACCTCGCTCCTAAAGCGGGTGTCGCAGGTTCGAATCCTGCCGGGGGCACAGAGAGAAGGGCCGGCTCAGGAGGGTTTCCCTCCCGGGCCGGCCCTTCGTCGTGTCCGGGACGTGCGCCTCGGCCGGTCCCTCCACCTGCTGCGTTTTCACGGTGGGAAATCGGCTGTGAAGGAAAGGGGTTTCGGAAGAGGATGTCCGTATGCGGGTAGGAGTGGTAGGGCTCAGGATGGGGCTTCACCTGGCGGACTGGTGCCGCAGGGTGGGCATGGAGGTCGTGGCGGCATGTGACCACGACCCCGGACGCCGCGCCGTGGCGCGGGCGCAGTTACCCGGTGCGGTGCTGGTGGAACGGTGGCAGGAGCTGCTGGAGCATCGTCTTGACGGGGTCGTCCTGGCCAACGACTTCGACGAGCACGCGCCGTTGGCCATCGCGTTCCTGGACCGTGGGGTGCATGTGCTGTCCGAGTCCGCGGCGTGTGTGGACGCCGCGGAAGGAGAGCGGCTCATCGCGGCCGCGGACAGATCGTCCGCGACCTATTCCTTCGCCGAGAACTACGTGGCCCATCCGCACGTCCGTCTCATCCGGCAGGCGATCGAGGCCGGGGAGCTGGGACGGATCAGCTTGATCGAAGCGGACTACCTGCACGGCATGTCCCCGGCCGATGTCACGGGCCTGGTCGGCGACCCGGCGCACTGGCGCGGGCGCATCGCCCCCACGGCGTACTGCACGCACACCCTCTCACCGGTGCTTGCCCTCACCGACGCCTGGCCGGTGGAGGTGTCGGCGTTCCCGGTGGACGAAGCGGACCCACGCGCCGCGGTCGTCATGGCGGTACGGCTGTCCACCGGGGCGCTGGCTCTCACCCGGCACGGGTTCCTCCAAGGTGAGCCCGACAGCCACTGGAGCTGGATCTCCGTACGCGGCACCAAGGCGTTGGCCGAGTCCGTCCGGGCCGCCGGCGAACGGTCCTGGTCGGTCCGTATCAGGACGGAGGGCTGGGCGGCCCCGGAGGGTCACGCACGCGAGGAGGAACGCACCCCTGTGCCGCTCACCCTCGCCGGGGAACCCGTGGCACGCGGGGCCGAGGGCACCGTACGAGTACTGCGCGCCTTCCGGGCCACGGTGGAGCGCGGAGAGCCGCCGCTGGTACCGGTACGGCCCGCCGTGGCCGCGTCACTGGTCGGCGTGGCCGGCGCGGAGTCACTGGCCGGTGCTTCCCGTCCGGTCCCGGTACCCGTGCTGACGACCGGTCCGGAGAGCTGCGGACCAAGCAGTTCCTGACATCGACAGCTGACATCGACGGGCGGCAGACGGCGGCACACCCTCGCGTTCCGCCCGGCCGTCGCACCGGTCACCGACAGCAGCCGGAGCGGACACGGATCGGACTCCTGAAGCCGGTGTCACAGGTTCGAATCCTGCCGGGGCTCTGCGTCGAGACACGGTCCGGAGGCTTGATCCTCTCGAACCGGCCCTCCACCGCATGGGCGGCACGTCATTCACTCGCCGCGCGCTCTCCGCGCCGGACCACGGGCGCCCCTTCCGTACCGCCTGCCCGGTCCCGTGGTCACGGCGACCGGCGTGGTGGAGCCATCGCCCAGCGAATCGTGGCGGTCAGTGCGTGTCCGGTCGGGGCCACGCAGGCTTCGGTCATGCCGGACAACCGGGGCAGTCCCAGCGACGTGCGGGCCCACCGGGGGAGAGCGGCGACGGCGTTCGCGGCGAGGACTGCGTAGGGTGCGCGGGCGGCCCAGGGCAGGGGCGGGTGCAGCAGGATGAAGCGTGCCGCCTCGCGTGCTTCTCCGGTCGGGCGCAGTTCACCGCGGTACGCCCCGAGGCGGGCGGTGAGTTCCTTGCGCGTGCGCGGAGGATCGGTGACGCCGAGTGCCTCCGCCACGCGTGCCGTGTCGGCGACGTAGCCGTCGTACCCGGCGGCGTCCAGCGGTTCGGCCCCGAAGCGCTGGTGCGCGAGCAGGAAACTCTCGACCTCGGCCACGTGCACCCAGCCGAGGAGGTGCGGGTCGGCGGCGGCGTAGTGCTCTCCGGACGGAGTCGTCCCGCGCACCTGGCCGTGTACGGAGCGCACCCGGTCGACCGCCTGCTGTGCGTGGTCCGCCGTTCCGTAGGTGGTCACCACGAGGAAGGTGCTGGTGCGCTGGAGCCGTCCCCAGGGATCGCCGCGGTAACCGGAATGGGCTTCCACGGCAGCCATGGCCAAGGGGTGCAGGGACTGGAGCAGGAGCGCCCGGAGCCCGCCGATGAACATGGACGCATCGCCGTGCACGATACGGATCGGCCGGTCCGGGCCGAACCAGCGCGGACCGGGTGTCCCATGGATACGGGCACGGTTCTCCGGACCCGCGGGGCCGGCGACCCGGGCGAAGACAGCGCTGCCCAGCCGTTCCCGCAGGCGGGGTGCGGCACGCGTGGACGCGTCCATAGGACCAGTATGCGCTCACCGACGGGGTCCGGTCCGGCCCGCAGGGGGCTCGGCCCCGGGCGGCGGCACCCCGGCCGGCCGCGTCACCGGTCCTGGCGCGCATCCGGCCCGTGCAAGTCCGGCAGGCAGCGGGCGCCGAACGAAATCCGGTGGGTCCGGCGCCCGCGCTGCCGGCGCCTCGTGGCAGCCCGCCTCGCCCGTGCTTCCCCCCGGAGGGCGGCTTCCCGCACTACCGGCGCAGCTCCTCGGGGCACGGCGTGCCCGGCTGGAGCTGGTACGGCGCGGCCAGGCGGTAGACCCCCGGACGGGGCGCGAGGAGCTCGGTCCACTCGTCGCCGTCCCCGTCCTCCTCCACCTTGATCAGACAGCCATGGACGTTGGTGAAGTCCTTCGGGGCACTGTCGTCCTCCGCCGAACGCTTCCTGGAGGCTTCCGTCTCCTGCGGCCGCTCCACGCTCCTGCCCTCGTCGTCCACGACGGCGAGCCAGCGGGAGTACGGGATACGGATCAGGACACGGCCCGCCGACCGCACCCGGATCGTCAGCTCGTCGTCGCCGGCCCGCTCCACCGTCGCGGGCGGATCGGCGAGCGGCACCGGGTCCAGGACCCGGAACAGCTTCCAGTTGGCGTCGCTCCAGACCGCCTTCAGATAGGGCTGCCCCTTCTCGACGAGCGCCGCCTCCTGCTCACCCCCGGAGTCGGGTTCGCCGGTCGGCAGCACCACGTAGTGGACGGCCCAGCGATCCAGCCACTCGCGGTAGTTCGCGGCGTTGAGGGTGTCGTCGTAGAAGAGCGGATTGCGCTTCATGTCGGCCTGCCGGTTCCAGCCGCGGGCCAGATTCACGTACGGCGCGAGCGCCGAGGCCTCACGGTGGCTGCTGGCGGGCACCACCTCGACCCGGCCCCGCTCCGCCCCGGCCTCCTGGAGCTGATTGACCAGCGGAGCCAGTTCACGGGCCCACGACGCGGTGGGCGCGGTGCGCACGATGTCGTCCACACCCTTGAAGCCGATCCAGAAGTTCAGCCCGGCGAAGGCGAGGACCAGGGCGTACCAGCGGCGGGTGCGCGGTGCCGTGTAGGGCAGCGACGCCAGCAGCACGACACCGGCGAACAGCATCGCCATGCGCGACACGTTCGACCCGATCTGCGAGTCGATGACGTAGGTGAGGAGTGTGCCCGCCCCGTACACGGCGGCGGCCGTGCGGACGGTGTGCCAGTCCCGGGGGACGAGGAAGAACACCAGGACGGCGAAGACGAACGGCAGCGACAGGGTCCCGAACGACATCGGCTGCGTGCCCGAGAACGGGAACCACCACGAGGACAGGGCCACCACCAGGACGGGTGGCAGACCGACCGCGTACGCGCCGGGGCGTCGTTTGTTCAGGAAGAGCGCCGCCGCGACCACGCCGAGGAAGAGCCCGGCGACCGGGCTGCCCGCCGTCGCGAGGCCGGCCAGGGGCGCCGCGACGGCCGCCTTCGCCCACCGCTTGTCACGCCAGCGGTACGGCCAGCAGAACACCGCGGCGACGGCTCCCAGGGCGAACATCATGCCGAGCCCGAACGTCACCCGGCCGGACAGGGCGTTGCACAGGTACGCGAAGACTCCGGCGAGCGCACACGCGAGGGGGTTACGGACGGCGGGCACCCGCACCAGGATCAGGGCGGTGAGCGCCGAGGAGACGGTACCGGCGACCATCATCGTCGTCCGCACGCCGAGCACCGACATCAGGTAGGGCGACACCACGCTGTACGAGACCGGGTGCATGCCCCCGTACCAGGCGAGGTTGTACGCGGTGCCGGGGTGGCGGCCGACGAACTCGGCCCAGGCGTCCTGGGCGGCGATGTCGCCGCCGCTGTTGGCGAAGAAGAAGAACCAGAGCAGGTGTGCGGCCGCGGCGACCGCGGTCGTCAGCAGGACCGGGTGGCGCCGGAGGCGGCTCCGTATCGAACCGCCGTCGTCGGCACCGTCTCCGGCCGCCTGGGCCGGGATCCGGACGGAGAGGCCTTCTTCGGCAGGCGGCGGGCCGGCACTCGCCCGTGCCGGCTCAGCGGTGGTCACTGCGACTCTCCCCCTGTTCACTGCCCAGGCCTGCCGAAGCGTCCATGTGCCGCACGGGCCTCGTCCGTATGCGGAGGGACGCGCCCGGCGGCCCCCCGTTGCTTTCGGGACGCTAGCACGCGGCTTTTTCCCCGCGCTGCCCCGTCGGCGGACGGGCCCCCTCCCGCGCCCCACCCCCTGCCCACGCGAAGAGGCGGGCAGGGGGTGGACCGGTCAGGTGATGCGGGTGAGCTTGTCGCCGAAGGACGGCTCGGCCAGTGCGGTACCCAGCGTGACCGCTACCTCCACCTGGCTCGCGCCCTCTCCGACGGTCATCGTGCCGACCCTCGTGCCCGCAGCTGCCGCGTTCGGGATCGTCTTGCCGTCGTCGGTCAGTTCGAGCTCGACCGTGAGACCGGGCCAGCCGACCGCCTTCACGTCCTCGGCCACGACGACGTCGGTGGTACGGCCGAAGCCGTCGTCGACGACACCGACGACCTGCCCCTTCTTCACGACGGTCCGGCTCTCCAGGAGGTCCTGGGTGGCGATCATGGCCTCCTTGCTCACCGCGTTGACCGTGTCGATGATCGACGGCTTGTGCTGCCCGAGGACCGCGCCGACGATGAGCTGGTCGGTGTCACCGACCTTCTTGTGCGCCGCGAAGAGCAGGTTGCCGCCGGCCTTGGTGGTGGAGCCCGTCTTGATGCCGAGCGCGCCGTCGTACGGAACGAGGGTGTTGTAGTTCCGGTGGTACTTCCCCGACGGGTCCGTCCAGGACGGCAGCTTGGTGATGTCCATCAGCGCCGGGATCTCGACCAGTTCCTCGCCCAGCTTCACCTGGTCCTCGGCGGAGCTCACGGTGGTCGCGTTCAGCCCGGACGGGTCGGTGTAGACCGTCTTCGTCATGCCGAGTTCCTTGGCGGTGTCGTTCATCTTCTTGACGAACGCCTCCTCGGAACCCGCGTCCCAGCGGGCGAGCAGCCTGGCGATGTTGTTCGCCGAGGGAATCATGATCGCCGAGAGGGCTTCCTGCAGCGTGAGCACGTCCCCGGCCTTGACCGTGTTCAGGGTCGACTCGCCCACGGCGTCGAGCTTGCCCTCCTTCTCCGCCCTGGTGTCGATCTTGATGGACGGCCCGTCCTCGCCCCTCTTCAGCGGATGGTCCCTGAGCACGAGGTAGGCGGTCATCGCCTTGGCCACGCTGCCGATCGGCACCGCCTCCTGCTCACCGAACGAGTCGACCGTGCCGAGGCCCGTGGCCGTCATGAAGCCCTGGCCCTCGTCCGGCCACGGCAGCGAGGGCTTGCCGCCCCCGAAGTCGTACGTCTGCTTCGCCGTCAGCTCGAGTACGGGCTCGGGAAGCGGGCGGACCGCCTGCGCGATCGCAAAGGCGACCAGGAGGAGGAGTACCAGCGGCGTCCAGATCTTGACCCGCCGGACCGCGGTGCGGACCGGGGTCTCCGGAGGCGGCGGGGTGTTCGTCAGTTCGGCGAGCAGGTCGAGCGGCGGCTTGGGCGGCATGGGCTGCTGCCTGGTCCGCTCGGCCTCGGTGAGACCGGCCCCGGGGGCTCCGGGGGTGCCGGGCTCCGCCGCGACGTCCGGGGTCACTGTGGGGCCGACCACGGCCGCGGGGCGTACGTCGTCCGAGCGCAGCGGCACGAACTTGCTGGTCCGCTCGGAGGGCGACTCGGAGGGCCCGGGAGACTTGGCGGACTTGGGGGACCCGGAATCCCCTGACGGGGCTCCGGCGGCCCAGGATGCGGGTTTCCGCGCCGCCTCCTTCTCCTTCGCCGGCAGCTTCAGCGCGGTCGTCGGCTGGTCGAGCCGCTCGGCACGCGGCGCCTTGAAGACGGCGGTCGGGTGATCGACTCCTCGCTCGTCACGGGAGAGCTCGGGCTCCTTCGCCGGAGAGGCTTCCGCACGGGTCTTCGGGACACGGGGAGCGTCGCCGGAGGCGCTGACGGCCGGTACGCCGCCGGTGCCGGCGGCCTCGTCCTCGCCGGCATCACCGCCGTCGCCGTCGCCTCCGGTGTCCGGGGCGTCGGCGGCGCCCGGCGTCTCGCCGTCAGCGCCCGGCTCCTCAGCGGCAGCTGCCGGCTTCGTGTCGCCGGAGTCCGCCGCCTTCCCGCCTCCGGCAGCCACCTCGTCGCCGCTGCCGCCGGCCCCGCCCTTGTTCCCGTCCTTGGGTGTACCGCCCTGAGCTGCGGCTTCGTCCTCAGGATCGGTCGAGACCCACGCCGCCACGGCGGCACACAGCCGGGTATCGGCCGGCGTCGAGCCGGCCTCCGGACCGGGTTCCGTCCCGGGCCCGGAACCGGAAGCGGCCTCGGGGGTCTCCTCGCGCCCGGAGCCCGGGACGCCGCCGGCACCGGACGCGGCTCCGCCGCCCGGACCCGCGTCGGCCCCGGCACCCCGGTCGGCCGCGGCCGCAGGGCCGGCTTCGGCCTCCGGGACCGGATCCGCCTCCTTCGCCGCCGGGGCGGGCTCCGCCGCGCCCACCGGCGCCCCAGGCGCCGGCGTGGCCGCCCCGGGCGCCGCCTCCTCCCCGCGCCGCTCCTCGGCCTCCTCCTGGGGCTCAGGAGCCCCCTCAGGGCTCTCTGAGGCCTCCGGGGACGCGGAGGAGGCGCCCTCCGGGGCGCCGGCGCTCCTGGAGGGCGGCAGACGGAAGACCGCCGTCTCGCTGTCGGTCGCGGCGTCCGTCGCTCCGCCCGCCGTGTTCCCGCCCGCCGCGGCCGGTTCACGGAGCACGGCGAGACGCGGATCGCGTTCCTCAGCCGTCCCCGACGACTTCCGCTGCTCCGACATGTCGGGGGACTCGCCCGCCACCGGTACCTCCTTGATGAGCCGCGGGGACATGCCCGCGCTGTCCGAACCATCTACCAGTGTCCTGTGTGAACCCTTGGACGAGCCGCTAGACGAGAACGACATACCTAACGGTTCCCTCACAAAGCACCCAGGCACCCTCGACAGACCAATGTGAGAGGGGTCACCCTGTCACTCATCCACGCGGGGAGGCATGGATGGGCAGGAGCCGCAGAACAATTCCGGAGGAGCTTCTGCTGCTCGCTCTGGACCCGACCACGGGTACCACAGCGCAGCCGCAGTCGCTCGACCTCGGCCTGGCCGGGGCACAGCTAGTGGAGCTGGCTCTGGCAGGACGGATAGCCCCTGACGGGGATCGTATCGCCGTGGTGATGCCACGGCCGACAGGAGATCCGACTCTGGACTCCGCACTGGAACTGCTGCGCCGTCGTGGCAGTCCGGTTCGGGCGGTCCACTGGATCGGCGGGCCCCGGTTGGGACTTCGCCAGATCTACCTCGCTCATCTGGAGCGGTGCGGCATGGTTCATGCCGTGGCGGGCCAGATGTGCGGAGTGCTGCCGACGACTCGCTACCAGGCGACGGACACGGCGATCAGCCGGGACATCAAAGCCCGGCTGGACAGTGCGATCCGCACCGGCGTACCGCCGGACCCGCGGACCGCGGCGCTCGCCGCACTGGCCCACGCGGTCGGTCTCGGCAAGCACCTGTACCCCGGGAACGAGGGGCGCTCGTCGCGCTCCCGGCTCCGGGACCTGATCAGACACGACCCGATGGGCGGCCTCGTGGCGCATGCCGTGATGGACGTCCAGAACGGCGTGGCCGTCCAGCCGCGCCGCAATCAGCAGACGGCGGGCGTGCCGTTGCAGCCGCAAGCGCAAGCACGGCGCGGCAGCATGGCGCACACCTCCGCCCACTGACAGCACGACCGCGCGGACACTTGCGCGGAGCACCGAATACCGCCGCACCGACGTCCCCATGACCCGGTTCGGGAGCCGCACCAGGCGCGGGGCAGCCGGATCCACCGGCTGCCCCGTGCTCCTGCGTGCGGTGATTGCGTGTGGTCATTTCCCAGCGCGCCCGGGGGCTCGGGTGGCAATCTGCTGAGCAGCAGATACGCACAGCTACAAGAGCTGCATAGCCGGAGGTGCCGTTTCCGTGCCGACCAACGTCAATCCCACCGTCAGGCGACGCCGGTTGGGCCAGGAATTGCGCCGCCTCCGTGAGATCAAGGGCATGACGGCCGAGGAGGTGGCCGAGCGGCTGCTGGTCTCGCAGTCGAAGATCAGCCGCCTGGAGAACGGCCGCCGCTCCATCAGCCAGCGCGACGTACGCGATCTCTGCGGGGTGTACGAGGTCGAGGACCACCGCATCGTCGACTCCCTGATGCAGATGGCGAAGGACTCCCGCCAGCAGGGCTGGTGGCACGCCTTCGGCGACATCCCGTACAGCGTGTACATCGGGCTGGAGACCGATGCCGAATCCCTCCGGGTGTACGAACCCCAGGTCATCCCCGGGTTGCTGCAGACCCGGAGTTACGCGGAGGCACTGATCAACGGCGCACTGCCGGAGGCACCACCGTCCGACATCGAGAAGCGGGTGAACGTCCGCGCCCGTCGCCAGGACCGCGTCAACGCCCCCGAGCATCCCCTGCGTCTGTGGGCCGTCATCGACGAGTCAGCCCTGCGCCGGCTCGTGGGCGGCAGGCAGGTCATGCTCGAACAGCTCGAGCACCTCATCGGACAGTCCCAGCTGCCTCATGTGACCGTGCAGGTGCTGCCCTTCGACATGGGGGCGCATCCCGGCATCAACGGCCAGTACGCCATTCTGGAGTTCCCGGACGCCGCGGACTCCAGCGTCGTGTACATCGAGGGGGTCACCAGCGACCTCTACCTGGAGAAGGCGAACGACGTGCAGCGCTACAGCGTCATGTACGAGCACCTGCGGGCACAGGCGCTGAACGTGGACCAGACCCGCCAGTTCATCAGTGACATCGCCAAGGGTTACACCCGCTGAGAGCCTCCGGTGAGGTGAGGGCGAGAAGATACACCGCCCTCACCTCACAGCGGAAGACCTGCATGGGATATGCCATCCGGTCGAGTGAACGGCGCTCCTACCAAGGGATGTTGGCGGGTAGCGTCGATCACGCCAACAGGAACGAAGTTGGTGCCACTTACATCAACTCTCTGAACCGGAGTGAACATGGCCATTCTTCAGGGTGCTACGGAAAACTGGACGAAGTCGTCGTACTCCGGCGGCAACGGGGCGTGCGTCGAGGTGAAGTCGCCCGTCGCGCAGGCCATCGCCGTGCGCGACTCGAAGGCCCCCGAAGGCCCCTCGCTCTCCTTCGTCTCCGGAGCGTGGAACACCTTCGTGCACGACATCGCGTCGGGTTCGGTCAACGCCTGACCGACTCTTCGGCTCGCGCGCCGCACCGGTCACCGCGTACGACCGCCAGGGGCCCTCTCGACCGGTTCGCCGTCCTGGCCGAGGGGGCTCGGCCCGTCATCGCACCCGGCGCCGCCGACCGGCGTACTTCACACCCCAGAACCTCAGCAGCCGACACCGGCAGCGCGCCCGGCTCCATCAGCGCGTGGGCATCACGTCGTGCAGCCTTCCCCTTTCCCCGGCCGCACGGGACCCGCATCCCGTGCGGTCGTTCTGCGTTCTCTGGCGTTCCCGCCTTGCGTCGATCTCTGCACAGCCTGACGAAGTGCCCGCTCATCGTGTGGCCGCGCTCACGTTCACGACAACGCCCGGCAAGGTCAAGAAAGAGTAAAATCGTTCGCCTTGCTGATCTGCGTTCACATCTCTGATCGAGAAAAGCTTGACCGTGGACCCGGACAGGCGGTTCAATCCCCAAGTCCCGTTCCCGCACGGGGCCCCGCTGAACGGCCGTACCGACGAAGTGCGTTCCCGTTCACAAGGCGGACCCCTGGAGGGGGCACATGAACAGTCTCGACTGGGCCGTGCTCATCGGCTACTTCGGTGTGATGGTCGCGATCGGACTCTGGTCGCACAAGCGCGTGGACGACGTCAGCGACTTCTTCACGGCCGGCGGCAAGATGCCGTGGTGGCTGTCGGGCATCTCGCACCACATGTCCGGTTACAGCGCGGTGATGTTCACCGGTTACGCGGGTATCGCATACCAGTACGGCGTCACGTCCTTCGTGACCTGGTCGCTGCCGATCGCGATCGGCATCGGCATCGGCGCGAAGCTCTTCGCACCCCGGCTCAACCGGCTGCGCTCGCGGCTGCACGTCGCCTCACCGCTGGAGTACCTGAAGAACCGCTACAACGTCCCGACCCAGCAGGCCCTGGCCTGGTCCGGTCTGCTGCTGAAGATCGTCGACGTCGGTGCCAAGTGGGCCGCCATCGCCACGCTGCTCTCCGTCTTCACGGGCATCACCCTCACCCAGGGCATCTTCATCACCGGCGTCATCACGGCCGTCTACTGCACGGTCGGCGGGCTGTGGGCCGACGCGCTCACCGAGCTGGGGCAGTTCATCATCCAGCTCTTCGCCGGTGTGGCCATGCTGGTGATCGTCATGAGCAAGCTCGGCGGATTCAGCTCGCTGTGGACGGTCTGGGACAAGCTGCCCGAGGGCCACACGGAGCCGACGGCCGGTCCGTACACCGTGACCTTCCTCCTGGCGTACCTCTTCATCAAGACCTTCGAGTACAACGGCGGCATGTGGAACCAGGCCCAGCGCTACATGGCCACGGACTCCGCACGCTCCGCGACCCGTTCGGCCTATCTGTCCGCCGTTCTGTGGCTGGTCTGGCCGGTCGTGCTCTTCTTCCCGATGTGGGTGGCCCCACTGCTCGTCGAGGCCAGGAAACCGGACGCCTCGGACAGCTACGCCCTGATGACCGAGCAGCTGCTGCCGCACGGGCTGCTGGGCCTGGTCGTCGTCGGCTTCTTCTCGCACACGATGGCCATGTGCTCCTCCGACGCGAACGCCATCTCCGCGGTCTTCACCCGGGACATCGCGCCGGTCTTCTCGAAGGCGGCCCGGACCTGGAGCAACCGCAGCGGGCTCCTGGCCGCGCGGCTGTCCACGCTCGCCTTCCTCGGCCTGTCCATGGCACTGGCGACCCAGATCAACTCACCGACGTTCAAGGACATCATCTCGGTCGTCATCAAGTGGGTGGCCGGCCTGATGGGCCCGATCGCCATCCCCTTCATGCTGGGCCTGCTGCGCAGGTTCCGCCGGTCCGGCCCGACGGCGGCGCTCACCAGCTGGGCAGCGGGGCTGCTCGCCTTCTTCTTCACCAACTACAACCTCGACGGTTCGGTGAAGACGGACGTCGCCCTGCAGTACCAGGTGGCCCTCCCGCTGGCGATCTCCCTCGTGCTCTACATCGTCATCGGGTTCGTCAAGCCCGAGGACACCCCGGAGCGCGACGCCCTGATCGAGAAGATCAACACGGACGACGGGGGCCACGGCGCAGCCGCGGCGGCAGCCGTGCCCGCGCAGAAGCCCGGCCCGGAGAACACGGGAGTTCCTGAGCGCAGGCCGTGAAGGCCTGACCGCCCCACAGGCGGGGGCACATGAACGGTGGGCGGGCGCGGCGGCGTCCGCCCACCTCTGCTGATGAAACGAGAGCTCTTCCGAAGCACTTCCGGGTCCCCGCCGCTCAGTCCCGCGGATAGCGGGCCAGCCAGCCCGGGGCGGCGGCGGCCGGACTGTGCAGGGCGGGCCCCTGGGTCATCTCCATCGCGAAGTCGTCGGAGAGTTCCAGGAGGGTCGGGCGTCCCTCCAGTTCCGCCAGCCAGGCCGGCGGCAGGGCCGTCTCGCCGTGCAGCGCTCCGAGGAGGGCTCCGCAGACGGCCCCCGTGGCCGCGGACGGCCCGGAGTGGTTCACGGCGAGACGCAGCCCGTGCCGTACGTCCTCACCCACCAGCGCGCAGTACAACGCCACGGCGAGGACCTCCTCCGCGGAGTCGGTGTCACCGAGCGCCTCGATGAGGGCGGGCCCGGGGATGCCCTGGCGTACGGAACCGAGGGCCTGCCGGAGAGCATCGGTGACCTGCTCGTGGTCCGGGCGTTCGGCGAGCAGTGCGAGCGCGTGCTGTACCGAGCCGTCCAGGGTCTCCCCGCGGGCCAGTCCGTGCACGATGACGGCGAGTGCTCCGGCCGCGAGCTGGGCGGTGGTGTGGCCGTGGGTGTGGGCGGCGCATTCGACGGCCAGCTGGAGGACGAGCTGGGGCTCCCAGCCCACGAGCAGCCCGAAGGGCGCGGAGCGGGTGAGCGCCGCCGAATCCCGCGCGGCGGGGTTCTTGGGCGCGGCGAGCGTGCCCATCGTGGCGTCACCGAAGCCGATGAGGCACTCCCGGCTGGGGGCGCGACGGGTGTACAGCCACTCCTCCATGGCCAGCCAGCCGTTGTCCTTGCGGCGCTCGTCGGGCCCCCAGGCGCTCTGGGTGGCCGCCCAGCGCAGGTGGGCGCGGTGCACGTCGGTGGGCGGGTGCCAAGCGCCGGTGTCACGACGGACCTGGGCCCGGATCAGCCCGTCGACGGTGAAGAGCGTGAGCTGGGTGACGGCGGTGACGGCGCCCCTCCTGCCGTGCACGGGCACGAAGTCGGCCACCCCGTCCACGCCGTGGGCGGCGCGTATGGCCTCCAGGGTGAGCTCCGAGACGCCCGCCCCGAGCGCGTCCCCGAGGGCGCCGCCGAGCAGCGATCCCCGTACCCGGCCGCGGAAGTCCTGCTGCTGGGCACGGCCCCAGACCGTTGTGGTCCCTGTGCTCACCGTGCCCCTCCCGTCCGGCCTGCCGTCAGCGGCTGCGCAAGCACTGTAATCGAACGGGAAGAGCCGTCTCAGGGACGGAACAGTATGTACGGACTGGTACGCGAGAGCACTTGTGCGCGGCATTCCTCATGATTTCCGGCCTGTACTCCCGGCCACTGTTTCCGGCCCGTGCTCCCGCGGCCGGGAGTGCGCCCGGCCGCGGGAGAGGGAGATCAGCCGAACATGCCGGGCCGGTAGTCACCCGCCGGCTGCTGAACGATCACATTCAGACGGTTGTACGCGTTGATGACGGCGATCAGAGCCACCAGAGCGACGAGCTGGTCCTCGTCGTAGTGCTCGGCGGCGTTCGCCCACACGTCGTCCGGGACCCCGCCGGCGGCGTCGGCGATGCGGGTGCCCTGCTCCGTCAGCTCCAGGGCGGCACGCTCGGCGTCGGTGAAGACGGTGGCCTCGCGCCACGCCGCGATCAGGTTGAGCCGCAGCGCGGTCTCGCCCGCTTCCGTGGCCTCCTTGGTGTGCATGTCGGTGCAGAACCCGCACCCGTTGATCTGGCTGGCGCGGATCTTGACCAGCTCCTGCGTCGCGGCGGGCAGGCCCGAATCGGTGACCACCTTCCCGGCGGAGTTGATGTGCCTCAGGAAGGTGGCGGAGGCCTTGTTGCCGAAGAGGTCGAGACGAGCGTTCATGATCAGCTCCTGAGTTGTCGCCGTTGCTTACACCCCCTCGACGGACCGGCCCCGGCAGGATGTGACATGGCTCCATGTGACCTGGATCTCCCGCAGGTGTCATCCCTTGCGCTTCCCGCTCCCGGCCTCGGAACCGCACCGTGGCGCAGGACCGGCTGCAGCGACGGCGGTGACGGCGTCCGCCCGGGCGGCTCGCGTGGACTTCACGGCCGGGCGCCGCCCCCCTCCTCGTCCGGGTCCCGGACTTCACGCGCCAGGCGGGAGCGTCGGATAGTCCGTGTAACCCGTCGCCCCGCCCACGTACATCAGGTACGCGTCCCGGACCTGGTTCACCGGAGCACCCGTGCGCATGCGGCGGACCAGGTCCGGGTTGGCGAGGAAGGGGCGGCCGAGCGCGATCACGTCGGCCCCGGCGGCCAGCAGCCGCTCGGCGTGGGCCATGCCCCCGTCGTCCGGGATGCGGTCCTTCGGCAGCACGGGGTTGGCGATCAGCGTGCCGGGCCAGTCCTTCCGGATGCGCTGGAAGACGGGGTCCTCCGGGTCGGCGTACCCCACGTGCAGATAGGCCAGGCCACTCTCCGCCAGGGCTCCGAGCAGCGCGGGGTAGATCTCCTCCGTGTCACCCTCCTCGATGCCGTTGACCGTGTTCCCCGGAGAGACGCGCAGGCCGACCCGCTCGGGGCCGATCTCCGCCGCCACGGCCTCGACCACCTCCACGGCGAAGCGGATGCGGTGGGCCACGGGTCCGCCGTACGCATCGGTCCGCCGGTTGGTCCCCCGGGCCAGGAACTGGTGGAGCAGATAGCCGTTGGCACCGTGCACCTCGACTCCCTCGAAGCCCGCGTCGATCGCGTTGCGGGCAGCGGAGGCGAAGTCCGCCAGGGTGGACGCGATGTCCTCGCCGGTCATCTCGCGGGGTACGACCGAAGGCACGCGCCCGGCCGGGGTGTGGATCGTCTCCGGCAGCGCGACCGGTGAGGGGGCGACCGGCGTCAGCCCGCTGGTGCCGGGGTGCCCGGCGCGCCCGCCGTGCTGGATCTGGAGGAACATACGCCCGCCCTCCGCACGGACCGCGTCGGTGACCCGGCGCCATCCGGCGACATGGGCAGGGCTGTGGATGGCCGTGATGTTCGGGTACGTCTGCCCCACCGCGTCCGGCGTGGACGCCTCCGCGATGATCAGCCCCGCCGAGGCGCGCTGGGCGTAGTAGGTGGCCATGAGCGGGGTCGGTACGCCTTCGGGCGTGGCACGGTTCCGGGTCAGCGGTGCCATCACGAGACGGTGGGGGAGGGTGAGGGGCCCGAGTGCGACGGCCTCGAAGAGCTTCGCGGAGGAAGCGGCTGCGTTCGTCATGCCGAAATGGTAAGGATTGACACCTATGTCAGATTCAAGTCCGGAAGGCGAGGAACTCCATGCGGATCGGCGAGCTGGCCCGGCGTACGGGCGTGAGCGAGCGCTCCTTGCGCTACTACGAGACCCAGGGCCTGCTGGCGGCGGACCGTACACCCGGCGGGCATCGTGACTACCCCGAGGGTGCGGTCGACCGCGTGATCCGCATCCAGGAGTTCTACGCGGCAGGGCTGTGCAGCTCGAAGATCGCCGAGCTGCTGCCCTGCGTACGGGACGCGGACGGCGGCCCCTCCGAGACCGCCACCCCGCGCCTGGTCAGCGACCTCGCAGCGGAGCGCGACCGCATCGACCGGAAGATCGACGAGCTGCGCCGTTCCCGGGAGGTGCTGGACGACGTGATCACCGCGGCTGCGGGCGGGACCGTGAGCGGCGGCTGAGCCTCGCACCGTCCGGCCCGGCCGTTCGCGTCCCCTGCGCCCGTGCCGGCCGCCGGACCCGCCGGACTCGCCGGACTCGCCGGAGAAACACGACACGAGCTGTCGGGTTTCGCGTCGAGCATGGTTCCACCGGCCGTCTTCGATGACCTGCGTGGGCCGGGTCGTACAGGCAGATCAGGACCTCGAGGGGATTCATGTCCGACACGTCAACCACTTCGGTACCGGCACTCCGCGGAAAGATCGCGCTGGTCGCGGGCGCCACCCGGGGCGCCGGCCGCGGCATCGCGGTCCAGCTCGGCGCGGCCGGTGCGACCGTCTACGTCACCGGCCGCACCACACGGGAGCAGCGCTCGGAGTACGACAGGCCTGAGACGATCGAGGAGACCGCGGAACTCGTCACCGCCGCGGGCGGTACCGGCATCGCGGTACCGGCCGACCACCTGGTGCCCGAGCAGGTCCGTGCGCTGGCCGAGCGCATCGACGCCGAGCAGGGGCGGCTCGACGTGCTCGTCAACGACATCTGGGGCGGCGAAAGGCTGTTCGCGTTCGGCGAGCCGGTCTGGGAACACGACCTCGACGACGGACTGCGGCTGCTCCGGCTGGGCGTGGAGACGCACGCGATCACCAGCCATTTCGTGCTGCCCCTGCTGGTGCGGAGGCCGGGCGGGCTCGTGGTCGAGATGACCGACGGGACAGCCGCGTACAACGGAGCGAACTACCGCAACTCCTACTTCTACGACCTGGTCAAGAACAGCGTGCTGCGCATGGCGTTCGTGCTCGCCCACGAGCTGGAACCGCACGGCGGGACGGCGGTGGCGCTCACCCCCGGCTGGCTGCGCTCGGAGATGATGCTCGACGCCTTCGGCGTGGCCGAGGAGAGCTGGCGCGACGCGCTGAGCGAGGTACCGCACTTCTGCATCTCGGAGAGCCCGGCCTACGTCGGCCGCGCGGTCGCCGCCCTGGCCGGTGACGCCGGCCTCTCCCGCTGGAACGGCCGGTCGCTGTCCAGCGGACAGCTCGCGCAGGAGTACGGCTTCACCGACCTCGACGGTTCCCGCCCCGACTGCTGGCGCTACTTGACCGAGGTCGCCGACCGGGGCGAGCCGGCCGACGCGACGGGATACCGGTGACGAGCCCCTCGTGCCGGCCGGAAGCTCAGCCCTCCAGCACCGGCAGCAGTTCCGGCAGGTGCCCGTCCGACGCCGCCGCGGCCCTGACGCGCTCCTCCGGGACCTCGCCGTACAACGTCGTACGCGGCTTCGCCGGCCGGCCCGCCAGGCCGGCGATGGCCACGAGGTCCTGGATCGAGCGGTACGAGCCGTAACTCGATCCCGCCATACGGGAGATGGTCTCCTCCATCAGGGTCCCGCCGAGGTCGTTCGCGCCCGAGCGCAGCATCTCGGCGGCCCCCTCCGCACCGAGCTTCACCCAACTGGTCTGGATGTTGGTGATGTGCGGGTGGAGCAGGAGGCGGGCCATCGCGGTGACGGCCCGGTTGTCGCGGTCGGTGGGACCCGGGCGGGCGATGCCCGCCAGGTAGACCGGGGCGTTGGTGTGGATGAACGGCAGCGTCACGAACTCCGTGAAGCCGCCGGTCTCCTGCTGGAGGCGGGCCAGCGTCCGGAAGTGGCCGAGCCAGTGGCGGGGCTGGTCCACATGGCCGTACATCATCGTGGACGAGGAGCGCAGGCCCGTCTCGTGCGCCGTCCTGACGACCTCCAGCCAGTCGGCCGTCGGCAGCTTGCCCTTGGTGAGGATCCAGCGGACCTCGTCGTCGAGGATCTCCGCCGCCGTGCCGGGGATCGAGCCGAGGCCGGCCTCCTTCGCGGCCGTCAGCCAGTCCCGGACGGACATGCCGGTGCGGGTCGCGCCGTTGACGACCTCCATCGGTGAGAAGGCGTGGACGTGCATGCCGGGTACGCGTTCCCTGACCGCCCGCGCGATGTCGAAGTACGCGGTGCCGGGCAGGTCCGGGTGGATGCCGCCCTGCATGCAGACCTCGACCGCGCCGACGTCCCATGCCTGCGCCGCGCGGTCGGCGACCTGGTCCAGGGAGAGGGTGTAGGCGTCGGCGTCCGTACGCCGCTGGGCGAAGGCGCAGAAGCGGCAGCCGGTGTAGCAGACGTTGGTGAAGTTGATGTTCCTGGTGACGATGTAGGTGACGTCGTCGCCGACCACGTCACGGCGCAGGGTGTCCGCGATCCGGCACAGTTCGTCCAGCGCCGGCCCGTCCGCGTGGAGCAGGGCGAGGGCCTGGTCGTCGGTGAGCTTCGTGGGATCGTCGGCGGCCTGGCCCAGGGCCTGGCGTACGTCGGTGTCGATGCGGGACGGGACCATGCCGGGGGCGGCGGCCTCCCGCAGGGCTTCCCAGTCGCCGTACACCTCGTCGAAGTCGTCGCGGCGGTCGCCGGTGCGGCCCTCGGTGTCGATGGTGCGGTGCAGGTCGGTACGGCCGGACGAGCCGAACCCCTCGTCGGGCTCCTGCCAGGGCAGCCCGGCCGGGATCGCGCCCTCCCTCGCGAGGCCCGTCTCCGGGTCGGCGAGGGCACGCACGTGCGGCAGGAGGCGGGGGTCGAGCCAGGGCTCGCCGCGCTGGATGAACTCCGGGTAGATGGTGAGGCGTTCGCGCAGCTCGAATCCGGACTCCGCGGTTCTGGCGGCCAGTTCCTCGATGTGCGGCCAGGGGCGCTCCGGGTTCACATGGTCCGGGGTGAGGGGCGAGACACCGCCCCAGTCGTCGATGCCCGCGCCGATCAGCAGGGCGTACTCGGCGTCGACGAGATTCGGCGGGGCCTGGATGCGCGCCGAGGGACCCAGGACGTGGCGGGCGACGGCGATGGCCGCGGCCAGCTCCTCCAGCTCCGCGTCCGGCATCCCGCGCATCGCGGTGTCCGGCTTGGCGCGGAAGTTCTGGACGATGACCTCCTGGATGCCGTGATAGGCGCGGGCCGTCCTGCGCAGCTCGAAGAGGGAGTCGGCACGCTCCTCGTACGACTCGCCGATCCCGATCAGGATGCCGGTGGTGAACGGCACGTTGGACCGGCCGGCGTCCTCCAGCACGCGCAGCCGGACGGCCGGCTCCTTGTCCGGGGACCCGTGGTGCGGGCCCCCCTTCTCCGCCCACAGCCGGGTCGCCGTCGTCTCCAGCATCATGCCCATGGACGGCGCGACGGGCTTCAGCCGCTGCAGGTCCGTCCACGTCATCACACCGGGGTTCAGGTGCGGCAGCAGCCCCGTCTCCTCCAGCACCCGCACCGCCATGGCCCGCACATACGCCAGGGTGTCGTCGTAGCCCTCCGCCTCCAGCCACTCCCGCGCCTCGGGCCAGCGGTCCTCGGGCCGGTCGCCGAGCGTGAACAGGGCTTCCTTGCAGCCCGCTTCGGCGCCCTTCCGGGCGATGTCGAGGACCTCGTCCGGTGACAGGAACATTCCGTGGCCGGCCTTGCGGAGCTTTCCCGGCACGGTGACGAAGGTGCAGTAGTGACAGGTGTCGCGGCAGAGCCGGGTCAGCGGGATGAAGACCTTGCGGGAGTACGTGATCACCCCCGGCCGGCCCGCGGCCTCCAGCCCCGCGTTCCGCACGCGGGCGGCGGAGGCGGCGAGATCGGTCAGGTCGTCCCCTCGCGCCTGGAGCAGGACGGCGGCCTCGGCCGTGTCGAGGGCGACGCCGTCGCGAGCCCGCCGCAGGGCACGCCGCATGGCGTTGGTCGTGGGGCGCTGAGCATCGGTCATGAACCCGAGCATACGAGCGCGGCACTCCCTCAGGACCAGGGCCTCTGTCCGGCGTGACCGGTCGGGGACCGCCGGCACCCCGGCCGTCATGTCCGGCTCGTCCCTGCGGGGCCGTCGTCCGCGACGACCGCCTCCCGGGCCCCTGGACGGCCCGCTCGACGCCCCCCGCGCCGCGCCGCCCCGGGAAGGTGCGTGAAGTGCGCGCTTCCGCACAGGAGTGACACCTTGCCGGTTCCCCGCCCCCGGCACAGGCGCGAACCGGCGTACGTCCGTGCTCCGCGCGGCAGTCACCGCCGGGGCCCCGGCCGCCGGATGACGGCGGCCCCCGCCCGGCGCGTCGCCGGGCGGGGGCCGCCACATCTCCAGGGCCCGGCCTACTTGCCCAGGACCGCCTTCATCACGTTGCGTGCGATCGGCGCGCCCAGGCCGCCACCCGAGATGTCGGAGCGGGAGATGTCCATCGCTGTCGGGTCGATGAAGACCGCCACCGCGACCGCCCGGCCGTCGGGGTTCTTGCCGTACGAGACGAACCAGCCGTACGGCACCTCCTTGGTGACGTCGTTGCCCCGCTGCGCCGTACCCGTCTTGCCGCCCACCGTCACCCCGTCGATCAGGGCGCGCTTCGCGCTGCCCTCCTTGGCGGTGAACTCCATCATTTCCTGGACCTTCTTCGCCGTCTCCTCGGAGACGGGCTCGCTCTTCACCTTCGGGCTGTGCTCCTCGATGGCGGTCAGGTCCGGCCCCTGCAGCTTGTCGACGATGTACGGCTGCATCAGCTTGCCGTTGTTGGCGAGGGCCGCCGTCACCATGGCCATCTGCATCGGGGTGCTGGTGAGGCTGCCCTGGCCCATGCCGGTGAGGGCGGTTCCCGGCTTGTCGAGCTCCTTCGGGTAGAGGCTCTTCGTGGCGAGCATGTCGCCGAACTCCTCGTCGTAGACGTCGGCGTTGAAGCCGAACTTCTCCGCCGTCTCCCGCATCCTGTCGACGCCCAGCTCGGCCGCGGCGTCGAGGAAGACGTTGTTGCAGGAGTGCTGCATGGCCGTCTTCAGCGACGCCTTGTTGCAGACCTTGTCGCCCGCCTCGCTGCCGATCTTGTTCGAGGACAGCGGCAGCGGATACGGGGAGACGGCGTCGGTCGGGGCGTTGACGTCCGTGATGACGCCGTGCTCCAGCGCGGCCGTCGCGGTGAGGATCTTGAAGGTGGAGCCGGGCGGGAAGGTCTCGCGCAGCGCGCGGTTGGCGAGCGGCTTGCCCTTGTCGTCGACCAGCGCCTGGAACCTGTCGCCCTCCTTGAAGGAGTTGCCGGCGAAGACCGAGGGGTCGTACGAGGGTGTCGAGACCAGGGCGAGGACCTTGCCGGTCGACGGCTCGAGGGCGACGACGGCCCCCCGCGCGTCGAGGTCGGTCAGGCCCTTGTAGGCAGCCGCCTGGGCCTTGGGGTCGATGGTCGTGACGACGTCACCGCCTCGCCGGGGCTCCCCGGTGAGGATGTCCTTGGCGTGCCGGAAGGCGAACCGCTCGTCCTCGCCGCTGAGGATGCTGTCGTACGTGTTCTCCAGGAGGGACATGCCCTGTGCCTGGGAGGCGTAGCCGGTGACGGGGGCGTACATCGGACCCTGCTTGAACGTGCGCTGGTACTTGAAGTCGGTCCCCTCGACCGCCTTCGACCCCGTGATCGCCTTGCCGCCCACGATGATGTCGCCGCGCGGGGTCGCGAACTGGGTGATCTTGACCCGGCGGTTGTGTTCGTGGGTGGCGAGCTCCTGGCTCGTGGCGTACTGGAGCCAATTGGCCCGTATCAGCAGGGCCAGCATCAGCAGCCCGCAGAAGATGGCTATGTGCCGCAACGGCCTGTTCATCCTGCTCCCGTTCCCAGGCAGCCGGGCACACACGCACACGGGCCGCACCATCGATGTCCGGAGGTGATAGATGCGATTTTAGCGTTCATGGTTCCCCGCAGGATCACGCCGGTACGTTCCCGGCCACAGGCATGTCACAGGTACGCCGCGTACGCGTCCAGAGCGCGCAGCACCTCGCCCTCCCCGGCCGGGGGCAACTGGAGGACGACCTCCTCGACGCCCAGATCCGCGTAGTATGCCAGCTTCCCCGGCGAGGGCCGGACCGCATAGGGCACCACCTGGAGCTGCTCCGGGTCGCGGCCCGCCTCCTCCCAGGCCGTACGCAGCCGCGGCACGGACTCCGACAGGCCGCGTCCGCCGATCGGCAGCCATCCGTCCGCGTCCCGGGCGATCTGCGCGAACAGCTTCGGGCCGGCCGCCCCGCCGATCAGGGTGCGCGGGCCGCTCACCGGTCCGCGCGGCCGCTGCACCGGCTTCGGATAGGCCAGGCTCGCCCGGACAGAACCGAACTCACCTTCGTACGATGTCGGTTCGTCCGCCCACAGGGCCCTCATCAGTGCCAGCCGGTCGCTGCCGAGCGCGCGCCGGGTCGACCACTGCACTCCGTGGTCCGCGGCCTCCTCCACATTCCAGCCGAAGCCGATGCCGAGCGTGAAGCGGCCGCCGGAGAGGTGGTCGAGCGTGGCGGCCTGCTTCGCCAGGTCGATGGGGTCGTGCTGGGCGATCAGCGTGATGCCGGTGCCGAGGGACAGCCGTTCGGTGACGGCGGAGACCTGCCCCAGGGCGACGAAGGGGTCGAGCGTGCGCCCGTACTCGTCCGGCAACTCACCACCCGCCGGATACGGGCTCTCCCGGCTCACCGGGATGTGGGTGTGCTCGGGCAGGTACAGCCCGGCGAACCCCCGCTGCTCCAGCTCGCGCGCGAGCCGGACCGGCGTGATCGTCTCGTCGGTGAGGAAGATCGTCGTGGCGATCCGCATGAGAGGCACCTCCGTCGTCGTGCGTGACGGCTCCAAGGTATGCGGTCGAGCGGCCGCAGAACCCACTCCGCAGGGGTAGTTGTCCCCTTCCGTCCGCGACTCCCGCCTCGCCCCGCCGGGGCCGGGGGCCCGGACACCGGCACGCCGGCCGGACCGCTCAGTCGTTCACCACGAACGCCGGCGTCTCCTTCGTCAGCACCTCACCGCGGAAGAACGCCGGGCTGCGGCGCCGCGTGGCCTCCATCAGCACCACGCCGAGCAGCAGCAGCCCGACACCGATGACGAAGACGGAACCGACGCCGAGGACGGACGAGCCGGAGCCGTAGGCCGGGTCCCACATGTCGTGGAGGGTCTTGCCGAAGACCGCTGCGAGCAGGATGCCGCCGACGGCGGGGAACAGGCCCTTGAGGACGAGGTCACGGGCGGACCGGGTGAGCTCGGCACGGAAGTACCAGGTGCAGGCGAAGGCGGTCAGCGCGTAGTAGAAACAGATCATCAGGCCGAGCGCGTAGATCGTGTCGACCAGGACGTGCTCGCTGACCAGGGTCATCACCGTGTAGAACACGCCGGTCGCGACGCCCGCCACGACGGTCGCCCGCCCCGGGGTCCTGAAGCGCGGGTGGACCTTGGCGTACGACGCGGGCAGTGCCTCGTACGTCGCCATCGCCAGGACCGTGCGCGCCACCGGGATGAAGGTGGTCTGCAGGCTCGCGGCCGCCGACGCCAGCACCGCCAGGAAGAGCAGGATGCCGAGGCCGGGGCCCATGACCGGACCGGCCAGGGCGGCGAAGACGTTGTCGGAGGTCTCCGGAGCGGCGAGGCCGAGGCCCGAGCCGCCGGTACCGACGGCCATCTGGGCGGCGATACCGGTGGCGAGGTAGGAGCCGACCAGGACGACCATCGAGACGAGCGCGGCCCGGCCCGGCGTCTTCTCGGATCCGACGGTCTCCTCGTTCGCGGTGAGACAGGTGTCCCAGCCCCAGAACATGAAGATGGAGAGGGAGAGCCCCGCCGTGAAGGCGGCGAAGGACCGGACGGCGAACGGGTTCAGCCAGGACCAGGAGAAGTCCGTCGGCGTGCTGGAGAGATCACCGCTGCCCGCCTTCTGCACGGCCATGGTCACGAACAGGGCGAGGACGACGAGCTGAAGCACCACGAGGGTGTACTGGACCCCCTTGGTGGCGGTCATCCCCCGGTAGCTGATCGCCGTGGCCACGGCGATCAGGAGGAGGCACGTGAGGATGTGGACCGGCTTGCTGTCGTCCAGGGCGGCGAGCCGTTCGCTGCCGGAGACCTCGCCCGCCAGGAGCCAGAAGTAGGAGGTGGCGACGCCGGCGAGGTTCGACAGCACGATGATCGTGGCGATCACCAGGCCCCAGCCGCACATCCACCCCAGGCGCGGCCCGAAGGCCTTGACCGTCCAGGTGAACGAGGTGCCGCAGTCCGGCACGGCCTTGTTGAGCTCCCGGTACGCGAAGGCGACCAGCAGCATCGGGAGGAACCCCGCCAGGAACACGGCGGGCATCTGCACACCGACCTCACCGGCGGTGGACCCGAGGGTGGAGGTCAGGCAGTACACCGGGGCGACGGTGGAGATACCGAGGACGGCGCTGCCCATCAGGCCGACGGAGTTGCCCCCGAGGCCCTTCTCGCGTACGCCGCCGTCGGCCGGGACGCTTCCCCGTACCGTGTCTCCGGCCTGTGGCCGCGCGTCCAGCTCAGTCATGGAGAGGACGCTATGTGCTGCGATTTCCACATCCGGAGGGTGAGACTCCGATGTCTCACCCTTGACTCGCCGCCAGATTACCGGATGTGACCACTCACATCAAAGGTTTTGAACAGCTTTCACCTTGCAAACAATGCTCCGAGGCGGGACGTACAGACGTACGGGAATCGCACCCCTGACCGCTTTGTGCCGGTTCAAAATTTTCCCGTCGTATTCCCGGCGTCCGCCTCGGAGTCGTCGTGAGGCCCTCCGGGGCTACGCGCGGTACAGCTCCTCGACCTCCGCTTCGAAGTCCCGCATGACCGCGTCGCGTTTGAGCTTCAGCGACGGGGTGAGGTGCCCGCTCTCCTCGGTGAAGTCCTGGGGGAGCACCGTGAACCTGCGGATGGACTCGGCGCGCGAGACGAGCCGGTTGGCCTCGTCGACCGCGCGCTGCAACACGGCGAGCAGTTCCTCGTCGTGGACGAGCTCGCGCAGGGGGACGCCCTCCTTCTTGCGCATCCGGCGCCAGTGGGCCAGCCCGTCCGGCTCCAGGGTGATCAGGGCGCTGATGAACGGCCGGTCGTCCCCCACCACCATGCACTGGCTGATCAGCGGATGGGCGCGCAGCCAGTCCTCCAGCGGAGCGGGGGTGACGTTCTTGCCGCCGGACGTGATGATGATGTCCTTCTTGCGGCCGGTGATGGTGAGGTAGCCGTCGTCGTCCAGAGCCCCCAGGTCACCCGTCGGGAACCAGCCGTCATCCGTGTACGGCGTGGCCTCGCCACGCTCGGTGTCCCAGTAGCCCTTGAAGACCTGGCCGCCGCTGAGCAGGACCTCGCCGTCGTCCGCGATCCGCACGGCGGTGCCCGGCAGCGGCCAGCCCACCGTGCCCAGCCGGGGCTTGAGGGGCGGGGTGACCGTGGCGGCGGCGGTGGTCTCGGTCAGGCCGTAGCCCTCGAAGATCTGCATGCCCGCTCCCGCGTAGAAGGCCGCGAGCCTGTGCCCCAGCGGGGAGCCGCCGCAGATGGCGTACCGGACGTGACCGCCCAGCGCGGCCCGGATACGCCGGTAGACCAGCGGGTCGTAGAGGGCGCGGGCGGCACGGAGCCCGATGCCGGGGCCGGGACCCGTGCCGTGTTCCGCCGCCTCGACCGCCTCGCCGTAGCGCTGCGCGATGCGGGCCGCCCGGTCGAAGGAGGAGGCGCGGCCCATCTTCTCGGCGGTGGCCCGGCCGGTGTTGTAGACCTTCTCCAGGACGTAGGGGATGGCCAGCAGGAACGACGGCTTGAAGCCGGCCAGGTCCGCGAGCAGGTCGTCGGTCCGGATGGACGGCGCGTGCCCGAGCCGGACCCGGGCACGCATGCAGCCGATCGCCACCATCCGGCCGAAGACATGGGAGAGAGGCAGGAACAGGAGGGTGGACGCGGGGTACTTGGAAACCGACTTGAAGACCGGATGGAGCAGCTCGATGGCGTTGTCGACCTCGGCGAAGAAGTTTCCGTGGGTCAGGACACAGCCCTTGGGCCGGCCCGTGGTGCCCGAGGTGTAGATGAGGGTGGCGGGGTTGTCCGGTCCCAGGGCACCACGACGGGCGTCGACGGCCGCGTCGGGCACGTCCTCGCCCAGGGTCTTCAGCCGGTCCGTCGCACCCGTGTCGAACTGCCAGAGATGGGTGAGGTCTCCGAGCTGCTGCCGTTCCCGACCGACCAGCCGGCCCTGCTCCTTCGTCTCCACCGCGCAGGCGACCGCCCCGGAGTCCTGGAGGATCCAGCGCGTCTGGAAGGCCGAGGAGGTGGGGTAGATGGGCACGGTGACCAGCCCGGCGGCCCAGGACGCGAAGTCGAACAGCGTCCACTCGTAGGTCGTACGGGCCATGATCGCGATCCGGTCACCGCTCTGGAGACCCTCGGCTATCAGGCCCTTGGCGACGGCCTGGACCTCCGCGGCGAATTCGGCGGCGGTCACGTCCTGCCAGCTGCCGTCGGCCTGCTTGCGGCTGAGGACCGCCTCGGCCGGGGCTTCCCTGGCGTTGTCGAAGGGGATCTCCGCGAGCGAGCCGCGTCGCACGGCCGGCACCAGGGGCGGCACGGAGACTTCCCTTACGGTGCCGTCGGCCGCCCTGACCTTGGTCGGCTCGACCAGGGCGGGGACGGCGGAGGCGGCGGTTGCGGCGGGGGCGGGCGTGGACACGAGCGGCTCCTCGACATGGGGTCCGGCGCCGGGCCCGTCCGTGGGGCCGGCGCCGAGGCGGCTGCTGGGTGCGCGGGGTCGTTCACGTACGGATGGGCGGTCGGGGGACCCGGACCGCGGTCAGGGGCGTTCCAGGATGGCGGTGACCCCCTGGCCGCCCGCGGCGCAGACCGAGATCAGTCCCCGTCCCGGCGCGTCCCGCTCCGCGAGGAGCTTGGCCAGGGTCGCCACGATCCGGGCGCCCGTCGCGGCGAAGGGGTGGCCGGTGGCGAGGGACGATCCGACCACGTTCAGCTTGTCCCTGTCGACGGGGGCGAGCCCCTGCTCCTCCCAGGACGCCAGGGTGGCGAGCACCTGGGAGGCGAAGGCCTCGTGGATCTCGAAGAGGTCGAAGTCCCCGACGGTCAGCCCGGCACGCTCCAGCAGGCGCGGGACGGCGTACGCGGGTGCCATCAGCAGCCCGTCCTCGCCGTTCACATGGTCCACGGCGGCGGTCTCGTACAGCGACAGGTACGCCAGCGGTTCCAGACCGTGCGCCCCGGCCCACTCCTCGCTCGCCAGCAGCACGGTGGCCGCGCCGTCGGTGAGCGGGGTCGAATTACCCGCGGTCATCGTCGCGCCGGGGTCACCGGCGCCGAACACCGGCTTCAGCGTGGCCAGTTTCTCCACGGTGGAGCCGGGACGCAGATTCTGGTCGCGGTCCAGCCCGAGGTACGGGACGACGAGGTCGTCCAGGAAGCCGCGTTCGTACGCCGCGGCGAGACGCCGGTGGCTGGTGGCGGCCAGCAGGTCCTGGTCCTCGCGGGTCACCCCCCACTTCCGGGCGGTGACCGCCGCGTGCTCACCCATCGAAAGGCCGGTGCGGGGTTCGGCGTTGCGGGGGATGTCGGGGACGAGGTGGCCGGGACGGATTGCGGCGAGTGCCCTGATCCGGGCTCCCGTCGACCTGGCGCGGCGGGCTTCCAGCAGAATCCTGCGCAACCGGTCGTTGACACCGAGGGGCGCGTCGCTCGCGGTGTCCGCGCCGCCCGCGATCGCCGAGTCGACGGCGCCGAGTGCGATCTTGTTGGCCGCGGCGATCACGGCCTGCAGACCGGTACCGCACGCCTGCTGGATGTCGTAGGCGGGTGTGCGCGGGTCCAGGGCCGACCCCAGGACGGTCTCGCGGGCCAGATTGAAGTCCCGGCTGTGCTTGAGCACCGCCCCGGCCACGAACTCGCCGACCCGCTGTCCCCCCAGGCCGAAGCGCTCGACGAGCCCGTCCAGCGCGGCGGTCAGCATGTCCTGGTTCGACGCCTGCGCGTACGGGCCGTCGGAGCGGGCGAACGGGATACGGCTGCCACCGATGACCGCGACCCGGCGCGGCCGCGGAAGTGCGAGGGGAATCAATTCGACCAACTCATCTCGACAACTCCTGACCCTTGAGTAACCTTACTCCGGAGTAAATCTACGACCGAGCAGGAGTCCAGACAATGGCCGACCGCTATCTGCACTTCACCGGCACCGCACCCGGCCGATTCCTGACCCGCGGACTCGGCCTGCCCCAGCCCGCCCCGCTGCGCCGCTGGACGCTGGAAACCCCTTCCCTGGACGGGCCGTTGCTCCACCTCACCGCAGGCAGCTCCGCCCACCCGGGCGCGCTCGGCCCGGTACTCGCCACGACCGGCCTGAAGGTCACCGGCCGGGCCGAACGCCCGGCCGCCGTCGTCCTGGACGCCACCGGCGTCACCACGGCCGCCGGACTCGCCGGCGTACACGCCGCCCTCCACCCCGTCGTACGGTCGCTGGCCGGCGGCGGCCGCGTCGTCGTCCTCGGCACCGCGCCGTCCCCCGACGACCATCACCAGGCGGCGGCCCAGCAGGCCCTCGAAGGGTTCGTACGCTCACTCGGCAAGGAGATCGGCCGGGGTGCCACCACGCAGCTGCTGCGGCTCGCACCCGGGGCGAGCCCGGCCTCGGCCGAGTCCACGCTCCGCTTCCTGCTGTCCCCCCGCGCCGCCTACATCAGCGGCCAGGTCATCGAACTCACCGCCGACGCCCCCGGAGAGGTGACCGACTGGGCGGCGCCGCTGACCGGGCGCACCGCGATCGTCACCGGCGCGGCGCGCGGCATCGGCGCCTCCGTCGCCTCCGTCCTGGCCAGGGACGGCGCCCAGGTGATCTGCCTGGACGTCCCGCAGGCCCGGGAACAGCTCGTCCGCACCGCCGACCGCCTCGGCGCCACCGCCCTGCCGCTGGACATCACCGCACCCGACGCAGCCGGTCTCATGGCCGCGGCCGTCCCCGGCGGGCTGGACATCCTCGTCCACAACGCGGGCATCACCCGGGACCGCCGGCTCGCCAACATGCCCGCCGACCGCTGGGCCTCGGTCATCGACGTCAACCTGGACAGCGTCCTGCGCACCACGGACGCCCTCGTCGGGTCGGGCACCCTGCGCCGCGGCGGCCGGATCGTCGCCACCGCGTCCATCGCCGGGATCGCGGGCAACAACGGCCAGACCAACTACGCGGCGAGCAAGGCGGGCATCATCGGCCTGGTCCGCTCGCTGGCTCCGCGCGCCGCCGCCGAGCACGGCATCACGGTCAACGCCGTCGCGCCCGGCTTCATCGAGACGAAGATGACGGCCGCCGTGCCCTTCTTCATCCGGGAGGCCGGCCGCCGGATGAACTCCCTGTCCCAGGGCGGCCTCCCGGTGGACGTCGCCGAGACCACCGCCTGGTTCGCCCAGCCCGCGTCCAGCGCGGTCAACGGCCAGGTCGTACGGGTCTGCGGCCAGAGCCTGCTGGGGGCGTGACCCATGACCGGCCTGGGTCTGTCCCTCGTCCGCGGAGCCCTCACCTCACCGTTCAAGCGGGCCGGACGCCCCGGCGCCACGCTGCCCGCCGGCCGTGCGGTGCTCCCGCCCGCCCGCATCCCCCCCGGCCCCCTCGCCGCGTACAGCAGGATCTGCGGCTTCGCCGAATCGGGCCCGGTGCCGCTCACCTATCCGCACGTGCTGGGCTTCCCGCCGGCCATGCGGCTGATGACGGGCCGCGACTTCCCCCTCCCGGTACTCGGACTGGTCCACACCTGGATCGAGATCACCGGACACCGGACACTGCACCCGGCGGACGAGCTCGAACTCGCCGTCCACGCGGACGAACTGGCGCCCCACCGGCGCGGCACCGAGGTCACGGTCGTGACCGAGGCGCGGCGTGGGGGCGAACTCGTCTGGGAGTCACGCAGCGGCTACCTGTCCCGGCACGCGACCGGAGCGGCGGCCGCCCCCGCTCCTTCCCCGGACGTCTCCCCGGAGCTGCCCGCCGTGGCGGAGTGGCGGCTGCCCACCGGCCTCGGACGGCGGTACGGAGCAGCCTCGGGTGACCGCAACCCCATCCACCTCCACCCCGTGACGGCACGGCTCTTCGGCTTCCCCCGGCACATCGCTCACGGCATGTGGACCGTCGCCCGCTGCCTGGCGGAAGCCGGAACCGGGGCCGGGGCGGGCGAGCCGGGCCGGATCCGGTCCGTGCGGGCGGACTTCAAGGCGCCCGTCCTGCTGCCCTCCACCGTGACGTACGCCGCCACGGGCTCCGCCTTCCAGGTGCGCAGCGGCAGCCGCGTCCACCTCACCGGCAGCGTGGCCCGGGAGGACTGAGCCCGCTCAGTCCCCCCGGGACTGCCAGCCGCGCCCTTGCATGAGGTTCTCCAGGCCCGCCCACGAGAAGTTCATCAGGGTGGACGCGGCCTCCTTGGCCGAGACGCCGGGAGTGACGTTCGCCCACCCGGCGAGCGCCTCCGCCGCCCCCACCAGTGCCTGCGCGAGCCCCGCCACGTCCCGGTCCGGCAGCGCGGGATCGCTGTGCGCCTCGCGCGCCGCCGCACCGATCAGACCGGTCACGAACGCAACGATCTCCTTCCGCAGCGCCCCCACCTCGCTGACGAACGGCTCCCCGTGCGAGCTCGCCTGCTGGTGCAGCACCGCCCAGCCGTCCGGGTTCTCCGCGGTGTGGGTGAAGAACGCCCGCAGCCCCGACCACAGTTGCCTGTCTGCCGGAATCCCCGGCTCCACGGCCGCCCGTATCGCCTCCACCAGCGCTTTCGCCTCACGGCGGATGCACGCGGTGAAGAGCTCCTCCTTCGAATTGAGGTACAGGTAGACCAAGGGCTTGGACACACCGGCGAGTTCCGCGATCTCGTCCATCGAGGCGGCCCGGTATCCGCGCTGCCCGAAGGTCTGCACAGCCGCGTCCATCATCTGCTTCTCACGCACCGCGCGCGGCATCCGTTTGCTCTTCACTGCACTCACGTCAGACATCCCTCCCGCCCCCACTGCGCTACTCCTCGGTAAGAGTACGGCGCGGCCCCGACAGCCGTCGCTGGGAAGGGGCGCGGCCCGGCCGCGGTGGCCGGTAGTCGTCCCCTGCACCTGCGGTATCCCGCCCGTACGCCTCAGGTCCCCCACGGGATCGCCCCCGGGTCCGATGTCCTCTTCGGTCCGGCTGCCTAGTGTCCTTCACATGACGACCAGAATCCGCAGACGGACCGCTGTCGCGGCCCTCGCAGCCCTCGCCCTGCTGGCCGCTCCCGCCGTCACCGCCCAGGCGTTGTCCCGCCCCGCCCCGGCCGCGTCCACCGCGGTCCCGGCCGGACTGCCCCGTCCGACCGGCCCGTACGCCGTGGGGGCGGACGTCCTGCACCTCACCGACCGCAGCCGCACCGACCCCTGGGTCCCCGGGGCCGGGGACCGCGAACTGATGGTGTCGGTCCACTACCCGGCCCGGGCCGGCGGCCCGGGGGTCCCCGCCCCGTACATGAGCGCGAAGGAGGCCGAGGCCCTCCTGGCGGGCCGCGGGCTGGGGGACGACGCCCCTGCCAGGACGAGCTCCCTCGGCACCCACGCCCGCACGGGCGCGGACACCGCACGGGGCCGGTTCCCCCTGGTGCTGCTCTCCCCCGGTTTCGGTAACCCCCGGGCCACCCTGACGTCCCTCGCCGAGGACCTGGCGAGCCGCGGCTACGTCGTGGCGAGCGTCGATCACGCCCATGAATCCATGGGGACGGCGTTCCCCGGCGGGCGGATCCTCACGTGCGCGGCGTGTGACGCGGTCGAGGCGGCACCGGACGAGGCGGCCGAACGGAAAGTGCTGAAGACCGTCTCCACCGGACGGGCCTCCGATCTCTCCTTCGTGCTCGACCGGCTGACCGGGTCCCGCCCCGTCTGGAAAAACGCCCGCATGATCGACCGGCGCCGGGTCGCCGTGGCGGGCCACTCCATCGGCGGCAGCGCCGCGGCCTCCACGATGTTCACCGATGCCCGCGTCGACGCGGGGGTCAACATGGACGGCACCTTCTTCGACCCGGTTCCGCGCCCGGGCGTCGGCGACCGGCCCTTCCTGATGCTCGGCACCACCTCGTTCCACCACCCCGGTGGTGAGGACGACTCGTGGGACAAGGGCTGGCAGCGGCTGGGCGGCTGGAAGCGCTGGCTCGGTGTGGAGGGCTCAGGCCACTCCAGCTTCACGGACGTGCCCGTCCTCGAGGACCGGATGGAGGTGACCCTGGACCCCACGGTCACGCTCTCCACCGACCGGCAGGTCCGGATCACGCGTGACTACGTCAGCGCCTTCTTCGACCAGCACCTGCGCGGACGGCACCAGCCCCTGCTGGACGGCCCCACCCCCGGCAACCCCGAGGTCGTCTTCAGCCGCCCCTGACACACGCCGGCGCCCCCGGACACGGAGTCCGGGGGCGCCGGTGAGCAGGGGGAGGTCACACCGTGACGGGGACGCCCCTGGTCTCCGTGTCACGCACCTCGTCCGCGGGCTCCTCGACCGGGGAGGCCGACGCCGAGTTGTACGCGTCGTGGTCGAGGATCTTCTCGCGGGCCGCGACGATCACGGGGACCAGAGCCTGTCCCGCCACGTTCGTGGCGGTGCGCATCATGTCCAGGATCGGGTCGATGGCCAGCAGCAGGCCCACACCCTCCAGCGGCAGGCCCAGGGTCGACAGGGTGAGGGTCAGCATGACCGTGGCGCCGGTGAGGCCGGCGGTGGCCGCCGAGCCGATCACCGAGACGAACGCGATCAGGATGTAGTCACCGATGCCCAGCTGGATGTCGAAGATCTGCGCGATGAAGATCGCTGCCAGCGCCGGGTAGATCGCGGCGCAGCCGTCCATCTTCGTCGTGGCGCCGAACGGGACGGCGAAGCTCGCGTAGTTCTTCGGGACGCCGAGACGCTCGGTGACCTGCTGGGTCACCGGCATCGTGCCGACCGAGGAGCGGGAGACGAAGGCCAGCTGGATCGCGGGCCAGGCTCCCTTGAAGAACTGCAGCGGGCTGACCTTGGCGACCGTGGCGAGCAGCAGCGGGTAGACGCCGAACATCACGAGGGCGCAGCCGATGTACACGTCGGCGGTGAACGTGGCGTACTTGCCGATCAGGTCCCAGCCGTAGTCGGCGATCGCGTAGCCGATGAGGCCGACGGTGCCGATCGGGGCGAGGCGGATGACCCACCACAGGGCCTTCTGGAGCAGTTCGAGGACCGACTCGCTGAGCACGAGGATCGGCTTGGCCTTCTCGCCGAGCTGGAGCGCGGCGATGCCGGCCACGGCCGCCATGAAGACGATCTGCAGGACGTTCAGCTCGGTGAACGGTGTGATGACGTCGGTGGGGACGATACCGGTGAGGAAGTCGATCCAGGAGCCGGCGTTCTCGGGCTTGGCGCCGTCCTTCGGCGTGAGGCCGGTGCCGGCGCCCGGGTTGGTGACCAGGCCGATCGCGAGACCGATGGCGACGGCGATCAGTGAGGTGATCATGAACCACAGCAGGGTGCGGGTGGCCAGCCTGGCGGCGTTGTTGACCTTGCGCAGGTTGGTGATCGACACCAGGATCGCGAAGAAGACGAGGGGCGCGACGGCCAGCTTGAGGAGCTGGACGAAGATGCCGCCCACCTTGTCGAGGGTGGTGACGAGCCAGCTGACGTCCTGGCTGCGGGCGAGCCAGCCCAGCAGGACACCGAGAACCAGACCGGCGACGATCTGTATCCAGAACGGGATGCTGGGCAGGCGGAAACCGGAACCGGACGGCTTACCGGCTTCGGTCTCGGCGGTGGGCGCGGGATTCGCGGACACGGACACACTCCAGATGTGACGCACCGGTGCGTACGAGGACAGACGTACGGTCGTGCGGTCGAACAGGGGGACGGGGGTGCGGCGCCCGCGCCGGGGGCGGCGCCGCTGCATGATGCCGGTTCAGACGTTGCGGCAACAGACCGCGGACATACAGCGGCAGAGATCGACGTGCAGGCGCGCCACGAGCGGGACGCCCGGGGCGTGGTGGGTGCGCACTGCCGTCATCATGCCGAACACGTTAACACCGAAACTTTGAGAACCTCAAAGGTCTGCTTCTTGATCATTCTGTCCGGCCGGGTCCGGACACGCCGAAACCCCGGTACAGGAGCGGCTGCTCCGGTCCGGGGTCTCGTCGTACGGGGTTCGGGTGTGAGGAACCTTACGCGGCGCCTACCGGGTGACGCTGTCCTCGCGGGTGCGGTTCGCCTCGAGCCTGGCCTTGGTCCGGTCGACCGACGAGACGATCTGCTCGGACATCTCGTCGCGCTGCTTGCGCAGCAGGATGAAGCTGAGGGGCGCGGAGAGCAGCAGGCCCAGGAGGATGACCCAGACGACGTTGGAGCCGCCGACGCCTGCGGGAAGCACGCCGAAATGGACCGCCGCGCCGGCGACGAAGAAGCAGCCGACGAAAATCAGCAGGCGCATGGCGGTGTACCGGATCGTTGCGCTCGGCTTGGCAGCGGACACGGCTGGCCTTCTCTCTACGTCCGACGTTCCTGCGGTCGTGCAGTCCGGAATCCTGCCCGACCAGTGAAGCATGCCCCGAATTCGATCAGTTCGCAGGGTCTGCCCCCGGGGCCGCTACCGGAAGAGCGGGAGCAGCATGATGATGTCGTCGCGGTAGTCGTCCTCGGCCACCCGGATGGCGCCGGGGATCCGGCCCACCTCCTTGTAGCCGCAGGAGGCGTAGAAGCGGTCCGCCCCGGTGCCGCTGCGGCAGGTGAGCCGGATGGCGTCGATCCCCTCGAGCCCCCGGGCGGCGTCGGCCGTGGCCGTCATCAGGGCGCGCCCGAAGCCCTTGCCCTGGTGGCGCGGGTGCACCATGACCGTGTAGACGCCGATCCAGTGCTGCATGAGCCGGTGGGTGTTGCGGGTGAGGAAGGCGGTGGCGGCCACCGTGCCGTCCTGGTCCCGCCCGATGACCAGGCGGGTGCGGCCTTCCGCCATCCCGGCGAGGTGCTTGAGGAGCTCCGGCCGGACCTCTTCGTCGGTGACGGGCGGCACGAAGCCGACGGCTCCGCCCGCGTTGCTGACATCGACCCAGAGCGCGGTGATGCCGTCCCGCAAAGTTCGGCCGAACGCGGGATCCACTTCAAAAGTAAGCGCCATACAGGCAGATTAACTATTACGGGAGACAGTGCTCAACCTGCGTCCACCACGCGAGAAAGCCCCGGCCGGCCGGGGCTTTCTCACACTGCGGGGGCGTCGCGCGCGGTGGTGCCTCAGACGCGCATCGGCTGCGGCGTCTCGCGCCGCCCGGCGTCCGGGCCCGGGTACTCGCGCAGGATCTCGTACCGGGTGTTGCGCTCCACGGGCCGGAAGCCCGCGTCCCGGATGAGCTCCAGCAGGTCCTCGCGGCCGAGCTTGTTCGGCGTGCCGTAGTCGTCGGCGTCGTGCGTGATCTTGTACTCGACGACCGAGCCGTCCATGTCGTCCGCACCGTGCTGGAGTGCGAGCTGCGCGGTCTGCACGCCGTGCATCACCCAGAACACCTTGACGTGCGGGACGTTGTCGAAGAGCAGCCGCGAGACCGCGAAGGTCTTGAGCGCCTCCGCGCCGGTCGCCATCGACGTCCGCGCCTGGAGGGTGTTACGGACCTTGCCGTCCTTCATGTCCACGAAGTCGTGCTGGTAGCGAAGCGGGATGAAGACCTGGAAGCCGCCGGTCTCGTCCTGCATCTCCCGCAGCCTCAGCACGTGGTCGACGCGGTGACGGGGTTCCTCGATGTGCCCGTACAGCATCGTCGCCGGGGTCTTGAGACCCTTCTCGTGCGCGAGGCGGTGGATGCGCGACCAGTCCTCCCAGTGGGTGTTGTGGTCGACGATGTGCTGACGGACCTCCCAGTCGAAGATCTCCGCGCCACCGCCGGTCAGCGACTCCAGACCGGCCTCGATCAGCTCGTCGAGGATCTCCGAGGCCGAGAGCCCGGAGATCGTCTCGAAGTGATGGATCTCCGTCGCCGTGAACGCCTTGAGCGCCACCTCCGGCAGGGCTTCCTTGAGCGCGCTGAGCGAGCGCGGGTAGTAGCGCCACGGCAGGGTGGGGTGCAGCCCGTTGACGATGTGCAGCTCGGTGAGGTTCTCGCCCTGCATCGCCTTCGCGAGCCGGACGGCCTCCTCGATGCGCATCGTGTACGCGTCCTTCTCACCCGGCTTGCGCTGGAACGAGCAGTACGCGCAGGACGCGGTGCACACGTTGGTCATGTTGAGGTGACGGTTGACGTTGAAGTGGACGACGTCGCCGTTCTTCCGCGTACGCACCTTGTGAGCCAGCCCGCCGAGCCAGGCCAGGTCGTCGGACTCGTAGAGCGCGATCCCGTCCTCGCGGGTCAGCCGCTCGCCGGCCCGGACCTTCTCCTCCAGCTCGCGCTTGAGTCCCGCGTCCACCAGGGCGCCTCCATATCTCCGTGTGACAGATCCGGCAGCCCACGGTACTCCCCCGCCCGAAGAGCGGGAGGACCCCCGTCACCGCTCCGCGTCACTCCTCCTCGGGGAGCTCCCCGACCCGGTTCTCCCACTTGGTGGAGAGCACGACCGTCGTCCGGGTCCGGGAGACGCCCTTCGTGCCGCCGAGCCTGCGGATCGTCTTCTCCAGACCGTCCACGTCCCCCACCCGCACCTTGAGCATGAACGAGTCGTCACCCGCGATGAACCAGCAGTCCTCGATCTCGGCGAGGTCCTTCAGCCGGTGCGCGACGTCCTCGTGGTCGGCGGCGTCGGAGAGGGAGATGCCGATCAGCGCGGTGACCCCGAGCCCCAGCGAGGCGGCGTCGACGGTCGCGCGGTAACCGGTGATGACACCGGCGGATTCCAGCCGGTTGATGCGGTCGGTGACGCTGGGCCCGGAAAGCCCCACGAGCCGTCCCAGCTCGGCGTACGAGGCCCTGCCGTTCTCCCTCAGGGCCTGGATGAGCTGTCTGTCCACCGCGTCCATATGACTGAAACCTTCCATTGTTCAGCAGTACCGCGAGCTTATGTGTAGAATCTAAGGCGTAACAGGGTCAAGCCCTGTAAATCTTCTCCACCATCCAAGAAAAGCTTTCGAATCTTCAGGAGTGACCTTCACCGTGTACTCGATCGAGATGGCCTACGCCCGGATGCGCGAGCTGCAGGACCTGGCCAACCGCTCGCGTGCCCACCAGCCCGCCGCCGCCCACCGGGTCGACCGCACGCGCACCCCGCGCGTGAACAGGAAGAAGCGCTGACCCCGCCGGATCAGCCCCGGGAGGCGCCACCGAGCTCCCCCTCCCACCGGCGGTACAGCTGGTGCGGCACCCCTGCCGCGTCCAGCACCCGCCCCGCGACGAAGTCCACCAGGTCCTGGATGTGCGTCGCTCCCGCGTAGAACGCCGGCGAGGCGGGCAGCACCACGGCGCCCGCCTCGTCGAGCGCGACCATCTGCTTCAGTGTCCGGCCGCTGAGCGGCGTCTCGCGTACGGCCACGACGAGCTTCCGCCGCTCCTTGAGCGTCACGCTCGCCGCCCGCTGCAGCAGATCCTTCGAGAGCCCGAGGGCCACCCCCGCCACGCACGCCGTCGACGCCGGGACGATCAGCATCCCCTTCGCCGGATACGACCCCGACGACGGTCCGGCCGCCAGATCGCCGGCCGCCCAGTGCCGTACACCGGTGATGTCCGGGCCGAAGGCGTCCGGCTTCCCGTCCGCGCCCCGCGCCAGCCAGCTCCGCAGGTCCTCCTGCCAGTGGGCGTCGCGGAACGCGATCCCCGTCTCGTCCAGGAGCGTCAGCCGCGAGGCGCGGCTGACCACCAGATCGACGCTCTCCCCGGCGGCCAGCAGCCCGCGCAGCACCGCGGCCGCGAAGGGCGTGCCCGATGCGCCCGACACCCCGACAATCCAAGGTCTGCGCTGCTGCTGACTCATCGAAGTCCCGGTACTCACACCGTCGAGCCTATCCGGCGCTCTGCTCCAGGAACTGAGCCAGGGGCTCCGGACGTTGCAACGGACGAGGGAACAGCCATGGGCAGGGGGTGGCCATGAAGGGCACACGCACGAGCGCCACCGCACGGGCCGTCACGGCCGGCACGGTCATGCTCGCCTGGCTCGCGCTGCTGTGGCTCCTGGAGGGCGTCGACATGGCGACGGGCAACTCCCTCGACACCTACGGCGTCAGCCCCCGCGAAGTCCCGGAACTGGCCGACGTCGTGCCGTCCGCGTTCCTGCACAGCGGCTGGGAGCACGTGGCGTCCAACAGCGTCCCGCTGCTGGTCCTCGGCTTCATCGCCGCGCTCGGCGGGATACGCAGGTTCGCCGCCGTGGTCCTCGTGGTGATCGTGACGGCGGGCCTCGGCGTCTGGCTCACCGCGCCGCCTGACACGGTGACGCTCGGCGCGTCCGGTGTGGTCTTCGGCCTCTTCGGCTACCTTCTGGTCCGCGGGTTCGTGGACCGGCGCCCGCTGGACGTCGTCATCGGCGTGATCATCGCCGCGGTCTACGGCTCCCTGCTCTGGGGCGTGCTGCCGACGGACTCCGGCATCAGCTGGCAGGGCCACCTCTTCGGCCTCATAGGCGGGGTGGCGGCGGCGTTCTTCCTCCGCCGCCCCCGCCGCCCCCGGACCTACGTCACGGTGTGAGGCCCCGCACCAGCAGGTCGAGCAGCGCGCAGGCGAAGAGCGCTATGCCGATGAAGCCGTTGACCGAGAAGAAGGCCCGGTTGAGCCGGGACAGGTCGTGCGGCCGCACGACCCGGTGCTCGTAGACGAAGGCCACGGCGACGATCGCCATGCCGATCCAGTAGAAGATCTCCGCGTCGGTCGCCAGGCCGAACCACACCAGCAGCCCGGTCGTCACCACGTGGCAGACCCGCGCGCCCCACAGCGCGGCCGGGATCCCGAAGCGCGCGGGGAAGGAGAGCACCCCGTGGGCCCGGTCGGCCTGCACGTCCTGGCACGCGAAGATCAGGTCGAAGCCGCCGATCCAGATGCCGACGGCCAGCCCCAGGATCACCGCGTCCCACGACCAGCTCCCGGTCACCGCCAGCCAGGCGCCGATCGGTCCCATGGCCTGGGCGAGGCCCAGGATCGCGTGCGGGAAGTTCGTGAACCGCTTGCCGTACGGGTAGACGACCATCGGCACGACGGCGACCGGCGCCAGCACCAGGCAGAGGGGGTTCAGCAGGGCGGCGGCGCCGAGGAACACGACGACGGCCACGACCGCGCCCGTCCACGCGGACTTCACCGTGACCGCGCCGGTCACGAGCTCCCGGCCCTCCGTGCGCGGATTACGGGCGTCGATCTCCCGGTCGATGATCCGGTTGGCGGCCATCGCGAACGTACGCAGCCCGACCATCGCGACGGTCACGAGCAGCAGCGTGCCCCAGTGGAACGTCCTGTCCAGCTGGAACATCGCGGTCAACGAGGCGATGTACGCGAAAGGCAGCGCGAAGACCGAGTGCTCGATCATCACCAGCCGCAGGAACGCGCGTGGCTTGCTGCGGGGCTGCGGCACGGCGCCGGCGGAGGCCGAGGCGCTCACAGTCCGTACTCCTTCCAGCGTCGCGTCACCCGGTCGGACGTCTCCGGGTCGGACTCGACCATCTCCGGCCAGCCCCCGTCCCGGGTGTAGCCCTCCTCGGGCAGCTTCCGCGTCGCGTCGATCCCGGCCTTGCCACCCCAGAACTGCTGGTAGGAAGCATGATCGAGGTGATCGACCGGGCCCTCGGTGAGCAGCAGGTCACGGGCGTAGTCGGTGTTGCCGAGCGCCCGCCAGGCCACCTCATGGAGGTCGTGGACATCACAGTCGGCGTCCACGACGACGATCAGCTTGGTCAGCGACATCATGTGCGCCCCCCAGATGGCACTCATCACCTTCTGGGCGTGCTTGGGGTACTTCTTGTCGATCGACACGATCGCACAGTTGTGGAAACCGCCCGCCTCCGGCAGGTGGTAGTCCACGATGTCCGGAATGATGATCTTGAGCAGCGGCAGGAAGAACCGTTCGGTGGCACGCCCCAGCGGGCCGTCCTCGGTGGGCGGCCGGCCCACCACGATCGACTGCAGCAGCGGACGCCTGCGCATGGTCACGCAGTCGATCTTCAGAGCGGGGAACGGTTCCTGCGGGGTGTAGAAGCCGGTGTGGTCGCCGAACGGGCCCTCGGGCAGCATCTCGCCCGGCTCCAGCCACCCCTCGATGACCACCTCGGCCTGCGCCGGGACCTGGAGCGGGACGGTCTTGCAGTCGACCATCTCGATCCGCTTGCCCTGGACGAAACCGGCGAAGAGGTACTCGTCGATGTCCCCGGGCAGTGGTGCCGTGGAGGCGTACGTGACGGCGGGCGGCGCCCCGAAGGCGATGGCGACGGGCAGCTTCTCCCCGCGCCTGGCCGCGACCTGGTAGTGGTTGCGGCTGTCCTTGTGGATCTGCCAGTGCATCCCGATGGTGCGCTTGTCGTGGCGCTGCAGCCGGTAGAGCCCGAGGTTGCGGATCCCCGTCTCGGGGTCCTTGGTGTGCGTGAGGCCCAGGTTGAAGAAGGAGCCGCCGTCCCCGGGCCAGGTGAAGAGCGCGGGCAGCTGGTCGAGGTCCACGTCGTCGCCGGTCAGGACGACTTCCTGGACGGGGGCGCTGTCGGACTTGACCTTCTTCGGCGGCAGATGCGTCACCGCGCCGAGCTTCCCGAACGCCTCACGGATCCCGACGAACCCCTGAGGCAGCTCCGGCTTGAGGAGGCCGCCGATCTTGTCGCTGATCTCGGAGTAGGACTTCAGCCCGAGCGCCTTGAGCAGCCGCCGGTCGGTCCCGAAGACGTTCATGGCCAGGGGCATGGACGCCCCCTTGACGTTCTCGAAGAGCAGCGCGGGGCCGCCCGCCTTGTTCACCCGGTCGACGATCTCGCCGACCTCCAGATACGGGTCGACCTCGGCCTTGATGCGCTTGAGATCGCCCTCGCGCTCCAGAGCACGGAGCAGGGAGCGAAGATCGTCGTAAGCCATAAGGCCCAGTATCGGACACCCGATACCCTGGGCCCGTCACCGGGGGCGGTCCGTGCGCCCCCTCACCTCACCTCGGGGGATCTTGCACGATGCTCAGGGCCCTGATCTTTCTTCTGCCGCTGGCACTGACGATCTTCGCGTTCATCGACTGTCTGAACACCCCGGAGAACGAGACGAAGCACCTGCCGAAGGTCGCCTGGGTCTTCATCATCCTGCTGTTCTGGATCGTCGGGCCGGTCGTCTGGCTCGCCGCGGGCAAGACCCGCACCGCGCCGGGCGGGGGGCGCGGGCGCCGCACCGCATGGGTGGCGCCCGACGACAACCCGGACTTCCTGAAGTCGCTGAAGAGCGAGACCGGGAAGGACGAGTCCCGCCTCGATGACCGGGAGGCGGACCTGCGCCGCCGCGAGGAGGAGACCAAGCGCCGGGAGGGCGGCGCCGGCCCCGAGGACACGACTCCGCCCGCCACGTCATGAGCCGCACCACGTGACGAGTCACGTCACGTCATGACGCACGTCACGTCATGGGGCACGTCACGCGTTCATGAGGACAGCAGGCGTCCCAGCCGGTGGAGCAGGGGCAGCAGCGCCGTGCGCTCCTCGGGAGTGAGAGCCTCCAGGGCTTCGTGCACCACGCGCATCTCGGCACGGATGCGGTGCGCCAGCTCGGTGCCCTCCGCTGTGCGGGAGGCCACCTTGGAGCGGCGGTCGCCGGGCGCCGGAGTGCGCGTCACCAGCCCGCGGGCCTCCATGCGGCCGATGAGCCCGGTGGCGTTGGAGGCGTCGCACACCAGGTGACCGGCCAGCGCGCTCATGGGCATGGGCTCGTTGAGAGCGATCAGCGCCCGGGCCTGCGAGGTGCTGAGACCGTGGCGGCCGGCGACCGCGGTGAGGTCGTCGTGGTGGCCGCGGACGACGACTGCGAGAGGTTCCAGCAGTTCGTCCGGAGTAGGGACGGCGCGGGGTGCCGGTTCCGTCGTCATGGTCGGTCATCCTTCGATCGGTACACGCGGTCCGGAGGCCCGGACCCAGTCCGCCACGCACCCGCATTCATTTGACATGCTCAACTTTGACCCGTTACATGAAGGGTATTGCTTGAGCATATCAAGCTTCAAGTCCACGCGTCGTACGTCTCGCGTCTCGTAGGGAGCATCCCCCATGCCCTCCGTACTCTTCGTCCTCACCGGTGCCGACCACTGGACCCTCAACGACGGCACCACCCACCCCACCGGCTTCTGGGCCGAGGAACTCGCGGCCCCCCATCGCGTCTTCACGCAGGCCGGCTTCGACATCACGATCGCCACCCCCGGCGGCGTGGCCCCCACCGTGGACACCGCCAGCCTCGCCGCCGAAGCCAACGGAGGCCAGGAGCAGGCCGACGCCGTCGCCTCCTACCTCGCCTCGATCGACGAGCTGCTCCGTATCCCCGCCCGGCTGGAAGACGTCGTCCCCACCTCGTACGACGTCGTCTTCTACCCCGGCGGCCACGGGCCCATGGAGGACCTCGCCGTCAACGAGGTGTCCGGCCGGCTGCTCACCTCGGCCCTGGACTCCGGCGCCCAGGTCGCCGTGCTGTGCCACGCGCCCGCCGCACTGCTGCCCGCCCGCCGCGAGGACGGCAGCTGGCCGTTCGCCGGTTACCGCATGACCGGCTTCAGCAACGCCGAGGAGACCCAGGCGGGCCTCGCCGCCAAGGCGCCCTGGCTGCTGGAGAACCGCCTCGTCGAGCTCGGCGCCGACTACGCCGCCGCCGAACCGTGGGCGGTGCACACCGTGCACGACCGCAACCTGCACACCGGCCAGAACCCGGCTTCCTCCGAGCAGCTGGCCCGCGAGATCGTGGCGGCCCTGTGAGCGCCGCCACGACCGTGCGGGAGGCACCGGCCGAGGTCGTCGCCCGGCTCCGGGACACCTTCCGTACCGGTCGCACCAGGGACCTCGCCTGGCGTACCGCCCAGCTGACGCGGCTGCGCGCCCTGCTCACCGAGCGCGGCGACGCACTGGCCGAGGCGCTCCGCGCCGACCTCGGCAAGAGCCGCAAGGAGGCCTACCGGACCGAGATCGACTTCACGGTCCGCGAGATCGACCACACCCTGGAGCGCCTGGAGGGCTGGCTGGAGCCCGAGCCCGCCCCCGTACCGGCGGTCCTCAAGGGGGCCACGGCGCACACGGTGCAGGACCCGCTCGGGGTCGTCCTCGTCATCGCTCCGTGGAACTACCCGGTCCAGCTGCTTCTCGCGCCCCTCGTGGGCGCGCTGGCCGCGGGCAACGCGGTCGTCGCCAAGCCCAGCGAGCTGGCGCCCGCGACCTCCGCCGCCGTGGCCGGCCTGCTGCCGCGGTATCTGGACACGGACGCGGTCGCCGTGGTGGAGGGCGCGGTCCCGGAGACCACCGCGCTGCTCGCCGAGCGCTTCGACCACATCTTCTACACCGGCAACGGCACGGTAGGCCGGATCGTGATGGCCGCGGCGGCGAAGCACCTCACGCCGGTGACGCTCGAACTGGGCGGGAAGTCACCCGCGTTCGTGGACCGCGGCACGGACCTGGAGACGGTGGCCGCCCGGCTGGCTTCCGGGAAGTTCCTCAACGCCGGCCAGACGTGCGTCGCCCCCGACTACGTCCTGACCGACCCGGAGACCGCGCCGGCCCTGGAGGACGCCCTCAAGGCGGCGGTCGAGGCACTGTTCGGGCCGGACGCGTCCACCAGCCCGGAGTACGGCAGGATCGTGAACGAGCGCCACTTCGACCGGCTGGTGGGCCTCCTGGGCTCCGGCCGCGCGGTGACGGGTGGCGACCACGACCGGGACGAGAAGTACATCGCCCCGACGGTGCTGGCCGATGTCGCCCCGGACTCCCCCGTGATGCGGGAGGAGATCTTCGGTCCGGTCCTGCCGGTCATCACCGTGGACGGGCTCGACGAGGCCATCGGCTTCATCAACGACCGTGACAAGCCGCTCGCCCTGTACGCGTTCACCCAGGACCCCGCAGTGCGGGAGCGGCTGCTGTCCGAGACCTCCTCGGGCGGGGTCGGCATCGGACTGCCGCTGGCCCACCTGACCGTCTCGGACCTGCCGTTCGGCGGGGTCGGCGAGAGCGGCATGGGCAACTACCACGGCCGGTACTCCCTGGAGACGTTCAGCCACCGCAAGGCGGTTCTGGACACCCCGCTGGGCTGACACCCGTACATGCCGTGAGGGCGCGACCGCCGCGGTGCGGTCGCGCCCTCACGGCTGTGCCGGTCAGACCCCGGCGTAGGAGTGCTTGCCGGTGACGAAGATGTTCACGCCGTAGTAGTTGAAGAGCCAGCAGCCGAAGGCGGCCAGCGCCAGGTAGGCGGCCTTGCGCCCCTTCCAGCCGGCCGTCGCGCGGGCGTGCAGGTAGGCGGCGTACGCGACCCAGGTGATGAAGGACCAGACCTCCTTGGGATCCCAGCCCCAGTAGCGGCCCCAGGCGTCGCCCGCCCAGATCGCGCCCGCGATGATCGTGAAAGTCCACAGCGGGAACACGGCGGCGTTGACGCGGTACGAGAAGGTGTCCAGGGTCTTCGCGGAGGGCAGCCGCTCCAGGACGGAGGTCGCGAACTTCCCGGGCGTGATGCCGTTGGCCAGCTTGTTCTCGTAGCTGTCGCGGAAAAGGTAGAGCAGGGTGCCGACGGCGCCGAGGTAGAAGACCGCGCCGCAGATGATGGCGGTGGAGACGTGGATCCACAGCCAGTAGGAGTGCAGCGCCGGCACCAGCTGGTCGCTCTCGGTGTACAGCGTGGTGGTCGCGATGCCGAGGTCCAGCAGGACGGTGGTGACCAGCAGCAGACCGATCCAGCGGACGTTCTTCCGCAGCGCCAGCAGGGTCAGGTACGCGCCGACGGCCACCGTGGAGAAGGTGATCGAGAACTCGTACATGTTGCCCCAGGGGGCCCGCTGCACCGACAGGGCGCGTGCGACCACTCCGGCCGCCTGGACGGCGAAGGCCACGACGGTCAGGGAGATCGCGATCCGCCCCCACAGGTCGCCCTTGAAGGTGCCGCCGGCGGCACCGGGGCCGTCCGGGACGTCGCGCGTGCCGGCGGCGGACCGGGTGACGACCTCGGGGCGGTCCAGTACGGCGGTGCCGCCCCGCTGCGCGACCCGCACCTTCACCGTGGAGCCGCCGGCGGCCGATTCCTTCTTCAGCGCGGCGGCCGTGCGGCCGACCTTGCTGCGGCTGCCCAGCACCCACTCCGCGATGTGCGCGAAGAAGGCCAGGGTGTAGACGGCCATGGACGAGTAGATCAGCGTGTTGCTGGCGTTCGCCAGGCTCTCGTTGGTTGCGGCGGCGAGATTCACTTCTCAGCCCCTTCGGCAGGTTCTTCGGAGGGTTGTTCGGTCTCGGATTCGGGGTCGGGCGCGGTGGGCGCCACCGTGTGCAGCGCGATCGCGAGGTCGGCCAGCTCCTCGGGGAGCTTCGCGGACTCGCTGCGGCCGAGGCCGGCCATCTCGACGACGGTGACCCCGTCCGGTCCCTTCACGGCCCGCACCCACACGCGGCGGCGCTGGATGAAGAGCGAACCGGCGAGTCCGACGATGGCGGCGACGGCGCCGGTGAGGGCCCAGCCGCTGGCGGGCTGGCGTGTGATCTGGAAGCTCGCCCACTCCTCGACGCTCTCGAAGGTGATCGAACCCGCGCCGTCGGGGAGCTTCATGGTCTCGCCGGGACGCAGCCGCTTCTTGAGCTGGTCGCCGTTGCTGTCCTCGAACTGCTTCATCTGCGACGTGTCGAGCTGGTACACGTTCTGCGGCAGTCCGGAGTCGACGCCCAGGCTGCCGTAGTAGCCGTTGAGCGCGAGGACCGGGTAGTCGAGGCCGGGGTACTGCGAGAACATCGTGCCCTTGCCGTCGCCCGCGAACGTCGGGACGAAGAAGGCCTGGAAGCCCAGCTGCTCCCTCTCGCCGTTCTTGTCCTTGTAACCGTCCATCACCTTGATCGCGCCGGTGGAGGTGACGTTGTTGTCGATGGGCAGCAGCGGGACGGAGGACCTGTAGACCTCCTTGCCCCTGCCGTCCTTGACCGAGACGACCGGGGCGTAGCCGTGCGCGTTGAGGTAGACCTTCGTGCCGTCGACGACGAGCGGCTTGTTGACCTCGATGACCTTCTTCTTCGTCTTCCCGTGCGCACCCTCGGAGTACGTCACCCGGGCCTCGTAGGTCCGGGGCGTGCCGCGCTGGGGGCCGGTGCGCTCGTACGTCCCGACGAAGTCCTGCAGGTCGAAGCTGAAGGGAGCGAGATCGTCGTTGTCGAAGAGCGAGCCGGACTTGAAGTCGTCGTACTGGGTGATCGTGTTGGCGAAGCCGTCCCCCTCGACGATGAGCTTGCCGCCCTCGGACTTGAAGAGCTGTCCCCCGGCGAACGCGACCAGCATGACGATCAGCGCGATGTGGAACAACAGGTTCCCGGTCTCGCGCAGATAGCCCTTCTCGGCGGACACCGCGCCGCCCACGACGTGCGAGCGGAAGCGGCGCTTGCGCAGGATGCCGAGGGCGGCCTCGCGGACCTGCCCGGGATCGGCGTCCGTGCGCCAGGTGGTGTACGCGGGCAGCCGGGTCAGTTTCTTCGGGGCGCCGGGCGGGCGGCCGCGCAGCTGGCCGATGAACTGGCCGGTGCGCGGGATGATGCAGCCGATCAGCGAGATGAACAGCAGGATGTAGATCGCGGAGAACCACACCGAGCTGTAGACGTCGAAGAACTGCAGCTTCTCGTAGATCGGGGTGACGGTGGTGTGGGCTTCCTTGAAGGTCTGCACCTTCAGTTCGTCCACGCTGTTCTGCGGGATCAGCGATCCGGGGATGGCGCCGAGCGACAGCATGAAGAGCAGGATCAGGGCGACCCGCATCGAGGTGAGCTGCCGCCAGAACCAGCGGGCCCAGCCGATGACGCCCATGGCGGGCACGGAGGCGGCGGCGGCCTCTTCGCGCGGGGCGGTGGAGAGCTGCTCCCCGGCCTGGCCGAGGTCGCGCTCATCCCTGATGTCGGTGTTGCTCATGAAACTCAGATCCCCACAGTGAAGCCGTTGGACCAGACCTGCATCTCCTGGATGAGCACGTCCCAGGCGCCCGTCAGCAGGAGTATCCCGGTCACGATCATCATGCCGCCGCCGGTCCGCATGACCCATGCGTAGTGGCGCTTGACCCAGCCGAACGCGCCGAGTGCCTTGCGGAAGGCGATCGCCGCCAGGACGAAGGGGACGCCGAGCCCGAGGCAGTACGCCACGGACAGGATCGCCCCGCGGCCCGCGGTCGCCTGGTCGAACGCGAGTGCGTTGACGGAGGCGAGCGTCGGGCCGAGGCACGGGGTCCAGCCGATGCCGAAGAGGGCACCGAGCAGCGGTGCGCCCGCCAGTCCGGTCACGGGCCTCCTGTGGATGCGGAACTCGCGCTGCGTCATCCAGGGCATGAGGCCCATGAAGAAGATCCCCAGGAGGATCATCAGTACGCCGAGGACCTTGGAGAGCGTCCCGCTGTACTCCTGGAGGGTCTGGCCGAAGAAGCCGAAGAGCGCGCCGCCCGACACGAAGACGACGGTGAAGCCGAGGACGAAGAGCGAGGCCCCGGCGACGGTCCTGCCCCGGCGCCGCTCGGCCAGATCGGCGCCGCTGACCCCGGTGACGTAGCTGAGGTAGCCGGGCACCAGCGGCAGGACGCACGGCGAGAAGAACGAGACGAGACCACCGAGGAGGGCGATGGGCAGCGCCACCATGAGGGCGCCGCTGAAGACCGTCTCGTTTCCGCCGGCGACCACGGCAAGCTCGGACACCCGGGTCACTTCTCCGCGATCAGCGGGTCGATCATCTTCCGCAGCTTCTGCGCGTCGAGGGCGGCGAGTGTGCGGGCGGCGAGCTTCCCGTCCCGGTCGACGACCACGGTCGACGGAATGGCCTGGGGGTTCAGCGTGCCCTTCGGGAAGCGCAGGAGCAGCTTCCCGGTCGGGTCGTAGATGCTCGGGTAGGTGACACCGAAGTCCTCCTCGAAGCTGACCGCGAGGGACTTCTGGGGGTCCCGGGTGTTGATCCCGACGAACTGGACGCCCTGGTCCTCGGTCTCCTGCGACACCTTCTGGAAGTGCTTGGCCTCGGCGCGGCAGGGGCCGCACCACGATCCCCAGAAGTTCAGGACGACGACCTTGCCCTTGTAGTCGGTGATGTCGAGCGCCTTGCCGTCCAGGGTCGTGCCGTCGAGCTCCGGCGCGTCCGTACGCTCACCCTTGGCCACGGTGGAGACGCCGCCGCTGCCGGTGACGAAGTTCGTGTTGCCGCCACCGCCGGCCTTGGTGCCGCCGCCGCATGCGGACAGGACCAGGGCACCGGCCACGGCCGTGGCGGCGAGCAGGGTGAAGCGGCGTCGGGGTGCGCGGCCATAGCTCATGTGAAAAGTTTCGCATGACAGTTCCAGGGATCTTGGGCACCCCCCTCGATGCCCGTGAAGCCCCTTGTCAGGCCTGCTTGAAGAAGGTGTTCCAGCCACCTCCGGGGGCCTGCCCGGCCTGGAGCGTACGCAGCTTCGCGAGCACTGCCGGATCCTGTACGTCGAGCCAGTCGACGAACTGCCGGAAGGAGACGAGGCGCACGTCGGGCTTGCCCGCCATGTGTGTGAGCGCGTTCTCCACGGCGTCCATGTAGATGCCGCCGTTCCACTCCTCGAAGTGGTTGCCGATGTAGAAGGGCGCGCGGTTCGTCTCGTAGGCGCGGTCGAATCCGGTGACATACGCCTCGGTGGCCTGGGTGCGCCATCCCGGATAGCGCGAGGGCATGCCGTTGGTCGAATTCTTCGACTGGTTGGCGAGAATGTTGTAATCCATGGAGAGGACTTCGAAGGTGTGGCCGGGAAACGGAATCGCCTGCAGCGGGAGATCCCAGACGCCCTGGCGTTTCTCGGGCCACATCTGGGTGCCGCCGGGTGAGCTCGCGTCGTAACGCCAGCCCAGCTGCTTCGCGGTCGGGAGGAGATTGTCCTGGCCGAGCAGGCAGGGTGTGCGGCCGCCGACCAGTTCCTTGCGGTAGTCGAAGGGCAACGGGTCGAGATCCGTCCAGCCGGTGTTCGTCCGCCATTCGGTGACGAACGAGACCGCCTGATCGATCTCGCTCCGCCATTGCGCGGGCGACCAGTTTCCGACGGATCCTGGACCGCCGCAGAAATGCCCGTTGAAATGGGTGCCGATCTCGTGCCCGTCGAGCCAGGCCTGGCGGACGTACTTCAGGGTCTGTTTGACGTGGTCATCGGTGAGGTAGCCGATGTCGGAGGCGCCCCGGGGGTTGTTGGGCGGGCGGTAGAGGGACTTCTTCGACTCGGGCAGCACGTAGAGCCCGGAGAGGAAGAAGGTCATCGCCGCGTCGTGTTCCTCGGCGAGTTCGAGAAAACGCGGGAAGAGACCGTTGCCGACCTCGCCCGCCCCGTCCCAGGAGAAGATCACGAACTGCGGCGGCTTCTGGCCGGGCTCGAGCGGAACGGGCGCGGCGGGCTGGTTCGGCTGCTTTCCGGTGTCCGCCGTGGAGCCGTCACCGATGAGCCTGACCTTTTCTCCGGGACGACCGCCGTTGCCGTGCGGCCCTTCGCCGCCCCGGGACCCCTTCTCGGGATCCGGCCTGCCGCCGTCCGGAGAGCCGGGGGAGCCGCAGCCGGTCATCGACAGTGCGGCTGCGGCTCCCAGCCCGGCCCCGAGCAGACCCCTCCGGTTGATTTCACGCATAGCGTCCCCATCTACGGTCGTATTACCTCAATGCCATACAAACTGGCGATGGCTTAGATGAGGGAAGCAACACGAGGGTTCCGCTGATAATCACAAAAGTTGTCACGTGAACAGACCCTTACAGGTGCCGCACATGACACACAGAACGGCGGAGCGCGCGGAGCGCTGTGCGCGAGATGCGGCGGCCAGGGCCTCCCGTCCGGCTCGTGCCGAACGGAAGACCCCTAGGGCTGTCCCGCAGTTTCCGGCGGGACAGCCCTAGGCCCCGAAGGCCTTCGACTTCCCCTTGACCGGCTTCGCGCCCGCGAGCAGGTGCGCCGGCACCAGGTCCCGGGCGGGCTCGGTGTACCCGACGGACACGATCGTGTCGCCCTGGTACGTGAAGGTCGTCAGCGAGGCCAGGGTGCACTGCCGCTTGCGCGGGTCGTGCCACAGCCTGCGCCGCTCCACGAAGCTACGCACGATCCAGATCGGCAGCTGATGGCTGACGCAGACCGCCTCGTGACCGCGCGCGGCGTCGCGCGCGGCGTCCAGGGCGCCCATCATCCGTACGACCTGCTCGATGTACGGCTCGCCCCAGGACGGCTTGAAGGGGTTGGTGAGGTGCTTCCAGTTCTCCGGCCTGCGCAGCGCGCCGTCACCGACCCCGAAGGTCTTGCCCTCGAAGACATTGGCGGCCTCGATGAGGCGCCCGTCGGTGGCCAGGTCCACACCGTGCGACGCGGCGATCGGCGCGGCCGTCTCCTGGGCGCGTTCCAGGGGGGAGGCCACCACATGCGTGACGTCGCGCTTCTCCAGGTGCTCGGCGACCCGGTCGGCCATCCGGCGGCCGAGCTCGGACAGGCTGTAGCCGGAACGGCGCCCGTAGAGCACGCCGTCCGGATTGTGCACCTCGCCGTGGCGCATCAGATGGACGACGGTGATGTCCTTCGCCCTGTCGTCGCCGGTCCCGCTCATGCGACGGCCCCCGCCGCGGCGCGGGCCGCGGCGGGCAGCGCCGCGGCGATCCGCTCCAGAGCCCGCGCGTCATGGGCGGTGGAGACGAACCAGGACTCGAAGGCGGACGGCGGCAGGTACACGCCCTGCTCCAGCATCGAGTGGAAGAAGGCGGTGAAGCGGAAAGCTTCCTGCTTCTTGGCGTCCTCGTAGTCACGGACGGGCGCCTCGGTGAAGAAGACGGAGAACATGTTGCTCGCCGCCGACACCGTGTGCGCGACGCCCGCCTCGGTGAACGCCTTCCCGACCAGGGAGCGCAGCTCCGCGGAGACCGCGTCGACCTTCGCGTACGCCGCGTCGTCGAGCAGTCGCAGCTGGGCGAGGCCGGCCGCGGTGGCGACCGGGTTCCCGGAGAGAGTGCCCGCCTGGTAGACGGGGCCGGCGGGGGCCAGGTGAGCCATCACGTCGGCGCGCCCGCCGAAGGCCGCGGCCGGGAAGCCGCCGCCCATGACCTTGCCGAAGGTCATCAGGTCGGGCCGCACCCCGTCGATGCCGTACCAGCCGGCCTTCGACGTACGGAATCCGGTCATCACCTCGTCGGAGATGTACAGCGCGCCGTTGGCGGCGCAGATCTCCTTCAGCCCGGCGTTGAAACCGTCCAGCGGCGGTACGACACCCATGTTGCCCGGCGACGCCTCGGTGATCACGCAGGCGATCTCACCCGGCTGCGCGGCGAACGCGGCGCGCACGGCCTCCAGGTCGTTGTACGGCAGCACGATCGTGTCCCCGGCCTGGGCGCCGGTCACGCCGGGCGTGTCGGGCAGGCCGAAGGTCGCGACCCCGGAGCCGGCCGCCGCCAGCAGCGCGTCGACGTGCCCGTGGTAGCACCCGGCGAACTTCACCACCTTGGCGCGGCCGGTGAATCCACGGGCGAGCCGGATCGCGGACATCGTCGCCTCGGTGCCGGACGACACCAGCCGCACCTGCTCGACGGGGTCGATCCGGGCCACGATCTCCTCGGCGAGCGCGACCTCACCCTCTCCGGGCGTACCGAACGAGGTGCCGCGGGCCACCGCCTCCTGGACGGCCGCGGTGACGTCGGGGTGCGCGTGGCCGAGGATCATCGGCCCCCACGAACACACGAGGTCGACGTACTCACGGCCGTCGGCGTCGGTGAGGTACGGGCCCGCACCGGACACCATGAACCTGGGCGTACCGCCCACGGCCCGGAAGGCACGTACGGGAGAGTTCACGCCACCGGGCGTCACGAGGGACGCACGGTCGAAAAGCGTCTGCGAAACTGGGGCTTCGTATGAATACGCCACTTTGGTCCTGATCTGCGGTTCGGGGATCGGGGGGCCGGCCGGAACACTCCGGCCGCCGGTGAGCGGGGAGCGCGCTCTTCCCGTATGAGGCTCGTACAACGAAAGGGCGTCAGTCTCCTCGCGTCTGCGAAACTTGGGCGTCATAGGGAAAGCTCACACATGCCATGGTGTCAGAGGCGTCGACGGTATTGCGGACAGGTGTTTCACCGCACGCCCGTGGGGGAGGTCACTGACGATGATCGGGTTGCGCGGCGGGGCTGTGTCTCCTAAGAAGTAGTCGGGTGGATGAGATATGCATCGCGGTGGCGGAGTGGGCGAAGGGACCGACGACCTGGGGCCCGAGCCTGCCCGGCGAGGGCGGCACCGGCGCAAGGCCGAGCGGGTACGGGACGTTCAGGCGGGTGGTGCCGATGGTTCCGGGAGCAGGAGCAGTGGACGGGTGGGGGTGACCTACAAATACTTCGGTGCCCCTGACGGGGCCACCGCCGCACGCGTGCCCATTTCCATGCGTCCCGAGGAACTGGGCGGAGACGAGCTCGGCATGGGCGGCATGTTCAGCAAGATCAAGCCCGAGACCGTGGCGGCCATGGTCCTCACCGGCATACAGGGCATACCCCTGCACCAGGTCCCTCCGCTGGAGCTGGTCGTGCTCCACCCCGACTACGCGGTGGTCAAGCTGCCGATGACGGTGGTCGACCCGCTGCGGGGCGTCGGCGAGGAGACCGTGGGCGCGGCGGCCTTCATCTGGTCCACGGTCCCGGACCGCGGCGGACCGCGCGACGCGTTCAACGTCTACCAACTGCTCCACGAGTGGCAGGACTTCTCGCACCGGCTGCACGACGCCGGGCACCAGCCCTACTGCCTGGTCTGGCCCTGACGCACAGCCGCTTCCGGCGCCGCCCCGCCGGTGTAGGAACATGTGACACATGACGGCGGATGAACTTCATGTGGTGGTGGAGCCCACGGACGACGGTGTCGTCGTGATCCGTGTCCGGGGGACCCTGGACGGGTGGTCGGGCCGTTCCGAACTGGTCGAGGCGCTGGAGGACGCGGCCGGGAGCGGCGGACGGCTGACCGTGGCCGACCTGTCCGGACTGCTGTTCGCGGACTCGACGGGGCTGCACGCCCTGCTGAACGCACAGCAGAGCCATGCCGAGACGGGGGTGCCTCTGGTGCTCGCGGGTCCGCTGGCGACGGGAGTGCGCAGGCTCTTCGAGGTCTCGGGCACCAGTGGTGCCTTCACGTTCGCCGAGACGGTGGACGCGGCGCTGGCATGCTGACCGGCCCCGTGCCGCGCCGCCCCCCGTGCGTCTGCTCCCCGGCAGGGAGTGTGACCGGAGTCCGTCCGGGCAGGTGCAGAAGGTAATGAACGGGGAACGAGAAGCGCCCGGGGACGGCAGAGGCCCGACGGAGGCCGTCGGCTCACCCGCTCCGGAGGAGCCGGTGAGCACGGACGGCATGCCCGCCGTGCCGCAGAACGCGGCTGCCGCGCGCGCCGTCGTCACCCGGCTCCTGGAAGAGCGGTTCTGCGGGCTGGGCGGGGAGGGACCGGCCGATGTCGTGGTGGCCGACGCGTTGCTGGTGACCTCGGAACTGGTGACCAACGCCGTCAGGCACGGCGGCGGCCTCACCGGGTTCTCGGCGGAGATCGTCGACGAGGGCCTCCTCCTCACCGTCGCCGACGCCAGTACGCGGGCGCCGGTCACGACGGAGCGCGGTCCGGGCTCCACCCCTGCCGGCGGTTACGGCTGGCCCCTGGTGCGCCGCCTGACCGAACGGGTGTCCGTCACGTACCTCCCCGACGGCAAGCAGATCGTCGCGCTGGTCGCTCTCGTCTAGCGCTCGGACCGGGCCGGATCAGGGAGCGGGATCCGGCGCCGCGAGGCGGAGGAGGGAGCCGGCCGGGGTCTTCCCCGCTCCGGCCGGCGCAGCCGGGAACCCGGGGAGGGAGCCATGGCGGGTGACGACGGCACCGCGAGGTGCGGCACCGGCCCCGCGCGCGGCATGACCCGGCCGAGAGTCCCTGGACGGCGCGACGGTGCCGCGGACCGTCCCGGAGCAGGGGCCGTCCGTACCCTCCGGCGTGGGCGGTTGGCATAATTTCCGCATGGTCCGCGAGCCCTTCGACAACTCCGTGCCGGTCCCCTCGCCCGTGGTGGCGGCCGAAGGAGAGATCAACGGTTACTGGGTCGTCCGGGCTCAGGGTGAGCTCGACTCCGAGACCGTCGACCCGCTGTTCATCGCCATGTGGCAGGCAGTGGCCGGGCATGAGGTCGTCGTACTGGACGCGTCCGCGGTCACCTTCGCGGACTCGTCGTTCCTCAGCCTCCTCATCGAGGTGCACCAGCGGACGGAGTTGCGCATCGCCGCACCGGGCACGGCCCTGACGCGGCTCCTGCGGATCGCGGGGGTCGACGGGGTGCTCCGGACCTATCCCACGCTCGACGCGGCCATCGCCCCGCCGCCGCCCACTCCCTGACCCGGCCGGCTGACGCGCCCGTCGCGTCAGCCGGAAGGCACGGGCGGCGGAGCGGGGTCGTACCGGGCGCCTGCGGGCGGCCGGCCGCTCTCCTCCGGCTCGGCCCCGTCGAGGACGAAGAGCTGCAGGGTCCCGGTGATGTCCAGGATCCTGCGGAGGAAGGCCGGCGGATGCTCCAGGTGCAGCACCACGCCCCGGGACGTCGTGCCGCGGTGGATCAGCAGAAGTCCGGAAACACCCATCGAGTCGCACAGCCGCAGTCCGGAACAGTCCAGGAAGAGATCACGGAGGCCGGGGTCCGCGGCGAGGCATGCCTGGGCCCGCTCCACGAGCTGTTCGTTGGTGTCGTAGTCCAGATCACCGGTGAGACGCAGGCGTACGGCACCAGGGCCGGCTTCAACTGCCAGGGTGAGGGGCGGACGGGGACGTTCGGTCATCCGAGGCTCCGGGGTCGTGGCCGGCAGGGGGCGGGAGGGCGTCCAGGACGGTACGTGCCCGGTCGAGCAGTCGGGAGGCCCGTGGGAAGTCCTTGAGTTCGGTCGACAGGACGTCGAGGACCGGCCCCAAGGACGCGGCCGGGACCTGCCGGGCTTCGAGGATTCCCGCGGTCCACCCCAGGAAGCCGGTGAAGAGCTCGTCGTCGTCCGTGTAGAGGGCGACGCCCAGGTGCTCGACGATGTGGGCGATGTCCTGTGCCGTGTGCTCGCGCTGCTGCTCCGTGTAGGCCGCTGCCGCGGGGAAGCGGCTCTCCAACTGGCTCAGCACCTCCCGTACGAGCTGCGGCCTGCTGCGGACGACGAGCGTGTACTCCTGGTCGGCGAGGTGCGGAAGGTCGTCTATCTGCTGTCTGCCGACGGCAGGCAGCGGTACCGGGATGCCGTCCGCGACACGGCGCGCCGCGGATCGCGCATCGGGCTCCCAGGCGTCGGCGCCCAGCCTGCGCGCGTACCGGCCGTCGGGCCCGAATGCCGCCCCGCCGGCCAGTACGGGTACTCCCGCCGCCTGGACAGCGGTGATCGCCGCGTGCGCGGCGGGCAGCCGGGTGGGGACGGAGGAGGACAGCGCGACCACGTCCGCACCGTTGGTGTGCAGGTGCTCGATGAGATGCGGCGTGGGCACCTGGGCCCCGAGGAAGTCGACCTGCCAGCCGCGCAGTGCGAGGACCTCGGCCAGCAGACGGGCCGGCAGCACGTGCCATTCCTGGTCCACGCAGGCCACGGTGACCCGGCCGAGCCGCGGCGTGGTGCGCCCGGCCGGGTGGTGGGCGAGCGCGGCGATGACCCGTTCGGCGATGGCGCTCGCCGCGTGCTCCTGCGCCACACTGAGGCGGTTGGCCGCCCACTCGGTGCCGACCCGTTCCTGCACGGGGGCGATGACGTCCAGCAGCGCGGTCTCCACGTCGATTCCGTCGTCCAGGGCGGCGAAGACCACTGCGGCGGCGGCGTGTTCGTCCCGGTCGGTCACCGCGTCCCACAGCCGGTCCTGGAGGACGCGTATCCGGGGCGCGGCAGAGGTGTGTGTGCTCACGCCGTGTACCTGCCCCGGGTGTGGCCGTCCACCGCGCTCAGGTGGGTGGTCGGCGGGGCGGTGATCGTGAGAAGCGCCATGTCGTCGTGCCGGCCGTCGTGCAGCCATTGGGACACGAGCATCTGGACCCGCTCGACCACCGCCGTGCCCGGCATGCCCGCGCACTCCTCCAGGGCGCGCTTCAGCCGCTCCTCACCGAAGAGTTCGTCGCCGAGGGGGCCGCCACGGGCCTCGGTGACCCCGTCGGTGTAGAGCAGACACGTCTCGCCCGGACGGAGGTCGGTCTCCACGGTGCGGGCCTCGACGCGGGGCAGCGCCCCGACCAGGGTCCCCCGGGTGTCGATCTCCTCGACACCGCCGTCGTGGCGGATCACCAGGGGGGCGGGGTGCCCCGCCGACGTGAGGCGCAGACGCACCCGGTTCTCCTCGCGCCGGACCGAGGCCAGCACCAGGGTCGCGAACCGGGTGTGGTGCGAGTTGAGGAGGGCGCCGTTGAGCAGCCGCAGCATCCGTTCGTGGTCGTCCGCCATCGGCGTCAGTGCCTGGAGCGTGTTGCGGATCTTGCCGGTGAGGACCGCCGCGTCCAGGCCCTTTCCGCACACATCGCCGAGGACCGCCAGCGACGCCTCCTCAGGCGCACTGCCGGGGTGCACGTCGTAGAAGTCGCCGCCCACCCGGTCCCGCGCGGTGGCGGGCTGGTAGCCGCCGGAGAACTCGACTCCGTTCACCCGGTCCAGCCGGGGCGGCAGCAGGTCCCGCATCAGGGTCCGGGTTATGTCGCTCTGCTCGGCGTACAGCCGCGCGGCGGACAGTGCGGCGCCGGCCCGCGCGGCGAACAGCCGGGCGAACTCCTCCTCGCGCTCGTCGAACTCGGCGGAACCGGTGCGGCGCAGCAGGACCAGGACACCTGCCGGGACCCCGAGGCCGGGCAGAGGGATGACAGCGGCCGCCCCGACCGTGCCGGAGAAGTCTTCCGGCAGGAGCCAGCCGGGCAGTGCCCCGGGGTCGATCCACCGGGACGGTACGGGCGGGAAGCCCTGGAGCGCCTCGCTCAGGCCGGGGACCTGGGCGGGGTCCGCCGCCACCGTTCCGCGGGCCGCCGCCCGGCCTCCGACCGCACAGGCCATGGGCATCTGCCGTCCCGCGGCAGGCAGGATGACGACGGCGGCCTCGGCGAGGTGCTGGGAGGCGAGCTGGGTGGTGATCTGCATGCAGCGGTCGGTGTTCAGCGATGCCAGCATGACGCTCGACGCCTCGGCCAGGAGGGCGGTGCGCTCACGCTCCGCGGCCAGTTCCTCTTCGACGAGCCGCCTGTCGGTGTCGTCGACCAGCCACCAGGCCACGCAGCCGTCAGGGTGCGGTGCCGGACGCGCCGCGAAGGTCCGCGTACCGATCCGGCCCCGGAAGACGGGGCGGGGCGCGAAGGCCGGCTCGTCACCGGTGGGGTGTCCGGCGGGGTCCGCCGTCTCCTGGTGGGCGCGTGCCAGCCAGGACGGCGCCGTCTCCGACAGCACGCTGCCACGGGCCGCGCCTTCGAGGAGCGAGGCGGCGGCCGGGTTGAGGTCGGCGACCGTGCCCGCCCTGTCGACGAGGATCACGGGGTACGGGGCCGAGGCCCACAGTTCGGTCGTTGCGAGCTGAGATCTCGATGCGATCTGTTCCTTCTGACGGGCCATGAGGGGGGACCCGCCTGGGGCGAGTCGCACCACCTTCCAACTGGACGAAAATTACTTTCCCTCCGACAACCATTGCCCAGCCGGGGAGTGGATGGCAACCCACTCCCTCCGTCAAGGGGTGCTCCCCGGGCGCTACGTACACCACTCCACCAGGGGTCCTTCATGGAAAGCGCACATTCCGCGCGGACGGCTTCCACGTCGGGCAAGAGCTCGTCGGAGCCGCTTCACGGCCCTCTCGGCACCCGGGCCACCCCGGCGGCAGGGGTGTCCTTCGGCCGTTCTCCGGCCGAAGAGTGATGTCCAGTCGCACCGCCCGATCCGCCGAGGCGAGGAGCGCCACTCCTGAGGAGGGCCCCGCAGGGGCGGTCTGCCACGGGCCCCGTCCGTCCCGGCGGTGCCGGCCGCAAGCGGGGGCACGCCGTCTGCGACTGCCGTCGGCGACGCCGGGACCCGCCGCTGTCCCACACCCGCCGGGCGGCCCGTCTCGCGACACGCGGCGTACCGGTCCTGGCCGAGGCCGTCGCCGGCAACGCGTACTCCGCCCTCGGCGGCCTCTGCACCGACCCGGACGCCCCGCACCGCGGAGGACCCGGAGGACCCGGAGAACGCCGCCGCCGTCAGCCGCAGGGCGGGAACCAGCCCGGATCGCGGCCCGTCACGGTCAGGACCCGTTCGAAGGCCGTGGCGCCGGGCGGCACGGGGAACGGCTGGCCGAACACCTTCACCCTCCGGGCCTGCGGAGCCATCGCGGCCAGGGCCGGTTCCAGTTCCGGCACCACGGCGGGGCCGGGCACGAAGTCCTGGCCCGTCGCCCGGGCCAGGTCCCAGGCGTGCACGGTCAGATCTCCCAGCACCATCAGTCCCACCGCCCTGGCCGGCATCTGCACGCCTCCGGGCTTCCCCTCCTCCGCGCGTGGGAGCGGGGCCGAAGCGGGTCGTCCTCCGCCACCGCGTCCACGAGGCGCCGCAGCGTGCCGGGGCCGGCCCCGAACCCGACCGGGCGGAACTCACCGCCGGTTTCGGCCACAGCGACCAGGCACACCTCGTCAGGGACTTCACAGCGGCGGCCGGCGCCCCCGTCCGCCTTCGCCCAGCGCTGACGCCTCCGGCCATCGGAAACCTCTCGCTGCCGCGCCGCGCACAATGACATCCTGACCAGGTGAACGGACCCGAGATCACCCTCGAAGTGGCCCCTGAACTGCACCTGTTCGTCGCCCATGAGCGCCGCCGCGGACGCACGGCCGTCACCACGGACGGCTCGTCGACCCTGGGGCACGTCGTGGAGTCGCTCGGCGTCCCGCTCACCGAGGCCGGACAGCTCCTCGTCGACGGCCGCCCCGTACCCGTCTCCCACGTCCCCGGCGCGGGCGAACAGGTCGAGGTGCGGGCCGTGCGGCGCCCTCAGCAGGTCCCGGGTGCCCCACTGCGCTTCCTGCTCGACGTACACCTGGGCACGCTCGCCCGGCGGTTGCGGCTCCTGGGTGTGGACGCCGCATACGAGAGCGAGGACATCGGCGACCCCGCGCTCGCCGCACTCTCGGCGGAGCAACGACGCGTCATGCTCTCCCGCGACCGGGGGCTGCTCCGGCGCAGGGAGCTGTGGGCGGGGGCGTACGTCTACAGCGACCGGCCCGAGGAACAGCTCCGCGACGTCCTGGGCCGCTTCTCGCCCGCACTCGCGCCGTGGACCCGCTGCACCGCCTGCAACGGAGAGCTCGCGGAGGCGGACAAGGACTCCGTGAGCGCCCGCCTGGAGCAGGGCACACAGGCGTCGTACGACGTGTTCGCGCAGTGCACCGCCTGCGGCCGGGTGTACTGGCGGGGCGCCCACCACGCCCACCTGGAAACCATCGTGGCGGACGCCGTGCGCGAGTTCGGCGGGGCGGGGAGGCAGGCCCCGACGGCCTGAAAGGGCCCAGGAGACACCGCCTCCAGGGGCCGCTCTCCCCTCCGGGTCGTCAGGGCCCTGGGGCTGCCAGGCCTCGAAACCGCTCGGCCGTCAGGGCTGCACGGCCGTCAGATAGCGCTGCACCGTGGGCGCGAGCCAGCTGATGATCTCCTCCCGGGACATCGCGACGGCGGGCTCGATACGCAGGACGTACCGCGCGAGCGCCATGCCCAGGATCTGCGACGCGACGAGCGCCGCACGACGGGGGGCGTCGGCGGGGTCGGGGCAGACACCGGCGGTCACCGGTCCCAGCTGCTCGGCGAAGACGGCCCGCATCCGCTCGGCCCCCGCGTCATTGGTGACGCCGACCTTGAGCAGGGCCGTGAGCACGTCGTCCTGCTCCCAGCGGTCCAGGAAGTGGCCGACGAGAACGGCGCCGACGTGCTTGCCCGGAAGCGCGCCCAGGGCGGGCAACCGCAGTTCGATCGCGGAGGCGGCGGCGAACAGTCCCTCCTTGGAACCGAAATAGCGCATCACCATGGAGGGGTCGATGCCCGCGTCGCGGGCGATGGCCCTGATGGTGGCGCGCTCGTACCCGTCGGCGGCGAACCGTTCGCGGGCGGCTTCGAGGATCGCCGCCTTGGTGACATCCGAACGTCGCGGGGCGGAGGAGGCGTGCGCTGTCATGCCAACAAATGTAGGCCAACGGTCGTTGACAATCCACACACCCCCGCCCTACCGTTGCCAACAACCGTTGACCAGCAGGTGTTGGCCAACAAGCGTTGGCAATTGCTGTCCGGAGGCCACCATGACCGGCACATCCCGCATCGAATCCAGCGATCCCTGCGACTCCGCCACCGACGTCGTGGTCGTCGGCGCAGGCCCCACCGGCATGCTCCTGGCGGGCGACCTCGCCGCCCGGGGTCTTTCGGTCACCCTCGTCGAGCGCCGCCCGCGCGGGACGAGCAATGTGACCCGGGCCTTCGCCGTGCACGCCCGGACCCTGGAGCTGCTGGACGCACGGGGGCTCGCCGACACACTGGTCGCGACCGGCACCCCCCTCACCCGGATGCGGCTCTTCGGCCGGCTCTCACTCGACCTCACCCGGCTGCGGTCCCGCTTCCCCTTCCTCCTCATCACCCCGCAGTACGAGGTCGAACACCTGCTGAGGGACCGCGCCCTCGATGCGGGCGTGGATTTCCGGTACGAGACGGAGCTGACCGGCCTGAGCCGGTCCGCCGCCGGCGACACGGTCACCGCCGAGATACGCGGGTCCGACGGCGCCCGCTCCACCGTCGGGGCCCGCTACCTCGTGGGAACGGACGGGGTGCGGAGTTCCGTCCGCCAGGCCCTCGGCCTCCCCTTCCCCGGTGAGGCCGTGATCAAGTCCGTCGTCCTGGCCGATGTCCGGCTCACCGAGACACCCTCAGAGCTGCTCACGGTCAGCGGCGCGGGAGACGCCTTCGCCTTCGTCGCCCCTTTCGGCGACGGCTGGTACCGCGTCATGGGCTGGAGCCGCACCCGCCAGGCCGACGACAGCGACCCCGTGGAGCTCGACGAGCTGCGCGAGATCGCCCGTACCGCACTCGGCACCGACTACGGGATGCACGATGCCCGCTGGGTCTCACGCTTCCACAGCGACGAGCGCCAGGTACCCGCCTACCGCACCGGCCGGGTCTTCCTCGCCGGCGACGCCGCCCACGTCCACTCCCCGGCGGGCGGTCAGGGCATGAACACCGGGCTCCAGGACGCGGCGAACCTCTCCTGGAAGCTCGCGGCCGTCCTGCGGGGGCATTCCGCCGACCCCGAAGCACTGCTCGACAGCTACCACTCCGAGAGGCATCCGGTCGGCGCCCAGGTCCTGCGTGCCAGCGGGGCGATCATCCGCCTGGCCATGGCCAGGACCCCGTCGCAGCGACTCGCGCGGGCAGCCCTCGCCCATGTGCTGTCCTTGGTGCGGCCGGCCTCGGACAGGGTCATCGGAAGGATCTCCGGAGTCGGGGTCTCCTACACCGCCCCCAAGGGCAGCCACCGCCTCACGGGCACCCGCGCCCCCGACCTGCGGCTCGCCGAAGGCCGCCTGCTGGAGCTCCTGCGCGACGGCTCCTTCGTCCTGGTCACGCCCCGGGACACCCCCTCTCCCGCCGGGCCGGCCCCGCTCGTCCACGCCCACTGGACGGGTGACCGCAAAACCACCCTGCTCATCCGCCCCGACGGATACATCGCCTGGGCGGGCGGACGCCCAGGCCCCGACGCCCTGCGCCGGGCCCTCGGCCGGTGACTCCCGCAAGGACCCGGTCAGGACCCGGCCCCGGAGGGCCTGAGCACCCGCCCCGCACACCCGCTCCCCGCGTCCCATGACACGCTGGCCGCATGCTCGTCGCCCGTTCCGTCGCCCTCTTCACCGTCGCCGCGCTCTTCGAGATCGGGGGTGCCTGGCTCGTCTGGCAGGGCGTGCGCGAGCACCGCGGCTGGATCTGGATCGGCGCGGGCGTCATCGCCCTCGGCGCCTACGGATTCGTGGCCACGCTCCAGCCCGACGGTGACTTCGGCCGCATCCTCGCGGCGTACGGCGGGGTGTTCGTCGCGGGCTCGATCGCTTGGGGCATGGTCGCCGACGGCTACCGTCCGGACCGCTGGGACGTGACCGGCGCACTGATCTGCCTGGCCGGCATGGCGTTGATCATGTACGCCCCCCGCAACCACTGAGACCCGCTCCCAAGGGGCCCGCCTATCCTGGCCGCGTACCGATCAGCCGCCCGAGGAGTTCGTATGGCCGCCACCCCCATCGCCGTCATCACCGGCGCGAGCAGCGGCATCGGCGCCGCGACCGCCAGGCAGCTGGCCGCTGCCGGGTACCGCGTGGTGCTCACCGCGCGCCGTAAGGACCGCATAGAGGCACTGGCCGCCGAGCTCACGGAAGCGGGCCACCAGGCGACGGCCTACGCCCTGGACGTCACCGACCGCGCGGCGGTCGACGAATTCGCCTCCGCGTTCCGGTCGCTGGCCGTCCTGGTCAACAACGCGGGCGGGGCGCTGGGCGCCGACCCCGTCGCCACGGGCGACCCGGCCGACTGGCGTCAGATGTACGAGACCAACGTCATCGGCACCCTGAATGTCACCCAGGCCCTGCTCCCCGCCCTCACCGCGAGCAGGGACGGCACGATCGTGGTCCTGTCCTCCACGGCCGGCCTCTCCACCTACGAGGGCGGCGGCGGTTACGTCGCCGCGAAGCACGGCGAACACGTGCTGGCGGAGACCCTGCGCCTGGAGATCGTCGGCACTCCGGTCCGTGTGATCGAGATCGCGCCCGGCATGGTCAAGACCGAGGAGTTCGCCACCACCCGCTTCCGCGGTGACACCGAGAAGGCCGCCAAGGTCTACGCGGGTGTGGACGCCCCGCTCTCGGCCGACGACGTGGCCGACACGGTCACCTGGGCCGTCACCCGCCCCAGCCACGTCAACATCGACCTCCTGGTGGTCCGCCCCCGCGCCCAGGCCTCCAACTCCAAGGTCCACCGCACCCTCTGAAGGCCGACGGCCGGCCGAACGGGACGCACGCGAGCCCCGGACCCGTCGCTGGGCCCGGGGCTCACGTGCGTCCCGCTCCCGCAGAGGTCGCGAAAGGGCCCCGGGATCCCGGTGCCGGGCCGCGCACACGGCCGGAGCGCACCGGATCGGCCATTCGGCTGCGGTCGCCTCGCGCGCCGTGGCGGACCGCTGTGTCGTTGACACGGAAGCGTGCCCAGGTCCAGGTCATCGGTTCTCCCGGGCGCCCAGTCACCAAGAGGGAAGGCCGGAGCATGCCCGTACACCCCTTGCGCGGATCCATAGCGGGCCGGCGACGTCACACTGCGGCCGTCGCCGCTGTGATGACCTGTTCGGCAGTACTGACCGGGCAGGGCGACGTCGCCGCCGGGGCCCCCACCCCCTCGGTGGCGGTCCCGCGGCTGGACTGGAGGCCCTGCGTGCAGGGCAGTCCCTTCGACTGTGCCACCGCGAAGGTGCCCCTGGACCACAGGCGTCCCGGCGGCCGCACCATCGAGCTGGCCGTGGTCAAACGGAAGGCGGCCGACCCCGGGCGGCGCATCGGCACCCTGTTCTTCAACCCCGGCGGCCCCGGCGGGCCCGGCACGGTCCAGATGCCGCAGAACTACGAGTTCTTCCCACGCGAGGTGCGGGAGCGGTTCGACATCGTCAGCTGGGACCCCCGCGGCATCGGCAGCAGCACCGCGGTCAACTGCTTCGCGAGTCCCGAGGAGGCCGCGGACTGGAGCGCGGGCAAAGCGGCGGGCTTCCCGGTGGGCGAGAAGGAGCGGACGGCCCACACCGACGCGTACGAGGATCTGGTCCGGCGCTGCGAACAGCGGGACCCCGAACTCCTGCGCCACGTGTCGACCGCCGACACCGCCCGCGACCTCGACCACCTCCGCCGGGCGGTGGGCGAGCCGCAGCTCAACTACCTCGGGATCTCCTACGGCACGATCCTGGGCGCCACCTACGCCAACCTCTTCCCCGGCAAGGTCCGGGCCATGGCCCTCGACAGCAACATCGGCCCGGATGCCTGGACGGACGACGCGTCCGACGACACCCGGCTCACGACGTTCCTGCGCATGGGCTCCGACCGCGGCGCCGCCGCGACCCTGGGCACGTTCCTCGACCTGTGCGGTTCCGCGGCCACCACCCGCTGCGCCTTCTCCGCCGGCACCCCGGAAGCCACCCGGGACAAGTTCGGCCGGCTGACCCGGCGCCTCCGCGAGACGCCCGTGGACACGTGGACCTACGCCCGCACGGTCGCCGACGTGGTGAACGGCCTCTACCTCGTCAGCGGGTGGGCGGACCTCGCCGGCAGGCTGCAGGAGCTGTGGCAGGGCCGCGGACCGGAGCAGGCCCCCTTCCCGCCCGCGCCGCCTGTCCCGGAGCCGAATCCGTACCTGGGCGAGGAGCAGGCCGCCGCTGTGCTCTGCGGTGACAGCCCCAATCCGCGCGGTCCCGGCGCCTATCACGCCCTGGAGGAGGCCGGCGCGGCCCGCGCGGGCGACGCCGGACGCTTCTGGACCTGGGCGGCCGCGGGGTGTGCCGCCTGGCCGGCCTCCCCCGGCCGCTACACCGGCCCCTGGAACAGGCCGACCGCGAACCCCGTCCTCGTCGTCGGCACCACCTACGACCCCTCCACCGCCTACCCGAACTCACGGGCCATGGCCGAAGAGCTGGCCGACGCCCGTCTGCTCACCAACGAGGGGTACGGGCACACCGCCCTGCTCAACCCCAGCAGCTGCGTCCAGGACCACGAGAGCCGTTACTTCATCGACGGCACCCTCCCCCCGGCCGGAACGACGTGCCGCCAGGACACGCCCCCCTTCTCCGCCCCCGCCCCCAAGCCGAGTGGCGGCGTGGCCACCGGCGGCGGAGGAACGGCCGGCCCGGTCTCCTGAGGACCGTCGCCCACAGCTCACGGCCCGTCCCGGGCGTGACCCGGACCGCAGCCGGCCCGGGTCACGCCCGGGACGCGCGCGGTGCCGGCCTCAGCCCTTCACACACACGACCTGCTTGAGCTTCGCGACCACCTCGACCAGGTCCCGCTGCTGGTCGATGACCTGCTCGATCGGCTTGTACGCCGCCGGGATCTCGTCCACCACACCGGAGTCCTTGCGGCACTCGACGCCCCGCGTCTGGTCCTCCAGGTCCTGCGTCGAGAACCTCCGCTTGGCCGCGCTCCTGCTCATCCGCCGGCCCGCGCCGTGCGAGGCCGAGTTGAAGGACTTCGCGTTCCCGAGGCCCTTCACGATGTACGACCCGGTCCCCATCGACCCGGGGATGATCCCGAAGTCCCCCGAGCCCGCCCGGATCGCGCCCTTGCGGGTGACCAGCAGGTCCATACCGTCGTACCGCTCCTCCGCCACGTAGTTGTGGTGGCAGGAGATGACCGGCTCGAAGGTGACCATGGCCTTCTTGAACTCCTTCCGGACCACGTCCTGGAAGAGGCCCATCATGATCGCCCGGTTGTACTTGGCGTACTCCTGAGCCCAGAACAGGTCATTGCGGTACGCCGCCATCTGCGGGGTGCCGGCGATGAAGACCGCCAGGTCGCGGTCGACGAGGCCCTGGTTGTGCGGAAGTTTCCGGGCCTGCCCGATGTGGAAGTCGGCGAGCTCCTTGCCGATGTTCCGGGAACCGGAGTGCAGCATCAGCCACACCGATCCGGCCTCATCGAGGCAGAACTCGATGAAGTGATTTCCGCTCCCGAGCGTTCCCATCTGCTTGGTGGCCCGCTCCTGACGGAATCTGACCGCGTCGGCGATCCCGTCGAACCGCGACCAGAAGTCGTCCCAGCCGCTGGTCGGGAAGCCGTGGAGTTTTCCCGGGTCGACCGTGTCGTCGTGCATACCCCGGCCCACCGGAATCGCCTGTTCGATCTTCGACCGGAGCCGCGAGAGGTCTCCCGGCAGGTCGTTGGCCGTGAGCGACGTCTTCACTGCCGACATCCCGCAGCCGATGTCCACACCCACCGCGGCCGGGCAGACCGCGCCGTGCATCGCGATCACCGAGCCGACGGTCGCGCCCTTGCCGAAGTGGACGTCCGGCATGACAGCGAGGCCCTTGATCCAGGGCAGGGTGGACACGTTCCGCAGCTGCTGCATCGCGCCGTCCTCGACCGACGCCGGATCCGCCCACATACGGATGGGAACCTGCGCACCCGGCACCTCTACATACGACATAACTCCTCGATTCCCCCGAAAAAGACTGAAAGCGCAAAACCGGTGCCGAGGTCGGCATAAAGGTCGGCCGACCGGCATTCACAGCGGCGCGTGCGATACACATTGTGTCCATCGGCCGCCATCGAGCGGCAACCTGTTTTCGTACCGAAGGGAGCCTGGGACCGTGCGACACATGGCGTACGTACCCGGCGTCGCGCTTCTCGTGGCGCTCGTCGCCGGCTGCAGCGCCGGCTCCGGCGCCGACGAGCCCGACGCCGACAGCAAGCCCGGCAGCCCGACGGTCACGGCCGCGCCTCCCGGGAAGTACCGGACCTTGCCCGAGTCCTGCCGTGCCGTGCCGCGTTCCACCCTCGAGGACCTGCTGCCCGGCGCCGCCGGGCTGACCGAGGAGCAACGGGAGAAGGTGTACGAGGGCACGGCCACCGTCACCTACGACACCGACCGCAAGGTCGGCTGCCGCTGGAAGTCGGACGCCCCGGACGCCTCCCGGAACCTGTCCATCGACTTCGAGCGCGTCGTGTCGTACGACCCCTCGGTGAGCGACGACGACCGCACCCGGGAGGTGTACGCGAAGAAGCAGGAAGCCGCCGCCCTCCCCACGTCGGCCGGTGTCACCCCCAGCGAGACGCCCAGCGGCTCCGCCTCCGCGTCGGCCGGCAGCACACCGTCCGGCTCCCCCGGCGGCAAGGCCTCCGCCTCGCCCTCCGCCGACCCGTCCGGCAGCACCACCGGCGCCGACCCCGACGAGGACCTCCGGCCGCGGCTGCTCGACGGGCTCGGGGACGCCGCGTTCCTGGACGACGCGCTCACCCGGGCGGGTTCCACCGCACAGCACCGCACCGTGAGCGTGGTCTTCCGCACATCGAACGTCATCGTGACCGTCCAGTACACCGAGCAGCCGGCCCGCGTCACCGAGGTCCCCGACAGCAGGGAACTGCAGGAGAAGGCCCAGGCCCTGGCGCGGAACCTGGCGGACACCCTCAGCGACTGACCGGGGCCCGGCGACCGCCGCCCGGAGGCCCCCGCACTCCCGGGGCCTCCGGCCGAAGGCGGCATCCGGCCGCGGTCCGTCGTACCGTGGCCCCCGGCCGACGTACCACCCGGCCGACGCACCGCACGACCGACGCACCGCCCGACGCACCGCCCGACCGCCCGCACGACCGAGACCGCCGTGCCGTCCGAGTGAAGGAACCATGCACCGATCAGCCCCGCGACTGTCCCGCATACTCGCCTGCGCCGCCGTTCCGGTGATGCTCGTCGTCGCCGGCTGCTCGTCGGACTCCGGCGACGCGAAGGAGCCGGGCTCCTCGGCCTCTCCGAGCGCGAAGAAGTCCGAGCCGGCCGTCGAGCCCGCGAAGTTCGCCACGCTGCCCGACGCCTGCACGTCGATCGGTAAGAAGACGATCGAGGACCTGGTCCCGAAGACCAAGAACAAGGGCGGCGTCCCCAGCAAGTCCAGCAACACGGCGAGCCGCGGCGGCTGTTCCTGGAACGGCCTGGACGACAACGGCGTCAAGGGCTCCCAGTACCGCTGGCTGGACGTCGGCTTCACCCGTTTCGACTCCGACCGGGCCCTGGGCAGCGGTGCCGAGCGTGCGACGGCCGAGTACACGAAGCAGGTCTCCAAGGCCCAGGCGACCGAGGGTGCCGAGAAGGTGTCCGCCAAGCCCGCCACCGGTATCGGTGAGCAGGCGACTTCCGTCACGTACGGCCTCGACAAGTCGAGCGAGGACTTCGAGTACGCCGTCGTCGTGGCCCGCACGGGGAATGTCGTCGTCAGCGTCACCTACAACGGCGCCGGGTTCGCCGGCGCCAAGTCGCCCGCCGCCGCCGACATCCTCAAGGACGCCCAGAAGGCCGCCAAGGAGGCCGTCGCCGCGGTCGGCGCCGAGGGGGGCGGGGCGAAGTCCTCTGCTCCCCCCTCCACCGGGGCATCGTCCTCCCCGTCCGCCGAGGCGTCGGCGAAGACGGCCGCCGAGGCGTCGGGCAAGGCATCCGCGAAGGCCACCGCCAAGTCGTGACCCGCGTCCGGCAGGGGCACGGATCCCCCTGACCGAAGGCGCCTCGGCGGAGCCCGGTACTTCCGCGAGTACCGGGCTCCGCCCCCCTCCCCACGCAGCACACCCGTCCGGCATGTGCCAGGCTGTGCCCGCGCCGGACGCCGAAGTGAAGCCGGTTCATCGAAGTCGGGAGGGGATCGCGGGTGGCCGCAATGCAGCTGACACGCACACACCGCGTACTCATCGGGGTCGTCGTCGCCGGCGCCGTGCTCATCGCCGCGATCGGATTCGCCGGCTCCTACGCCGCCGTCCGCGAACTCGCGGAGGAGAAGGGCTTCGGCCGGTTCTCGGTCGTCTTCCCGATCGGCATCGACGCGGGCATCTGCGTCCTGCTCGCGCTGGACCTCCTGCTGACGTGGATGCGCATCCCCTTCCCGCTGCTGCGTCAGACCGCCTGGCTGCTGACCGCCGCGACGATCGCCTTCAACGGCGCCGCCGCCTGGCCCGACCCGCTGGGCACCGGCATGCACGCGGTGATCCCCGTCCTGTTCGTCGTCGCCGTCGAGGCCGCACGGCACGCCGTGGGCCGGATCGCGGACATCACGGCCGACAAGCACATGGAAGGCGTCCGCCTCACCCGCTGGCTGCTCTCCCCCGTCCCCACCTTCAAGCTGTGGCGCCGGATGAAGCTGTGGGAGCTGCGCAGCTACGAGCAGGTCATCAAGCTCGAACAGGACCGGCTGATCTACCAGGCCCGCCTCCAGGCCCGCTTCGGCCGCAACTGGCGCCGCAAGGCGCCCGTCGAGTCGATGATGCCGCTGCGCCTGGCGAAGTACGGGGTCCCGCTCGCCGAGACCGCCCCGGCGGGCCTCGCCGCCGCGGGCATCGAGCCGGCTCTGCTTCCGCCGGCCCCGGCGGCCGTGGAGACCGAACAGCAGCACCCCCAACTCCCGTACGTCCCACAGCCGCAGAACCAGCAGGAACAGCAGGAACAGCAGCACCCGCGGCAGGAACAGTACGAACCACCCGGCCAGCAGTACCCCCAGGAGGGCCCCCAGGACGACCCCGGTCCGCAGGGCAGCCCCTGGTTCGCTGCCGTCAAGGACCCGGACGACGTGTACGAGGGCGCGTACGACCCGACGTACGACGAGGGCTTGGGCCCCGCCCCGGTGATGGTCCCGTCGGGCCCCGGCCGGTCCCGCCCGCTCGGCGACGTGGGTACGGTCGGTGCCTTCCCGCACCCCCGCACGGCAGAACCGGAACCCGGACAGCCGCAGCAGCAGGACGCTGCCCAGGAGGCCGACCCGGCCGAATGGGCCGAGGACGAGATCGAGTTCAGCGAGATCGCGTACGACGTGTTCACCGCGTACACGCATCAGCACCAGGACTACCCGAGCGCCGAGGTGCTCGACATACACCTCTCGGACGGCCACAACGTCCGGCACCCGCGCAGCGCCGCTCTGCTGCGCAAGCTGCTGCCCGGCTTCAAGCAGCGCTTCAACATGGACGAGGCCGCCGACCACATCGCGTAGGGGCCGGAAGCGGACAGAAGGGAACGGGCGGGCCGCTGAGCGGCCCGCCCGTCCTCACCTCCGTGGGGCTACGCCCCGAGCAGCGTCCGCACCCGGTCCGCCCCGACCGCGAGGAGGAGTGTGGGCAGGCGCGGTCCGGTGTCGCGGCCGACGAGCAGCCGGTACAGCAGCGCGAAGAAGGAGCGCTGGGCCACCTTCAGCTCGGGCGTCGGCCTGGCGTCCGGCGCCAGACCCTCCAGCACCTTCGGCACGCCGTAGACGAGCGTGGTCAGGCCGTCCAGCGACCAGTGCGAGTCGAGCCCTTCCGCCAGCAGCCGCAGCGACTCGCGGCCCTGCTCGTCCAGCGAGCCGAGCAGCTCCTTGTCCGGCTCGTCGCGGACGACGGTGCGGGCCTCGGCCGGCACCTGGGTGCTGATCCAGCTCTCGGCGCGGTCGAGCCGGGGCCGTACCTCGTCGAGCGAGGTCAGCGGGTTCTCCGGGTCGAGCTCGCTGAGGATGCGCAGCGTCTGGTCCTCCGCGCCGGCGGTGATGTCGGCGACCGAGGCGAGCGTGCGGTACGGAAGCGGGCGGGGGGTGCTGGGCAGCTCCCCGGCGGCCGTGCCGACGGCCCGTGCGTAGGCGGCGGCGTCGGCGGGCAGCACCGTGCCGTCGGCCACCTTGCGGGCCAGCGAGTCCCACTCGTCGTACAGCCGCTGGATCTCCTGGTCGAAGGCGATCTTGAAGGACTGGTTCGGCTTGCGGCGTGCGTACAGCCAGCGCAGCAGGGGCGCCTCCATGATCTTCAACGCGTCGGCCGGGGTCGGCACGCCGCCCTTGCTGGAGGACATCTTCGCCATGCCGGAGATCCCGACGAACGCGTACATCGGTCCGATCGGCTGGACGCCGTCGAACACCTCGCGCACGATCTGGCCGCCGACGACGAAGGAGGAGCCCGGCGAGGAGTGGTCCACGCCACTGGGCTCGAAGATCACGCCCTCGTAGGCCCAGCGCATCGGCCAGTCGACCTTCCAGACCAGCTTGCCGCGGTTGAACTCGTTGAGCCGCACCGTCTCGGCGAAACCGCAGGCCGAACAGGTGTAGTTCAGCTCGGTCGTCTCGTCGTCGTAGGAGGTGACGACGGTGAGGTCCTTCTCGCAGTTGCCGCAGTAGGGCTTGTACGGGAAGTAGCCGGCGGAGCCGGAGCTGCCGTCGTCCTCGTCCGCCGCGCCGGAGCCCTCGGCGGCCTCCAGCTCGGCCTCGTCGGCCTTCTTCTGCTGCGGCTTCTTCCCGCCCTTGGCGCCCGCCGCACCGTCCTTCTTGGTGCGGTAGCGGTCCAGGACGGCATCGATGTCGGCCCGGTGCCTCATCGCGTGCAGGACCTGCTCGCGATAGGTGCCCGCCAGGTACTGCTCGGTCTGGCTGATGCCGTCGTACTCGACGCCGAGCTCGTCCAGCGCCGCGGTCATCGCGGCCTTGAAGTGCTCGGCCCAGTTCGGGTACGCCGACCCGGCCGGGGCGGGCACCGAGGTCAGCGGCTTGCCGATGTGCGCCTGCCAGGAGTCGTCGACGCCCTCGACGCCGTTCGGCACCTTGCGGTAGCGGTCGTAGTCGTCCCAGGAGATCAGGTGGCGCACGGTGTGACCGCGGCGGCGGATCTCGTCCGCGACCAGGTGCGGGGTCATGACCTCGCGCAGGTTCCCCAGGTGGATCGGGCCCGACGGGGAGAGGCCGGACGCGACGACGACCGGTTTGCCAGGCGCACGTCGCTCCGATTCGGCGATGACATCGTCCGCGAAGCGGGAGACCCAGTCGGTCTCGGTGCTGCTCTGACTCGAAGCCACGGTCGGCACGTCCTTCTCTCGTGTAGGACTCGTAGGGGCGTCCCCCGGCAGGGGCACACCCATTCTCCCAGGTACCACCCGCAGCGCGAAAACGGCTTTACGCCCCGTGGGATACTGGAGTGATCCTTTGTCTCCTACGGAAACGGCAGCCGGCTCATGGCTTCGGTCCCTTCCCTCGCTTCCACGCTCCAGCAGCAGCTGGCGGACGCCCTGACGGCAGCGCTGCCGGAAGCCGGCACCGCGGACCCGCTGCTGCGCCGAAGCGACCGGGCCGACTTCCAGGCCAACGGCATCCTCGCGCTCGCCAAGAAGCTCAAGGGCAACCCGCGCGAGCTGGCCTCCCAGGTCACCGCGGCCCTTCCGGCGGGTGAGCTGATCAAGGACATCGAGGTGTCCGGGCCCGGCTTCCTGAACGTCACGCTCACCGACCGGGCGATCATCGGCACGCTCGCCGCGCGGGCGGCCGACGGCGACCGGCTCGGCGTCCCGCCGAAGACCGCCCCCGGCACGACCGTGATCGACTACGCCCAGCCGAACGTGGCCAAGGAGATGCACGTCGGCCACCTGCGGTCGGCGGTCATCGGTGACGCGATGGTCCAGATCCTGGAGTTCACCGGGGAGCACGTCGTCCGGCGCCACCACATCGGCGACTGGGGCACCCAGTTCGGCATGCTCATCCAGTACCTCCTCGAGCACCCGGACGAGCTGAAGCACGAAGGCGACAAGGCCGACGGCGAGGCGGCGATGTCGTCGCTGAACCGCGTCTACAAGGCGTCACGGGTCCTTTTCGACTCCGACGAGGAGTTCAAGGCGCGCGCCCGTGACCGGGTGGTGGCCCTCCAGGCCGGCGACCCGGAGACCCTGGCGCACTGGCAGCGCTTCGTCGACGAGTCGAAGATCTACTTCTACTCCGTCTTCGACAAGCTCGACATGCGGATCGACGATCCCGACATCGTCGGCGAGTCCGGATACAACGACATGCTCGAGGAGACCTGCCGGATCCTGGAGGAGACGGGTGTCGCCGTCCGCTCCGAGGGTGCGCTGTGCGTGTTCTTCGACGACGTGAAGGGCCCGGACGGCAACCCGGTCCCGCTGATCGTCAAGAAGACCAACGGCGGCTACGGCTACGCGGCCACCGACCTCTCCGCGATCCGCAACCGCGTCCAGGACCTCGAGGCCGACACGTTGCTGTACGTGGTGGACGCCCGGCAGTCCCTGCACTTCAAGATGGTCTTCGAGACGGCCAGGCGTGCCGGCTGGCTGAACGACGAGGTCAAGGCGCACCAGCTGGCCTTCGGCACGGTCCTCGGCAAGGACGGCAAGCCGTTCAAGACCCGTGAGGGCACCACCGTCCGGCTGGAGGACCTGCTGGACGAGGCGGTCGAGCGGGCCACCGCGGTGGTCCGGGAGAAGGCCGGGAAGGTGGGCCTGTCCGAGGAGGAGATCGTCGGGAACGGCCGGTACGTCGGCGTCGGCGCCGTGAAGTACGCCGACCTGTCGACGTCCGCCGTGCGGGACTACAAGTTCGACCTGGACCAGATGGTGTCGCTCAACGGCGACACCTCGGTCTACCTCCAGTACGCCTACGCACGCATCCGCTCCATCCTGCGCAAGGCGGGCGACGCGAAGCCCGCCGCGCACCCGGAGCTGGAGCTGGCCCCGGCCGAGCGCGCCCTGGGCCTGCACCTGGACCAGTTCGGCGCGGTCCTGGACGAGGTCGCCGAGGGGTACGAGCCGCACAAGCTGGCCGCGTACCTCTACCAGCTGGCCTCGCACCTGACCACGTTCTACGACCAGTGCCAGGTGCTGAGCGACGAGAACGCCCCGGAGGTCGTCGAGAACCGGCTGTTCCTCGTCGAGCTCACCGCCCGCACCCTGCACCAGGGCATGAAGCTGCTCGGTATCAGGACACCCGAGCGCCTCTGACCCCTGGCTCCTCGGCAGCCGCACGGGCCCGGCCCGGATCGCGTGATCCCGGCCGGGCCCGCGTGTGTTCCGCCGGCTCAGCCGAAGGCGGCGGCGAGCGCGCCGGCTTCGTAGGAACCGCCCTTCTGGTGCAGGATCACGGCGAGCCGGTTGGCCGCGTTGATCAGGGCGACCAGGGAGACCAGTGCGGCGATCTGGTCGTCGTCGTAGTGCGTGCGCACCTGGGCCCAGGTCCCGTCGCACACGCCGTCGTGGGCGTCGGCGAGCCGGGTGCCCTCCTCGGCGAGCGCCAGCGCGGCCCGCTCGGCCTCGGTGAACACGGTGGACTCGCGCCAGGCGGCGACCAGATGCAGCCGGACCGCGGTCTCACCGGCCGCCGCCGCCTCCTTGACGTGCATGTCGATGCAATGGCCGCAGCCGTTGATCTGGCTGGCGCGGAGCGACACCAGCTCCTGGGTGGACTTCGGCAGCGTCGACTGCTGGAGCAGCAGACTCATGCCGGCGAACCGCTTGGCGAACCTGATGCCGGTCTCGTTCTCGAACAAGGTGAACCGTGCGTCCATGACATCGTCCTCACTCGTGGTGGTGCCGTCGCACCGGACACACACCAGATGCCGGGCGCCCGCGCCCCGTGACAGGGTGACGGCGTGACGTGCGTCACCTCTCGCGGGTGTCACGGAGCGGCGATGACCGGCGTCTTGTGCGCATGGCACCTTCGACAGCGAACGGGCAGGAGCCGCCGGTGAAGAGCGAGCGCACGCACACCGAGGGCAGACCTGGGCAGCTCACCGGCGACGGCCGCCCGGACGCCGCCACCGAGACGTTCGTCGCCCACCGCAACCTGCTGTTCACCGTCGCCTACGAAATGCTCGGCTCGGCTGCCGACGCGGAGGACGTCCTGCAGGAGGCCTGGCTGCGGTGGTCGGACGTCGATCTCGGGAGGGTACGGGACCGGCGTGCGTATCTGGTCCGGATCACCACGCGCCAGGCGCTGACCCGGCTGCGCACGCTCGGCCGCCGCAAGGAGTCCTACGTCGGCACCTGGCTGCCCGAGCCGTTGCTCACCGCACCCGATGTGGCCGAGGACGTCGAGCTGGCCGACAGCGTCTCGATGGCGATGCTGCTGGTGATGGAGACCCTCACGCCGAGCGAGCGGGCGGTGTTCGTGCTGCGCGAGGTGTTCGCCTTCGCCTACGAGGAGATCGCCGAAGCCATCGGCAAGAGCCCTGCCGCGGTCCGCCAGCTCGCCCACCGGGCACGGTCCCACGTCACGGCGCGCCGGCCGCGCGGCACCGCCTCCCCGGCCGAGGTCCGAAAAGCGCTCGACGCGTTCGGGCGGGCGGTCGAGACCGGTGATCTCCAGGGCCTGCTCGACATCCTCGCTCCGGATGCCGTCCTCATGGGCGACGGCGGCGGGATCAGGCCGGTCGTCCCCAGGCCTGTCGTGGGGGCCGACAAGGTGGCCCGGCTGTTGATCGGCGGGCTGGGCAGGACCACCGCGCCGTCGTTCCGGCCGGCCCAGGTCAACGCGTGGCCCGCGCTCGTCCTCCAGCTCGACGGTGCCCTCGACACCGTCATGGCGGTGCGCGTCGACCACGGCCTCATCACCGGGCTCTACGCCGTACGCAACCCCGAGAAACTGTCACGCATGCAGGAGGAGACCGCACTGCGCCGCTGAGACCGGGCCCGGGGCCCGGGCGGTCAGGCCGCTCGTACGGACCGGCCGGCCGCGGTCGTCGAGAACCGGCTGTTCCCCCTCGTCCCCACCACCCGCGGTCCGGAGCACGGCACGAGGTTGCTCGACACCGGTACGCCCGGGTGGCTCCGGCCGCCCGCGCACGGACGAAGGCCCCGCATCACACCTCTTCGGTGGGGTGCACGGCCGTCCTCCGCGTACCTGCGACGCGCGGGCGCCGGGCGCCGTGAAACCCGTCGGACGAGAGCGGTTTTCGGCCAGCCGGGGCACTGACGGGGCTGTCCTGTCCGGCAGTTGATCAATAGCCTGGTGCGGTAGATCAGCTGCTGATCCGAGGGAGCCCCATGTCCACCCTGCAGCACGTGCCCGACATTCTTTCGCCCGAGTTCGCAGCGGACCCCTATGCGGCCTACCGTGCGATGCGCGACACCGCGCCCCTCTTCTGGCACGAAGCCACACGGAGTTACATCATCTCGCGCTACGAGGACGTCGCACGCGTCTTCAAGGACAGGAACAGCGAGTTCACCACCGACAACTACGACTGGCAGATCGAGCCCGTGCACGGGAAGACGATCCTCCAGCTCAGCGGCCGTGACCACGCCGTGCGCCGCGCCCTCGTCGCCCCCGCGTTCCGCGGCAGCGACCTGCGGGAGAAGTTCCTGCCGGTCATCGAGCGCAACTCGCGCGAACTCGTCGACACCTTCCGGCACACCGGTTCCGCCGACCTGGTCGCCGACTACGCCACCCGTTTCCCGGTCAACGTGATCGCCGACATGCTGGGTCTCGACAAGGCCGACCACACCCGCTTCCACGGCTGGTACACGGCTGTCATCGCCTTCCTCGGCAATCTCTCGGGCGACCCCGCCGTGGCCTCGGCGGGTGAACGCACCCGCGTGGAGTTCGCCGAGTACATGCTGCCGATCATCCGTGAACGCCGTGAGAACCCGGGCGACGACCTGCTCTCCACTCTGTGCGCCGCCGAGGTCGACGGTGTGCGGATGAGCGACGAGGACATCAAGGCGTTCTGCAGCCTGCTGCTCGCCGCCGGCGGCGAGACCACCGACAAGGCGATCGCCGGCATCTTCACGAACCTGCTGCTCCACCCCGACCAGCTCGCCGCCGTCCGCGCGGACCGCAGCCTGATCCCGCAGGCCTTCGCCGAGACCCTGCGCTACACCCCGCCGGTCCACATGATCATGCGTCAGACCGCGACCGAGGTGACGCTCAGCAGCGGCACCATTCCCCCGGGCGCCACCGTCACCTGTCTGATCGGCGCGGCCAACCGGGACGAGAACCGCTACCTCGACCCCGACCGGTTCGACATCTTCCGCGACGACCTCACCACCACGACCGCCTTCTCCGCCGCCGCCGACCATCTGGCCTTCGCGCTCGGCCGCCATTTCTGTGTCGGCGCCCTGCTCGCCAAGTCCGAGGTCGAGATCGGTGTCGATCATCTGCTCGACGCCATGCCCGACGCGCGTCTCGCCGACGGCTTCGCCCCCGTCGAGGAGGGTGTCTTCACCCGTGGGCCGCAGTCCCTGCCGGTGCGGTTCACCCCCGTGACCGCCTGAGCCGCGCCACGCCGAGGTGGTGGGCCCCCTGCCGAGGGCCCACGTGCCCGGCCTACTGCACCACCGGCGTGAACTGCACCGGGAGCGCTGTCAGCCCGCGCATCCAGATCGACGGACGCCAGGCCAGTTCCTCCGGCTCCACTGCCAGAACCAGGTCCGGCAGCCGGTCCAGCAGCGTCTCGACCGCCGTCCGGGCCATCACGTCCGCCAGCAGCGGGGCCGGGTAGGGGCAGCGGTGCTCACCGTTGCTGAACGACAGGTGCGCGGCGTTCTCCGCGCCCACGTGCGCCTCCGGCCAGATCTGCGGATCGGTGTTGGCCCCGGCCAGCCCCAGCACCAGGCAGTCCCCGGCCCGGATCTGCCGCCCGCCGAGCTGGGTGTCCCGCGCGGCCCAGCGGCCGATGAAATTCTGCGTCGGCGTGTCCAGCCACAGCGTCTCGTTGAGCGCCTCACCCACGCTGAGCCGGCCGCCCGACACGTTCAGGGCGAAGCGTTCGTCCGTCAGCAGCAGTCGCAGAGTGTTGCAGATCCAGTTCGCCGTCGGCTGCTGGGCGGCGGCGATCACCGAGGTCAGGTCCTGGACGACCTCCTCGTCCGTCAGCCCCGCCGGATTCATCAGCATGTGCGAGGTGATGTCCGGGCCGGGGCTGGCCCGCTTGTCCTTCACCAGCTGCCGCAGCCGCTCGCCCACGCGCGCGTACGCCGCCACCGGGTCGTCGCCCTCCGCCGCGTCCAGCGAGATCCGCAGGTCGTCGACGAGCTGCAGGGTGTCCGCGCCCGAGAGGGGCATCCCGCACATCTGCACCACGGCCCGCATCGGCAGGGCATGCGCGAAACCGGACATCAGCTCCGCCCTGCCGCTGCCCGCGAATTCGGCGATGAGCAGGTCGGCGATCACCTGGCATTCACGGGCCAGCTCGAACTGGTCGACCTCCTCCAGTGCCTGGGTGATCACCCCGCTCCGCCGCCGGTGCTCGTCACCCTCGGTGAACAGCACCGAGGGCTGGTATCCGACGAACGGCATCAGCGGCCAGTCCGCCGGGATGTTCTCCCACTGGTGCCAGCGCCGGGAATCCCGGGCGAACAGCTCGTCATGGTCGGTCACGTACATGACCTCGGAATAACCGAGCACCAGCCAGGCCGGGATGTCCCCGTCGAGAAGCACCGGCGCCACCGCGCCGTGTTCCCGGCGCAGCGCGCGGTACAGCTGCGACGGGCTCTGCTGGTATGCGAGCCCTCCCAGGCGCAATGCGTCGGTGGCGTGGGCGGGACAGCCCGACGGAGCCGGGTGCGCGGTAGAGGAACCGGGGTCGGTCACGGTGTCGCCTCCTGAGCCATGGCCAGTTCGTAGAGGTGGTCCACGAGGGTGATCAGCACGTTCTTGCCGGACTCCCTGACCCGCGCGTCGCAGTCGATCATCGGTACGCGCTCGGGCAGTGCGAGCGCCTGCCGGATCTCGTCCAGGGAGTGCCGGACGGTGTCGTCGTCGAAGCGGTTGACGGCCACCACGAACGGCGTCCGGTGGTGCTCCAGCCGGTCTATCGCGTACCAGGAGTCGTCCATCCGGCGCGTGTCCACGAGCACCACCGCGCCCAGGGTGCCGGAGAAGAGCCTGTCCCACAGGAACCAGAAACGTTCCTGGCCCGGTGCGCCGAACATGTACAGCACCATGCGTTCGTTGAGACTGATCCGCCCGAAGTCGAACGCCACCGTCGTGGTCGTCTTCGCCGACACGCCTCCGGTCTCGTCGACGCCGACGCCCGCCTGCGTCATCACCTCTTCGGTGTTCAGCGGCCGGATCTCGCTCACCGAGCGGACCAGGGTCGTCTTGCCGACACCGAATCCGCCGACGACGACGATCTTCAGCCCGGTCTCCGCCGCGTCGGCCAGGGGCGTGCGGTGGGAGGGCAGTTCAGAGGTTGCGGAGCCCATGGAGCACCTCCTTCAGAAGGTCGGAATCGGGGAGCGAGGCGGCGGACCGTACCGCAGGCGGGTGGCGGGCGGTGATGCGGCCCGTGTCGAGCAGGTCGCCGAGCAGGATCCGCACCACCGTGATCGGCAGTTTCAGTTCCGCGGCGATCTCGACCACCGCCGTCGGGTGCTCGCACAACTCCAGCGTCCGGGCGTGCTCCGACTGCATTCCCGGCGCGGGCCGGCACTCGCTGACGACGAGGGTGACCAGGTCGAAGAAGTCGTCGGCGCGGCTCCGCCCGCCCGTGACCGTGTACAGCCGGTGGGGGTCGCCGGTGTCCACGGGCTTGCGTATCACGAGGCGGGGCTTTCTCGGACGAACTGCCGGGGCTCGGCTCGCAGGTGCTCGCCGATCTGCTCGACCAGCTCCGTCATCTGGTGCCCCACCACGCCGGGGTCGGCGTCGTCCTCCGCGATGACCGCGAGGTGTGCCCCTTCCCCGGCTCCCACGATGAACAGCAGACCGCCGTGGAACTCGGTCATGGAGTGCCGGACGCCGCCGGTGCCGTCACCGAACTCCATGGACGCCCCGTGGGCGAGGGCCTGGATGCCGGAACATATCGCCGCCAGCTGGTCGGCCCGGTCGAGCGTCAGGTGCTCGGTCCAGCACAGCTTCAGGCCGTCCCTCGACAGGACCAGGGCGTGCCGGGTGCCGGGTGTGCGCTCCACAAGGCTCTGCAGGAGCCAGGTGAGGGTGTTGTCGGTGGTCTGCATGCTGGGTGACGGGACGGTGGTGCCCGGCTGACCGGTCACCGGCCCGTTCCTCCAATCTCACGAACTCGAGCGGGGGAGTGTGCGTCCAGGGCCCCGGACGCACCACGGGAAGCGCGTCGGGCTACGGGGCGGCCGGCGGTTCGGACCCGGGCCGGGCGCCGGGGCCGGTGGTGCCGCTTCCGGACCGTCGTCCGCGGTGGAAGGCACCGAACCGCGAACCCGCGTCCCGTTCCTGGCGTTGCTGCTGCGGACCGCTGTCCGCCGCTTCGGACGCCAGCCGGCGCTGCTCGCGCTCCTGCTCCGCCTCGGCCATGGTGCGGCCGGGGGGACGGACCGGAAGTCCGTTCGGCGTGGAGCGGGCAGGTCGCCGGTCCCACCCCTGTTCGGGCAGCTCCGGCCGGGCGGCGGGACGCTCCGCGACGGCGGGGTACGGGACGACGCCGGTCGCCGGAGCCGGGGGCGGGGGCGGCGTGGGGGCGGGAGGTGCCGCGGGGGCGGGAGGTGCCGCGGGGGCGGGAGGTGCCGCGGGGGCGGGGGACGGCGTGGGGGCGGGGGACGGCGTGGGGGCGGCCGCGACGGCCGGGCGGCGGGACACCTCGTGCGGTGCCGGGTCACGCTGCTGAGCGAGCAGCTGCGGGGGCAGCAGGACGACGACGCCCGTACCACCGTGTGAAGAGGGACGGTAGTTGACGCTGATGCCGTGCTTCACCGCGAGTCGCCCGACCACGGTGAGACCGAGCCTGGTGCCCTGGAGCGACGCGAGGTCGGTCGTGCGGCCGGCCACGGCCTCCTCGGCACGGCGCATCGCCGCACCGGCCATCTTCAGACCGCTGTCCTCGATGATGACGACGATGCCCGCGCTGCGCTGCTCGACGTAGACGTTCACCACGTCGATGGGCGGGGAGAAGTTCGCCGCGTTGTCCATCAGTTCGGCGAGCAGGTGCATGACGCCTTCGGCGGCGAAGCCGGCGATCGCGGCGTTGGTCGAGCAGTGCAGTCGCACCCGCTGGTAGGCGGCGATGCGGCCGACGGCGCCGCGCAGGATGCTTTCCATCACGATCGGCTTGTTCCAGGCACGGCTGGACCGGCCGCCCATGAGCAGCGCCAGCCGGTCGGTCATCAGGCCGAGCTGGGAGGTGCTGTGGTCCAGTTTCAGCAGGTCGCCGAAGACCTCCTCGCCGTGACGTTCCTGCATCTCCCGCAGGTCGGCGAGCATGCTGACGGCCTTGGCCTGGACGCGGCCCAGCGCCTTGGCCGAGGCGGCCTGCGCCGCGGCGGCCCGCCGCTCGCTCCGGGCGAGTTCACGGACGAACAATTCGGTCGGGGTGCGGATCAGGGGCTGCTGCGGCAGGTCGAGTCCGGCGAGCACCGTGGCGGCCGACCGGCCCTCGTGCAGTTGGGCGACCGCCGCGGGCAGCGTCCCCCGCGTGAGCTGTTCCAGCTCGGTGGCCATCTGGTTCAGCTCGTGCCGGGCCTGCCGGCGCTCGTTGTCCAGCGCGACCGCGCGGTGCGCGCCCTCCTCGAGGGCGGTGGCGAAGGTGTGCGCGAGCCGGCGCAGCTGCGGATCGGCCGGCTCGGGAGCGCTGTCCAGCGCCCCGGCGGCGCTCACGCCGTCCTGCAGCCGCTTGGCCACGGCGGGCAGCGTCACGTTGACCAGGTGCGCGCTCTCTGCCGACAGCCGTGCCGCCTGCGCCTTGAGACCGCCGATCTCCACATCCTGCGCCGCGACTGTGCGCCCGGCCCGCTGAACGAGCCGGCGGCCGGCGAGGACGGCGACGGCCACACACACCCAGGCGGCCGCTGTCACGCTCAAGGTCCAGGTACGGGCGTCGGACGGCGCCAGGGCGACCGCCACGCCGGCGGCCACAGCGGTCACCGCCAGCGCGGTCAAGGGGACGGCCGACGAGGTGTGCGGCACCCTCGGCGATCGGTGTTGGCTGGGCGCTGCAGGCACTGGCATTCCGCGGTCCCTCGGTCCGTAAAAACAGGAGAAACGGGACGGCCGACACACGACGACCGCAGGTCGTGAAGGCCGTCGTCGAAGGGGACGGTGATCTTCCAACCGAGTACTGGCTCATGCTAACCATCAAGCAAGGCAAGAAAATATGACTGACTGCGCAGTCAGCTCATGACCCAAATTTGGCGCGAATCCCGCACTCGCGGAAACCGCCGTGGTAAACGGCGCACCATTCACCGCCCGTCACAGCCAGATGCGCAGATTTGGAAAAGATGGGGAGTCAATATGGCGGAGGCGCTCACCCTTTAACGCATCAACACCTCACGCCATCCAGCAGTTTTCAGCCAGCTCAACCACCGGCGGCCTGTGAGTGAGACGCCCAAAAGTCCGATACCGGACGGCTCGAAGCATCACGCCGCATGTGACCGGCGAACGGACGGGCCGCTACGTCGTCCCCTCCGTCACTGCTCCCGCAGCTTCCACTGCGCCGTGTCCCACTGATAGGAGTACGACGGCCGGGCGGAGAGACTGCTCGTACGGAAGGGCCGGCCCCCGTCGTCGATGCGCAGCACCCCGCTCTGCCCGGCACTGGTCCACTGCAGTTCCAGGTACCAGGCCACGTCGTGTTCCTCCACGTGGGCGTCGATGCGGAACACCTCCACGTCCGTGGAGCTCACCTGGTACGGGAATGAAGTCGCCGGGATCACCGTGTCGCCCTGTTTCCCGGCGACGGGCTTCGCCAGGGGCAAGCCGTCGTCGAGGTCGATCGCGAAGGACTGCGGGGTGATTCCGCTCCCGCACCCCTCGCCCATCGAATACGCGCTCCAGTCGAGCGCCGGGTTCCGGCCTACGACGCGGACGTTCAGTTCCTTCAGCACGACGGCCGCGGACGAAAGGCCCTGGACGGTGACTTCCAGCTTCAGGTCTCCACCGTCCACCCCGCCGCGCGCCCGCGCCCAGCTCCGCGAGTCCTGCGGGTCCGGGGGCTCCGGGACGTCGTCCGGGTCCTGGTGGAGCAGGTAGTACTGCCCGCAGGGCGATTCCCAGTTGTATGAACTGATGGTCGCGCTCACGGGTACGGCGCTGCCACTCACCGGCCCTTTGGGGGACGGCGAGGGCTTGGCGGTGGGGCCGCTCCCCGCCGGCGCCGACGCACTGGCGCCGGCGGACGCCGACGCCGACGCACTGGCGCTCCTGCTCGGCTTCATGGTCCCGTGCCCGCTCACCCGGCCGCTGGGAACGGCCTGCACGTGACTGGGCGCCGCGTCCGTCCGCCGGTCGCCGTCAGCCGGCCCGTCGTCGCCGAGGGCGCGCACGGCGAGGGCCGCGGGTACGGTGAGAGCCACGACCGCCACCGCGGTGAGCAGGACGCGCAGCCGCCTGGTGGTACGCCGGCGAGGAGGGGGAACGCCGTCGGGCCGGGCCCCGTCAGGCGTCACGTCCTCCGTCACCGCTTCCGGCACGGGTCCCCCCGCAGGCTCCGCCACTGACCCGGTCACGGCCTCCGCCACGGGTCCCGCAGCAGGCTCCGTTCCTGTCTCCGCTTTCGTCCGCGATTCTGCTTCCGCTTCGGCCTGGTCAGGCGCGGCGGGCGCGGGAACGGCGGTCTCAGGCGCGTCGGGCCCGGGAGCGGTGGCGCCCCCACCCGCCTCCGGTTTCCGCGCTCCACGTCGCTTCGCCTCGTCGGCCAGGATCCACTTCCGGTGCAGGGCCATCAGCTCGTCGGAGGACGCCCGGCACACCCGCGCGAAGCGCTCGACGGGCGCGTAGTCGTGGGGGACGGCGTCACCGTTGCAGTAGCGGTGCACGGTCGAGGTACTCATGTGCAACTTCCGGGCGAGCGCCCCGTAGCTGAGCCCGGACCGCTCCTTCAGCCCCCTGAGCAGTTCCGCGAAGTCCTGGATCTCTGTACCCACCCCGACCGTTCCCTTCCGTTCCTTCCCGGAACGGCGTCCCAGGGAAGTGGCGTTCGCGCAGGTCAGAGTGCATGCGAGCGTTCCAGCGTCCCGTATGGCCCGGCAACCGTTGCGACCGGATTCCGGGCCTGGAAAGGATGTGGACACACCGCGGCGTTCCCCGCGACTCGTACACCCCTTCCTCACCCGTCCCGGGAGCCGCCGTGCGTACTCGACCTGAACTCAGCCTGACCGACGCGGTCGCCACGGGAGTGCTGATCATCTGCATCGCAGTCGTCATCACACTCCTGTAGCGCCTCTGATCACACGTCAGCGACCAGTACATCCGCCCGCGCCCCGGAGCGCCAAACGGCGCCCCGGGCACCGGCCACCTTCGAACGGGGAGAACCTCTCATGCGTCACCTTCGCTTCCGCCACGCCGCCCGCACGTCCGTCCTGGGCACCGCCGCACTGGTCGCCGCCCTGTCCCTCACGGCCTGCCAGGGCAGCAGCCCGGCCCCGGCGGCGTACGACGCCGGGGCACCGGTGTCCCAGCAGCCGGCTGACGGCACCTCGGCGGCCCCGGTATCGGCCACGGGCAAGGACGGGAAGACGGCCGGAAACACCGCTACCGCCGGTTCCGGTTCGGGCACCGCCAAGGATTCCGGTTCCGCCGCCCCGAAGCCTGCCGCTGCCGCGAAGCAGCAGGACGGCAAGGGCAGCAGCGCGTCCCTGCCCGCCTGCACCGGCACGAACACCGAGCTCACCGTCACGAGCGTCCCGCGCCCCGTCAACCACATGCTTCTCACGGTGACCAACACCGGGTCGAAGGCCTGCCACGCCTACTCCTACCCGTTCCTGCGGTTCGGCGAGGCGCAGTCCGTCCCCCGCAGCGTCGAGGCGAGCAAGCCGCAGGCCGTCGTCACCATCGCCCCCGGCGAGTCCGCCTACGCCGGCATCATGACCTCGTCCCCCGACGGCAGCGGCACGGGCGGCTACTCCACCGAGGACCTGGCCGTCGGCTTCCAGGACGCGAACGCGGGCTCGGCCGGCCGGATGGTGAGTGTGCCGCTGGGCAAGGAGGTCTACGTCGACAGCACACTGGCCGTCACGTACTGGCAGAACGGCATGGAGGACGCCCTCATGTACTGACCTCCGCCTCGCAGCGGGCGTGGCACCGGGAAGCACCGGTGTCACGCCCGCGTTCCGCGGTCCGGACGTGGTTCGGCGGTGCTGCTGTCCTGGGTCGTTCCGACTTTCGTGGGGAGGATCTCACGGGCCTGCCCGGCCGCTCGGGCCGTGTTCTCGGAGACGAAGCCGAGGAAACGGGCGACGCTCCTCAGGCGGCCGGCGGCCGGAGTACCGGGGCCGAGGCCCCCGACGCCCTGCCGACGAGATCGCCGTACGCCCCGTCCGCCGACGCCGACGCGCCCCGCCACACTCCCTCGAACGAGTGAGGCGACCGGGCCCGGAGCGACGGAGCACGGACCGGTCTGCTCCCGGCGCCTGTCCCCCGTGTGAGCTACGCGCAGGTGTCCACCGTGAGGTGACGCTTCGCGCACGCCGGATCCGTAGCGTTCGAGGTGTCGCGGCCTCCCGGCCGCGCAACGGAGAGGGAGCGTTCATGAGGTTCGTCCGGCAGCTGCTGGCCGTCATGGTGGTCGCCATGATCGGCAGTCAGGTCGTCGCCGCCGTGGAGGACAGCCCATGGCTCCAGCTCGCCCTGGGTCTCCTGACGGCCGTGTCCGCCGTACTCGTCTACGGGTGGGTGGTACGGAAGACCGAGCACCGCCCGTCCACCGAAGTGGCCCGCAAGGGCGCTGAAGCCGCGATCGGCCGGGGGCTGCTGATCGGCGTCGCGATGTTCGGCGCCGTCATCACGAGCATCTGCTTCAACGCGCACTACGAGATCAACGGCCTGGGCTCGGTGCAAGGCGCCGTGGGGCTGGCCGGCTTCATGGCGGCCGCCGCCGTGACGGAGGAACTGCTCTTCCGCGGCGTCCTGTTCCGCATCATCGAGGAGCACACCGGTACCTGGATCGCGCTGGTTCTGACCGGAGTGCTCTTCGGCGCCTCGCACCTGCTGAACCCCGACGCGTCCCTCTGGGGCGCCGTCGCCATCGCGATCGAGGCCGGTGGCATGCTCGCCGCCGCCTACGCCGCGACCCGCAACCTGTGGGTGCCGATCGGCCTGCACTTCGGCTGGAACTTCGCGGCAGCCGGCATCTTCAGCTCCGAGGTCTCCGGCAACGGCACCCCGCAGGGACTGCTGGACACCGTCACCTCGGGCCCGGCGTGGGTCACCGGCGGCGACTTCGGTCCCGAGGGAAGCGTGTACTCGGTGGTGTTCGGAGCCCTGATCACCCTCGCGTTCCTGTGGCTGGCCCACCGGCGCGGCACCCTGGTGCCCCGCCGTCGCCGCACCGGCCGGGTCACCGCCACCCCTACACTTCCCCGGTGACCGGACTTCTGCGGATCCAGGAACTGTGGCGCCGGTCAGGCTCCACAGCCTGGTACGCCCCGCTTGCGCTGGTGCTGTTCGCCGCCTCGCTGGTGTACCACAGCAACGGCACGGAGCTCGGCGGCCTGCCGACACGTCCCTACGACGCCCTGGCCGTCGCAGCGGTCGCCCTCCAGTGCCTCCCGCTCGCCGGACGCCGGCGGTGGCCGGTCACCTGCTTCGCCCTGGTGGCGCTCGGCTTCGCCCTCGACCAGCTCCGCGGCTACCACACGTTCGCAGGAACAGCGCTGCCCATCGCGCTGATCAGCGTGGCGTCCCTCCTGGAACACCACCGGCGCGCCACCGCGCTCGCCTTCACCACGGCGTACGTCCCGCTGGCAGTCGCGCTCCACCAGCTCGGCCCCGGCGAACCGCCGAGCGAGTTCGTGACGTTCTACCTGGCCGTGGCCCTCGCGTGGGGCGTCGGGGCATGGCTTCGCTCCTCCCGCGCCGCGGAAGCCGAACACCGCCGCCGCGTCGCCGAGGACACCCGCACCGCCGAACGGACCCGCATCGCCCGCGAACTCCACGACGTCGTGACCCACCACGTGACGGCGATGGTCGTACAGGCCGAAGCGGCACGCTATCTGACCGCCGTGCCCGACCGCCTCGACCAGAGCCTCACCGCCGTCACGGACACCGGCCGGCGGGCCATCACCGACCTGCGGCACCTGCTCGACCTGCTCAACCCCGACCACGGCACCGAGGCCACGCCACCGCCCGTCGGCAGGCTCCTCACACTCGTCGAGCAGACGCGGCGGGCCGGGCAGCCGGTGGAGTTCACGGAGGAGGGCACACCCGCCGAGTCGACCGGCAGCGCCGACCTCGTGGCCTACCGGGTGGTGCAGGAATCCCTGACGAACGCCCTCAAGTACGCTCATGGCAGCCGCACTTCCGTCCAGGTGCGCCATGGCGAAAGGGAGATCACCGTGGAGGTCAGCACGGACGGCTCCGGCTCGAAGGCCGCGCGCACCGGCGGAAGCGGCCGGGGCCTGGCCGGTCTCCGCGAACGGGTCGAAGTCCTGGGCGGCGACTTCAGCGCGGGCCGGCGACCGGACGGCGGTTTCGTCGTCCGGGGCCGTATACCCGTGGGCAGCTCTTCGTGAGCGCACCGATCCGCGTCCTGATCTGCGACGACCAGGTGCTGATCCGCACCGGGCTGGCGACGATCGTCGACGCCCAGCCCGACCTCGAGGTCGCGGCCGAGTGCGGGGACGGACAGACCGCGGTCGACCTCGCCCGGAAGGTACGCCCGGACGTCGTGGTGATGGACATCCGCATGCCGGTGCTCGACGGCATCGCAGCCACCCGCCTGCTGGCCGGCGCAGGCGTGCCGCAGCCCGTCAAAGTGCTCGTGGTGACGACGTTCAACCTGGACGAGTACGTCTACGAGGCGCTGCGCGCCGGAGCCAGCGGCTTCCTCCTCAAGGACGCCCCGCCGGACCGGCTCCTGCAAGGCATCCGGACCGTGGCGGCGGGCGCGGCCCTGCTGGACCCCGACGTGACACGCCAGCTCGTGGGCAGATACGCCGCCCGGATCCGCCCCACCGACGACGACGGGCCCGACATCCCGCTGACCCCCCGCGAGCTGGAGGTCCTGCGTCTCATCGCGGAGGGCCTCTCCAACAACGAGATCGCCGCGTCCCTCGTGATCAGCCGGGAGACGGTCAAGACCTTCGTCTCCCGCATCCTCACCAAGCTGGGCCTCCGCGACCGCGTCCAGGCGGTCGTCTACGCCTATCGCCGGGGCCTGGTGTCCTGAACCATCAGGACGTCACGCCCGGCCGACGAGGCCGCGCGAACGCGCACCACACGACCTTGCCGGGATCCCGTTCCCCCACGCCCCACCGGTCGGCGAGCGCGTCGACGAGCAGCAGCCCACGCCCCGACTCACCGTCGGGCCGCCGCACCGCAGGCACCCCGCCCCCGCTGTCGTGCACCTCCACGGACAGCGCGCATCCCTCCGCCTCCAGCCTCAGCCGGACCAGATACCCGCGCCCCGGCGGCACGCCGTGCAGCAGCGCGTTGGTCGCCAGCTCACTCACGCACACCAGCACGTCGTCGAGCCGTGCCCCGAACCCCCAGTCGGTCACGGCCTCGCGCGTGAACTCCCGTACCGCAGCGACCGAGCGGCGTTCACGCCGGCAGAAGCGCTCACGGAGCAGCGAGAGTTGCATCGTCTCGTTCATGAGACGAGCGTCACTCTCTGTGCCTATCGTTCAGCAGTAGGTGAGCACGTACAGATCTCTTGTACGGGTCGCCGACGTGTGAAGTACGCACCAGGGCGGGGAGGCCGCACCGTATGCACCCCAGGAATCGGCAGCGCAGGAACGCGTCCGCCATGAAGCTCGTCGGCAAGCTGGTCGGCCTGTTCCGCGTCGCGTCGGGCCTGACCCAGGCCCAGCTCGCGGACCGGGCGGCCGTACAGGTGGAGACGATCGCCTCCATCGAACAGGGCCGCCGCGCGCTGCTCCCCGACCTGGCCCGGCGCCTGGACGCGCTGTTGGACACGAAGGGGGCGCTGGAGACGGCGGTGGACAACATGCCGGAGGTGGACCTGATCCCGGCGTGGGCGGAGACGTTCATCGACCTGGAGCGTCAAGCCCGCGCCCTCTCCTTCTACGAGAACCAAGTCCTGCCCGGCCTGCTCCAGAGGGAGGACTATGCGCGCGCGGTCTTCGGCAGCCGTGTCCCCGCCTTCTCCGAGGATGAGATCGACACCCAAGTAGCCACGCGATTGGCACGACAGACCATCCTCCGCAACAGCACCCCACCATCTGTCAGCTTCGTCATTGCCGAGGCAGTGTTGCTGGACAGGCTCGGCGGCAACGAAGTCAGGAGGAACGCGGTGCGCCATCTACGGCAGTGCGCGAATCTGCCGGGCATCACTATTCAAGTCATGCCAGTCGGGCGGCAGTCGCACGCCGCGCTCGACGGCCCATTCGTGCTTCTGGAAACACAAGACCACCAGCACCTCGGGTACGCCGAGACCCAGCGTGGCAGTCAGCTCATTTCCGACCCTAACGAGGTCAGCATCCTGTCTCAGAGATATGCGATGCTGCGGACGCAAGCCCTCAACACCGAAGACACCACGGGCCTGCTGGACCGGATGCTAGGAGACTGATGAGCACCGCACTGATGTGGTTCAAGTCCAGTTACAGCGGCAGCGACGGCGGTAACTGCCTCGAAGTCGCCTACGACTGGCGCAAGTCGAGCTACAGCAGCGACGAGGGCGGGGCCTGCCTCGAGATCGCGGCACATCCCACCGCCATCCATGTCCGCGACTCCAAGACCCCAAAAGGCCCCACCTTCACCGTCACCCCCACCACCTGGTCGGCCTTCGCCGCGTTCACCGCCCGGAGCTGACCAGGCGTCCAGACGTTCAGGGGGCTTTGAGCAGATCACGAAGCTCGGTGACGTAGGTACGCACATCCCGGTCGGCGGGCAGTTCGGCGGAGACCTCCGGCACACCCTGGCCGGGCTCCCGACAGGCACGGCAGAGACCATCGGGAAGGGCCTCCGCGCGGCCGGGCACACCGCACGTGGTGCACTCCATCATCACCCGCCGGACCGGCGTGCCTGGCGCGGGCGGCACCGGGGCGGCGGACACCTGAGGCGGGATCTTGTCCGTGAGACGGCGGCGGACGAGGCCGACCGGTGAGTTGACCCCGGCGGGAAGCCCGGCGACAAGCGCCTGCACGAGGTAGTCGGCGTCCACACCGCGCGTGAACCACTCGGCGGCCAGCGGCTCCAGGACCGCGCAGTCGGCGGCCGAGAGCGCCAGGCGGGCATCGACGCGGCCGAGTCGCGCCAGGGCCTCGTAGGCGGGTGAATGGCCCTCAGCGGGCGGGCCCGGTTCGTACGTCTTTTGCTGCGGTACGCCGGGGGTCTCCGGCTGGACAACAACGGGCTCGGCAACCGTCGGCTGCTCGTGCTCGGCGCCGACGAACGCGCTCCACCACTCGTTGTCGCGGGCGGTGCGGGACCAGAACGTGCGGAAAACCCAGCGCACTTGCCCGCCCTCACCGGTCACCAGGCACCGCACACGTCGCAGGTACCCGGCGACGGACAGGGCTTTCAGGGCCGAGCCGACCGCCTGCTGCCCGTAGAGCGGCAACTGCCTGGCCAGGCCCTTGACGTCCATGGCCGCACCGTCGGGAAGCTGGTCGATGAACCCGGCGATGTGCCGCTCCCGCAGCGGCAGCAGCATGAAGTCATCGGCGCGACGCGGCTGTTGGTCCGGCGCGGATCGCTTGCCGTAGCCGGGACTGGCCATCGGGTACGGGCGCGAGGAGGTGGGAGTGCTCGGAGCGGAGCTAAGGTGCTGGATAGCCACGGGATCGGTGCTTTCGATCTTGAGGTAAGACCCCGGCCTGGTGTTGCTAGCACCGCGTCGGGGTCGTTCTGTTTTCCGCACCGTAAGCAGTCGCCACAATCCGCTGCAAGTTGGTCACGATTAGTCATACTTGCTGATCGTGGCGGGTCAGGGAGGTGGGGGAGGTTTACCCGAACCCTCTTCTCCCTACCGGGTAAAGAAGGCGCTCGAGTCCCGAAGCCCGAATCCCGCCGCCCGAATCCCGAAGCTCAAGCACCGGACCCGCACCCCCGCAGACGTCCCCCGGGAGAGTGACCACACCCTTCCCGAAGCTCGACCCTCGAACCCCGGCGCCCGAAGCCCGAGCTTCCGGCTTCACGCCATCGCCTCTCGGCAGCCAGAAGCGGGCCACGACCTGTCGTGACCCGCTCCAAGACCCTGCCCAGAGCGTCAGTGCCCCAGCTTCCGCGCGACCTCCGTCGCCCAGTACGTCAGGATCATCCGCGCCCCCGCGCGCCGGATGCCCGTCAGGCTCTCCAGGATCGCCGCGTCCCGGTCGATCCAGCCCTTCTCCGCGGCCGCCTCGATCATCGCGTACTCGCCGCTGATCTGGTACGCCGCGACCGGCACGTCCACCGCGTCCGCGACCCTGGCGAGGATGTCCAGGTACGGGCCGGCCGGCTTGACCATGACCATGTCGGCGCCCTCCTCCAGGTCCAGCGCCAGCTCGCGCAGCGACTCCCGGATGTTCGCCGGATCCTGCTGGTACGTCTTGCGGTCGCCCTTCAGCGAGGAGCCCACCGCCTCACGGAACGGGCCGTAGAACGCCGAGGAGTACTTCGCGGTGTACGCGAGGATCGAAACGTCCTCGTGGCCCGTCTGGTCCAGCGCGTCCCGGATCACTCCGACCTGGCCGTCCATCATGCCGCTGGGCCCCACCACATGGGCGCCCGCGTCCGCCTGGACCTGCGCCATCTCGGCGTACCGCTCCAGCGTGGCGTCGTTGTCGACACGGCCGTCCTCGGTCAGCACCCCGCAGTGCCCGTGGTCGGTGTACTCGTCCAGACAGAGGTCGGACATGATCACGAGGTCGTCCCCGACCTCCTCCCGCACCGCCCGCAGTCCGGCCTGGAGAATCCCGTCCGGGTCGGTCCCCGCCGTGCCCCGCGCGTCCTTCTTCTCGTCCAGCGGCACACCGAAGAGCATGATCCCCGAAACGCCCGCGGCGACCGCGTCCACAGCGGCTTTCCGCAGCGTGTCCAGGGTGTGCTGCTGCACGCCGGGCATGGCCGAGATGGCGACCGGGGCGTCGATGCCCTCGCGCACGAACGCGGGCAGGATCAGGTTCGCCGGGTCGAGCCGGGTCTCGGCGACCATGCGCCGCATGACGGGGGTCGTCCGCAGCCGGCGGGGCCGCGAGCCGGGGAAGTTTCCGTAATCGGTCATCCTTCGAGACTAGACCCGCACACCTCACCGGTTTACCGACAGCGGAGCCGGAAAAGCGTGCCCCCGGAAGGTGGAACGGGACCGGCCGGATTCGAACCGGCGTCCTCCCACATGCGGTGAAGGCGCGTCGACCACTGCGCTACGAGCCCCGTCCCGCCCGGGATCGTACGCGACGCGCGAACCCACGGACCGGAGGAAAAAGGAGGGGCCCGGCCGCTCCGCGAGGAAGCAGCCGGGCCCGTCCATCCGTTCACGGCCCTCAGGTCGTCGACCTGCGGCGCCGCGCACCCGGGCGCCGCTCGCTCGGCCGGGTCACCGGGTCACCGGCCGCCTTGGCCGCGTCCCGGCGCTGCGCGCCGAAGTCCGCCAGCGCCTGGGCCAGCTTGTGGACCGACGGCTCCGGGGACAGGACGTCGACCCGCAGGCCGTGCTCCTCGGCGGTCTTCGCCGTGGCGGGACCGATACACGCGATCACCGTCACGTTGTGCGGCTTGCCCGCGATACCGACCAGGTTGCGGACGGTCGAGGACGAGGTGAAGAGCACCGCGTCGAAACCACCGCCCTTGATCGCCTCGCGCGTGTCCGCCGGCGGCGGCGAAGCGCGGACCGTGCGGTACGCGGTGACGTCGTCGACCTCCCAGCCCAGCTCGATGAGCCCGGCCACCAGCGTCTCCGTGGCGATGTCGGCACGCGGCAGGAACACCCGGTCGATCGGGTCGAAGACCGGGTCGTAGGGCGGCCAGTCCTCCAGCAGCCCGGCGGCCGACTGCTCGCCGGACGGCACGAGATCCGGCTTCACACCGAAATCGATCAGCGCGGCGGCGGTCTGCTCCCCGACGGCCGCGACCTTGATCCCGGCGAAGGCACGGGCGTCGAGCCCGTACTCCTCGAACTTCTCCCGCACGGCCTTCACCGCGTTGACCGAGGTGAACGCGATCCACTCGTAACGGCCCGTGACCAGCCCCTTGACCGCGCGCTCCATCTGCTGGGGCGTGCGCGGCGGCTCGACGGCGATCGTCGGGACCTCGTGCGGCACGGCACCGTACGAACGCAACTGGTCGGAGAGCGACGCCGCCTGCTCCTTCGTACGCGGCACGAGTACCTTCCAGCCGAACAGCGGCTTGGACTCGAACCACGCGAGCTGGTCGCGCTGGGCGGCGGAGCTGCGCTCCCCGACGACGGCTATCACGGGCAGGTGCCCGTCCGGCGACGGGAGGACCTTGGCCTGCTTGAGGACCTGGGCGATCGTCCCGAGGGTCGCCGTCCAGGTGCGCTGGCGGGTCGTCGTCCCCGCGATCGTGACCGTGAGCGGGGTGTCCGGCTTACGGCCTGCCGAGACCAGCTCACCGGCGGCCGCGGCCACCGAGTCGAGCGAAGCGGACACGACGGCCGTCGCGTCGCTCGCACCGACCTCGGACCAGCAGCGGTCCGAAGCGGTACGCGCGTCGACGAAGCGCACATCGGCGCCCTGCGCGTCACGCAGCGGCACACCGGCGTACGCGGGCACACCGACCGCGTTCGCGATGCCGGGCACGACCTCGAAGGGCACGCCCGCGGCAGCGCAGGCGAGCATCTCGGCACCCGTGTCGCCGTCCAGGCCGGGGTCGCCCGTGACAGCACGGACCACCCGCCTGCCGCCCTTCGCTGCCTCCATGACAAGATTGGCGGCATCCCTGAGGACGGGTACTCCTGCGGGTGCTGACACGGCGTCAACAACCGTCATCTCAGGTGTGCTTACCCCTGCCCGCGCATGGCAGCGAACGACGTCGAGAACCTCCGGTTCAGCGACAAGGACGTCCGCGCTCGCAAGCGCCTCGACGGCGCGCAGAGTCAGCAGTCCCGGGTCGCCGGGACCGGCGCCGAGGAAGGTGACATGCCCTGAGGACAGGACAGGGAAGTCGGATACGACAGGGCCGGTGGGGCTCAAAGTGCTCGCTCCCCCATAAGACCGGCCGCACCCTTGGCGAGCATCTCGGCCGCGAGCTCGCGACCGAGGGCCGCCGCGTCGTCGTGCGACGTGGGGACGGGACCGGTGATGGACAGCTGCACCAGGGAAGTGCCGTCGGTCGAACCGACGACACCGCGCAGGCGCAGTTCGTTGACAACCTGCCCGTCGGCCAGGAGGTCGGCCAGCGCACCCACAGGTGCGGAACAGCCGGCCTCCAGGGCGTTGAGCAGGGCGCGCTCGGCGGTCACGGCGACCCGGGTGTACGGGTCGTCGAGCTCGGCGAGGGCTGCGGCGAGGTCGGCGCTGCTTTCAGCGCACTCGATCGCCAGTGCTCCCTGGCCGGGAGCGGGCAGGACGGTGTCGACCGGCAGGAAGCCGGTGACCTCGTCCGTGCGTCCGAGGCGGCTGAGCCCGGCGGCGGCGAGTACCACCGCGTCCAGCTCCCCGCTTCGTACAAAACCGATACGCGTATCGACGTTGCCGCGGATCGCGACGGTCTCTATCTCGAGGCCGTGCGAGCGGGCGTACGCGTTGAGCTGCGCCATGCGGCGCGGCGAGCCGGTACCGATGCGGGCACCGGGCGGCAGCTGCTCGAAGGACAGCCCGTCCCGTGCCACCAGTGCGTCGCGCGGATCCTCGCGCACCGGCACGGCGGCCAGTACGAGACCCTCGGGCTGCGTGGTCGGCAGGTCCTTGAGCGAGTGGACGGCGAAGTCCACCTCACCGCTCAGCAGCGCCTCGCGCAGCGCGGCGACGAACACGCCGGTCCCGCCGATCTGCGCCAGGTGCTCCCGGGACACGTCCCCGTACGTGGTGATCTCGACGAGCTCGACGGCACGCCCGGTCACTTCACGGACCGCATCAGCGACCATGCCGGACTGCGCCATGGCGAGCTTGCTGCGCCGGGTGCCTAGCCGGAGCGGTGTGGTGGTCTCCCCGCCCAGGGATGAGTTGTCGGTCATGACCGCCCTCTATTCGGGTCGTTCAGGTCTGCCCGTGAGACGGCGGCCACCGTCTGCGGGTCGAGGTCGAAGAGTTCCCGCAGCGCATCGGCGTACCCGGCGCCCCCGGGCTCGCTCGCGAGCTGCTTGACCCGCACGGTGGGCGCGTGCAGGAGCTTGTCGACGACGCGGCGCACGGTCTGGGTGATCTCGGCGCGCTGCTTCGCGTCCAGGCCGGGAAGGCGCCCGTCGAGCCGTGCGATCTCGCCGGCCACCACATCCGCGGCCATCGTGCGCAGGGCGACGACGGTCGGGGTGATGTGGGCGGCACGCTGAGCGGCTCCGAACGCGGCGACCTCGTCGGCGACGATGGTGCGCACCTTGTCCACATCGGCGGCCATCGGGGCGTCCGCGGACGCCTCGGCGAGCGACTCGATGTCGACGAGACGCACACCGGCGACGCGGTGGGCCGCTCCGTCGATGTCACGCGGCATCGCGAGGTCGAGCAGGTGGAGCCTGGCCGGGCCGGTGACGGCCGGCCGCACGGGCACCCGGCGCACGGCCCGCTCCTGAGCGGCGGTCGTGACGGAACCGTTCTCGACCCATGCGGCGTGCTGGTCCAGCGCGCCGGGAGCGGCGGCCGCGCGGGCCTCGGGCTCCCGGACCGCGGTGTCGAAGCCGGCACCGAGCGCGGCGGCCACGGCCTCCGCCGTCAGGACGAGTCCGGTCGCTCCCGTGCAGGACACGACGACATCGGCACGTGTCAGTTCGTCCGCGACCCCGGCCATCTCCACGGCGCGCGCCGTCGGGACACCTGCCTGGCCGAGGATCTCGACGAGCCGGTCGGCACGGGCCCGGGTCCGGTTGGCGACGACGATCTCCTCGACACCCGCACGAGCCAGGGTGGCCGCGGCGAGCGAGGACATCGAGCCCGCCCCGATCACCAGCGCGCGCTTGCCCGCCGCCCACTCGGTGACCTCGTCACCGGCGGCCAGCTGCTCCAGGCCGAAGGTGACGAGCGACTGCCCGGCACGGTCGATCCCGGTCTCGCTGTGGGCGCGCTTGCCGACCCGCAGGGCCTGCTGGAAGAGGTCGTTCAGCAGACGCCCCGCCGTGTGGAGCTCCTGCCCCAGCGCCAGCGCGTCCTTGATCTGGCCGAGGATCTGGCCCTCGCCGACGACCATCGAGTCCAGCCCGCACGCCACCGAGAAGAGGTGGTGCACGGCACGGTCCTCGTAGTGCACATAAAGATAAGGAGTGAGCTCGTCCAGCCCGACCCCGCTGTGCTGCGCGAGCAGGGTGGACAGCTCGGCGACACCCGCGTGGAACTTGTCCACGTCCGCGTACAGCTCGATGCGGTTGCACGTGGCCAGGACGGTGGCCTCGGTCGCGGGCTCCGCGGCGAGGGTGTCCTGGAGCAGCTTCGCCCGGGCATCGGCCGGCAGGGCCGCCCGCTCCAGCACGGAGACGGGGGCGCTGCGGTGACTCAGTCCTACGACCAGGAGACTCATGCCGGCATCACGGCGGGCATGTCCCCGTCAGGTCCCTTCCGGCTGGCGGGGGTGGCACGGACCGGCGGCGCCTCGTCGGCGCCGGAACCGTCGACCGCGCCCGCCCTGCCGTCGGCAGCGGCCTCCTCGCCGGCCTTGCGCTGCTCGTGGAAGGCGAGGATCTGCAGCTCGATCGAGAGATCGACCTTGCGCACGTCCACACCGTCGGGCACGGAAAGCACCGTCGGCGCGAAGTTCAGGATGGAGGTCACGCCCGCCGCGACGAGCCGGTCGCAGACCTGCTGCGCGGCGCCGGGCGGGGTGGTGATGACGCCGATGGACACACCGTTCTCACTGATGATCCGGTCCAGTTCGTCGGTGTGCTGGACGGCGATCCCGGCCACCGGCGTACCTGTCATGCCGGGGTCGGCGTCTATCAGCGCGGCGACCCGGAAACCACGGGAGGCGAAACCGCCGTAGTTGGCGAGCGCGGCCCCGAGGTTACCGATGCCGACGATGGCGACCGGCCAGTCCTGGGTGAGCCCGAGCTCGCGGGAGATCTGGTAGACGAGATACTCGACGTCGTACCCGACACCGCGTGTGCCGTAGGAGCCCAGGTAGCTGAAGTCCTTGCGCAGCTTGGCGGAATTGACTCCCGCCGCCGCGGCGAGTTCCTCGGAGGAGACCGTGGGAACCGAGCGCTCGGAGAGCGCTGTCAGCGCGCGGAGATACAGCGGAAGCCGGGCGACGGTGGCCTCGGGAATTCCTCGGCTACGGGTCGCCGGTCGGTGAGTTCGGCCAGTTGCCACGGTGCTCCTGCGGGATGAGCGGGGCTGCAGGCGGCCGTATGTCCTATGACCGCCCCGTCGACAGCAGGCTATGTCTTTGTGAACGCGTGCACAAAGATAGTGTCCGTTTTGTCCGGTCAAAGTGACCGGGGTCACGCATATTCCCTGCGCGATCCCGGAACCCGGGACACCATCAGCCCGTTGCGGGCCCGAAGGGGGCAAGACGGTACACACTCCTCATGTCCATGCCCCCGAGGCCACTCAAAACGCCCACGATGTTAACCGGGTTTCACCGGCGAAGCCCCCTCACGTACGCAATGCCCTGCGCAGCCTCTCCGGGTCCACCCGCCAGAAGGTGTGCTGCTCGTCATCGATCAGGACCACCGGGATCTGCTCCCAGTACTCCCTGTGCAGCGCCTCGTCCCGCGTGATGTCCTTCTCCACCCAGGACGCGCCGGTCTCCTCGCAGACCGCGCTCACCACCAGCCGGGCGTCCTCACAGAGATGACACCCCGGCTTCCCCACGAGAGTCACCACCCGGTCCGCGGGCTTCTTCTTCCTACGACGCAGCAGAACACTCATACCTTCATTCTGCGCCTGCTCCCGCTCCCTCCCCGGAACGGCGAGGGAGCGGCGAAGGAACGGAATCACCCGTTCAACGCCCCGGCCCCGGAGAGTTCACGCCGCCGCCTCCCGCCGCGTCGGGAAGAGCCGGACGAAATGGCTATGCTCACGACATGGCCGCTCTTGGATGGCTCACCCCCCGCAGGCGCCCCGCCACGGCGCGCAGCGTGCTCGCAGGCGAGGCCGCGGCCGAAGCGGCACGGAAGTCGGCCCTCCCGGCCGGCGCCGACGGGCTGCCCGCTCTCTCCGAAGAGGTCCGGGAGCCCGTGTTCCCGGTGGCCGGGGACCTTCGGGCAGCAGCCTTCTTCGACCTCGACAACACCGTGATGCAGGGCGCCGCGATCTTCCACTTCGGCCGCGGCCTGTACAAGCGGAAGTTCTTCCAGCGCCGGGAGCTGACCAGGTTCGCCTGGCAGCAGGCCTGGTTCAGGCTGGCGGGCGTCGAGGATCCGGAACACATGCAGGACGCCCGCGACAGTGCCCTGTCCATCGTCAAGGGCCACCGCGTCTCCGAGCTGATGTCCATCGGCGAGGAGATCTACGACGAGTACATGGCCGACCGCATCTGGCCCGGCACCCGCGCCCTCGCCCAGGCCCACATCGACGCGGGCCAGAGGGTCTGGCTGGTCACCGCCGCCCCGGTGGAGACGGCCACGATCATCGCCCGCCGCCTGGGCCTCACCGGCGCCCTGGGCACGGTCGCCGAGTCGGTCGACGGCGTCTACACCGGCCGGCTGGTCGGAGAGCCCCTGCACGGCCCCGCGAAGGCCGAGGCCGTACGCGCGCTGGCCGCGGCCGAAGGGCTGGACCTGGAGCGCTGCGCGGCGTACAGCGACTCGCACAACGACATCCCGATGCTCTCCCTGGTCGGCCACCCGTACGCGATCAACCCCGACTCCAAACTGCGCAAGCACGCCCGCGCCCTGGACTGGCGGCTGCGCGACTACCGCACCGGCCGCAAGGCGGCCAAGGTCGGCATCCCGGCAGCGGCGGGCGTCGGCGCCCTGGCCGGGGGCACGGCTGCCGCCGTGGCGCTCCACCGCCGCCGCCGCTGACCCCTCCCCCCGGCTTCCCACGCCCCCTCCCCCGCGAGGAGGGCGGAACGGCACGCCCGGAGAAGTACGCCCGAGCAGGAGCGGAGCGCCGGGTGGGGACACCCCTCGCTCCGGCCTGCCGCATGGCGTCCCCACGACCACAACCCGCTGTGGTCGCAGGCAGATCCCGAAACGATTCGATCAATAACCAGTCGCGAAACACTGCTCGAATCGCCACTTAGAGGATGCGGAAGCGACGCAACCGGTGATTTTAGCAACTGGGTGTAGCGCAGTCTGTACGAAGCGTTATTCTCCTCAGACGCACAAGGAGCCCGCCACCCGCTACCACGAGTGACGGTTTTCGAACTGCACGTGATGGAAGCTCTGCCTCTGGGAGTCCCGTGTACCCACACGTCGGGGTTGACACCTCGGGCCTGGCTACGCTGCGCGCAACGGTCCTCGACCACTTGCGCGGCTTCGTCCCCACCTCGTACGCCGTCCCCCAATTCGCCACCCCTGCACCTGCCGGACCTTGCTACGCACTGGCCGAACGCAGCGCGGCCGTCGGAAGACGCAGCAACCGCGGCGCCGCGACCACACCTGCCGTCCGCCGGCCGACGGCCGACAGCGACAGCGCGCGCATGATGGATCTCGTCGAACGCGCCCAGGCCGGTGAGGCCGAGGCCTTCGGCCGCCTGTACGACCAGTACAGCGACACCGTGTACCGGTACATCTACTACCGCGTGGGAGGAAAGGCGACAGCGGAGGACCTCACGAGCGAGACGTTCCTGCGCGCACTCCGCCGCATCTCCACCTTCACCTGGCAGGGCCGCGACTTCGGCGCCTGGCTGGTCACGATCGCCCGGAACCTGGTCGCCGACCATTTCAAATCCAGTCGTTTCCGACTGGAAGTGACCACGGGCGAAATGCTCGACGCCAATGAGGTCGCGCGGAGCCCGGAGGACTCCGTCCTCGAATCCCTCTCCAACGCCGCGCTGCTGCAAGCCGTACGCCGGCTCAACCCGCAGCAGCAGGAGTGCGTGACCCTGAGATTCCTGCAGGGGCTCTCGGTCGCCGAGACCGCCCGGGTCATGGGAAAGAACGAGGGCGCGATCAAAACCTTGCAGTACCGAGCCGTGCGAACACTCGCACGACTTCTGCCGGACGATGCCCGCTGAGGTCACCATAAGTGACGTGTTCGTGACATGCCGTTCGGAACATCCTCCTTCCGTAACCCAACTGCCGCGCCCCTCGTTGTGCCGGATGCAGGCCCCCTGTCGCCACACCTGACCGTTTCCACTCGCTCGATCGTGTGGAAACGTCTCCGGTGGGCAACCTTCCGGACCCTCAGGGGAGTCGACCGTCATGACGAGAGGAGGTGCCGCCAGTGATCGCAAACGTTTCGGCACACCGGCGGGCGAACGCCTTCGCCCAGGCCCTGGAGGAACAGTCCCCCCAGGACGCGGCGGCCGTACAGCCCGAGGACCCGGCCCATCCGGCCGACCACGGAACGCTGTTGGCCCTGGCGAACGGCCTCGGCGAGCTACCGGATCCTGAATTCGATCCCGAGGTCAAAGTGGTGCAGCGAGCCCAGCTCGTCGCGGCCATGGAGACCCTGTTCGCCGAAGGTGGTGCGTCCACGGGCCCTACGGTGCCCGAACAGCGGAACAAGGGAGCCCACCGGGCCTCCCCGATCAAGAGGCTCCGTCCCCGCTCCCGCTGGGCGAAGGGCCTCACCGCGGGCGGGCTCACCGTGGGTGTGGCCGCGGGAGCATTCGGCGGAGTGGCCGCTGCCAGTTCCGACGCCCTGCCGGGTGATTCCCTCTACCCGTTCAAGCGCGGCATGGAGGACATCAGTCTCAGCATGGCCGACAGCGACGCCGACCGGGGCGAGGTCTACCTCGACCAGGCGTCCACCCGCCTCAGCGAAGCCCGCCGGCTGATGGAGCGGGGCCGCTCGGGCGAGCTGGACCATGAGTCGATCGGCGAGGTCAAACGCGCCCTCGACGGCATGACGCACGACGCCACCGAGGGCCACCGTCTGCTCCACACCGCCTACCAGCGCGACGGAGCCCTCGGCCCCATCCAGGCACTGGACTCCTTCTCCCGCTCCCACCGCGCGAGCTGGAGCAGTCTCCGCGACCGGCTGCCCGTCCAGCTGACCGACATCAGCGACAAGGTCAGCTCCGTCTTCGAAGCCATGGAACAGGACGTCGCACCGCTGAAGTCCCTGCTCCCCCGCACCCCGGGCACCGGGCAGGGCACACCGACCGCCGGCTCCACACAGGAGAACCGGGGTTCCTCCGCCCCGGGCCGCGAGGCTCCCTCCTCCTCCGCGGCCCCCGACGGCAGCGCGTCCGCCAGCACCGCACCGGAGCCCTCCGGCAGCGGCCCGGCCGGCGGTCTGCTCAACGGCGGTGCGGACGGCCTGCTGGAAGACCTCCCGAGGGACGGCGCCACCCCGTCGTCCCCGGGCGGCGCCTCCGGCGCGCCCGCCGCACCGGACGTCACCCTGCCGCCGCTGCTCCCGGGCCTGCTGCCCGGCCTGGGAATCGACAGCGAGAACCTCGAGCCCTGACGGCAGGCTCACGGGGGGAGGGGCGCGGTCCGGACCGCGCCCCTCCCCCCGTGAGCCCCGTGCGGGTGACCGTACGCTTCAGAAGAAGACCGACCTGCGCTGCACCAGCAGCTTGTACAGCGTGTGCTGGATCTGCTCCCGCACCTGGTCCGTCAGGTTGAACATCAGCATCGGGTCCTCCGCCGCCTCCGGCGGATACCCGTCCGTGGGGATGGGCTCCCCGAACTGGATCGTCCACTTCGTCGGCAACGGCAGCATCCCCAGCGGCCCCAGCCACGGAAAAGTCGGCGTGACCGGGAAGTACGGGACCCCCAGGATCCTCGCCAGCGTCTTCGAGTTGCCGATCATCGGGTAGATCTCCTCCGCGCCCACGATCGAGCACGGGACGATCGGCACTCCGGCTCGCAGCGCCGTCGACACGAACCCGCCCCGCCCGAAGCGCTGCAGCTTGTACCGCTCGCCGAACGGTTTCCCGAGGCCCTTGAAGCCTTCCGGCATCACCCCGACGATCTCACCGCCCTGCAGCAGCCGCTCCGCGTCCTCCGCGCACGCCAGGGTGTGACCGGCCTTCCTCGCCAGCTCGTTGACCACCGGGAGCATGAAGACGAGATCGGCCGCGAGCAGCCGCAGGTGACGTCGGGCCGGGTGGTTGTCGTGCACCGCGACCTGGAGCATCAGCCCGTCCAGCGGCAGCGTCCCGGAGTGGTTGGCCACGACGAGCGCCCCGCCTTCGGACGGGACGTTCTCGATGCCCTTCACCTCGACACGGAAGTACTTGTCCGCGAGCGGCCTGAGCGCCGACATGAGGACCTGGTCGGTCAGCTCCTCGTCGTACCCGAACTCGTCGACGTCGTAGTCGCCCGTGAGCCTGCGCCGCAGGAACGCCAGTCCGCCGGCGATCCGCCGGTCCCAGCCGCTCCCCGGGCCGCCCCCGTCCCCCTGGGGAGGGGCACCGGGGGCCTCGGCAGCCCCTTCCGGCACCTGGCCGCCCGGCAGGGCGCTCACGGGCGCGGGACCGGCCGGTACGGGCGCCTGGCCCCGCCCGCCCGGCAGCACACCTCTGCGCCGCCCCGCACCGGAGCGCGAACGGTCGTCGTCGAAGGGAATGACCTTGGCGTCCGCCATCGTCGGTCGCGCTCCTCTACCTGGCGCTGTGATTCGAATGTGTCGTATCCGCCGGCCCCGTGCCGAGCGACAGCTCGGCCAGCCTCCCGACCGCCCTGCCCACCCGCTCGGGAGGCAGCAGCCCCGGCCCCCGGCTCCGCGCGAACTCCGCGAACGTCTCGGCCGTCGTGAACTTCGGCCGGAAACCCAGCGTCTCGCGCATCTGCACGGTCGAGACGACCCGTCCGTGGGTGAGGAGCCGGATCTGCTCCGGCGAGAAGTCCGTCATACCGATCGTACGGAGTGCCGAACCCACCCAGGTGACGGCGGGCAGCAACAACGGCACGGTCGGCCGCCCCAGCCTGCGCGAGCACTGCGAGAGCAGCAGGACACCGTCACCCGCGATGTTGAACGTGCCGCTGTTCAACGTGCCGCGTCTGGGTTCGCGGGAGGCGATCTCCAGTACGTCGACGACGTCGTCCTCATGGACGAACTGCAACCGGGGGTCGTACCCGAGGACCGTCGGCAGGACCGGCAGCGACAGGTAGTCGGCCAGCGGCGAATCCGGCTCGGGCCCCAGGATGTTCGCGAACCGCAGCACGCACACGGCCACATCGGGCCTGCGGCGCGCGAACCCGCGGACGTATCCCTCGACCTCCACCGCGTCCTTGGCGAAGCCACCGCTGGACAGGGACTTGGGGGGCGTCGTCTCGGTGAAGACCGCGGGGTCGCGGGGCGCGGAGCCGTACACGTTCGTACTGGACTTGACCACGAGCCGCTGCACGGCCGGAGACTTCTGGCAGGCACCGAGCAACTGCATCGTGCCGATGACGTTGGTCTCCTTGACCGTCGTCCGGCCACCCGGGCCGGCCGCCTTCGCGGAGACGTCCAGATGGACGACCGTGTCGACGGAGTACTCGGCGAGGACCCTGGCGATCGCCGACTGCCTGATGTCCGCCAGGACGAATTCGGCGTCGCCCAGCTCATGGGCGGGCTCGACCGCGTCCACGGCGATCACCCGCTCCACGCCGGGGTCGCGCTGGACACGCCGCACGAAACGGCCACCCAGCTGCCGGGCCGCACCTGTGACGAGCACGATCTTCCCCAAGATCAGCGCCTTCCGTCGATCGTTCACCGAACGGGGTCTTCCCCTGGCCGTCACCGTAGTCGGTGAACGCCGCCCTGTGCTGGCCCCTGGCGGGCTTTACCCAAATGCACCGAGGCCCTCCCGCCAGGACGGCGGGAGGGCCTCGGACTCACGAACCGCGTTCGCTTACTTCTTGTTGCGACGCTGAACGCGCGTGCGCTTGAGCAGCTTGCGGTGCTTCTTCTTGGCCATCCGCTTACGCCGCTTCTTGATAACAGAGCCCACGACTACCCTCGCTCACTTCTTCTTCACTGGTGCGGGGCGTCTGGGCCCACACGACCTACGTCGGCCTAGCCTACCCGCCACCGGGTGAGGGACGTAATCCGAGGGCAACCTCAGGCTGACTCCACCCCCACGAAGGACTCTCGAAGATACTCGTGAACCGCTTGCTCCGGGACCCGGAAGGACCTTCCCACCCTGATCGCCGGCAGATGACCGCTGTGTACCAAGCGGTACACGGTCATCTTCGACACCCTCATGACCGAGGCGACTTCCGCCACGGTCAGAAACTTGACCTCGTTGAGAGGCCTCTCACTGCCAGCAGCCATGACCCACCTGTACCTTCCGCACGAGACGCGCACCGGCTTCCCCTCCGGTGACTCTTCGTCGTTGTGCGCTCACTCCCCAGATTAGGTGCGGGTGATGCGAGTGGGGAAGAGGTGAGGCGATCGGCCGCCTACCGTGACAGACGCGCCCGATTGAGTACATACCGAGCGAGCGGCCGGTAGTGGTCCGAGTGCACGCCGTCATCGAGCGGAACGGCGACGGACACCCGCCCCTCCGCTTCTCCCACGAACAACGCGGGGTCATCCGTATCCGCCAGCCCGATGGCCTCGATACCCAGCTGACCTGCCCCGCAGACCCACCCGTGGTCCCCGACCACCAACTCGGGAAGCGCCCCACCGGCCTTCACGGCCTCCTCCAGAACGGCCCGCACCGGCAGCGGCGAGTGGGTGTGTGCGCCGGTCGCATCCCCGGGAGCCCGCACGCCCGGTTCGCGCACCAGCGCGACACGCCGTACGTAATCGAGGTGGTGCGTGCGTACGCCGAACCGGGTCGTTATGTCGACACGCCGACCCTGCGCGGGGGTGAGCACCATGCACCCGGCCGCCGACAAAGCGTCTGCCAGACCGGCGTAGAACCCGATCAGCCGGTGCGGGTGCCCGGTGCCGAACAGCACCGGAGCCCGTCTCTCCGCAGCCCCGGCGAGCCGTTCCGCGAACACGCCCAGAGCGGTCAGGGTCCGCTCCGGATCGATCACATCCGGACCTGACACGTGGCCAGGATCGTCTGATACCCCGCATTTGTCGGCCATCAGACGCAGCAGGTCACGCTCTCTCCACACCCGGTCCGGGTCGAGTCCGAGCAGTACACGGGGGTCCCTCGCCGCGAAAAGCCGATAACTCCGCAGACTGGTCTCCCGCGGCGTGGCCACGGGCCCGGCGAGCCGGGCCGCCAGCAGATGAGCGCGCAGCGCTCCGGTGCTCAACACCCTCCGATGCTCCCGCACCGGCAGCGCCCCCGGGCCGGAACCCGGAGACCACTCCACCGTTGGCGTAACCCTTCCTCAGGCCAGCAGCCCCCGCAGCGGGAACGCCGACCGCCGGGTCGCCAGCACCGCCTGGTCCAACCGGTCCGCCGGGTCGTACCCGTCCTCCCACGGCTTCCACGACGGCGCGCGGCCGTCCGTCATCCGAGCCGGGCCCGACTGCCGCGTCCGGGCGTAGACCTCGTCCCGCCACGACGACGGGATGACCGATTCCGGGTCCACCGGCGCGTGCGCGGCGATCCCCACGAGATGGGTCCAGGACCGCGGCACCACGTCCACCACCGCATAACCGCCCCCGCCCAGCGCCACCCAGCGCCCGCCCTCCACGTAGGCGTGGGCAAGCTCGTGACAGGCCGTCATGACGGCCCGCTGGGCGTCCAGCGACACCGCGAGATGCGCCAGCGGGTCCTCGAAGTGCGTGTCGGCACCGTGCTGGGTCACCAGCACCTGCGGCCGGAAGTCCTCCAACAACTCCGGGACCACAGCATGGAACGCCCGCAGCCATCCGGCGTCACCCGTCCCCGCCGGCAGCGCCACGTTCACCGCACCGCCCTCGCCCGCCCCGGCACCCGTCTCCTCCGGCCACCCTGTCTGCGGGAACAGCGTGCGCGGGTGCTCGTGCAGCGACACCGTCAGCACCCTGGGGTCCTCCCAGAAGGCGGCCTGCACCCCGTCCCCGTGGTGGACGTCCACATCGATGTACGCCACCCGCTCCGCGCCCAGTTCCAGCAGCCTGGCGACGGCGAGCGCCGGATCGTTGTACACGCAGAAGCCCGACGCGGCCCCCGGCATCGCGTGGTGCAGCCCGCCGGTGAAATTCACGGCGTGCGCACTCTCCCCGCGCCACACCGCCTCCGCGGCCCCCACCGAAAGCCCGGCGATGAGCGCGGACGCCTCGTGCATCCCCGCGAAAGCGGGGTCGTCGACGGTCCCGAGGCCGTAGGCCTGGTCGGCGGCCCTCGGGTCCGCGGACGCCGCCCGGACGGCCGCCACATAGTCCTCACGGTGGACGAGCCGCAGCGTGGAGTCCCCCGCCGGCCTGGCGGACCGCACGTCCACCGACCCGTCCAGCCCGAACGCCCGCACCAGCCCCATCGTCAGGGCGAGTCTGACCGGGTCCATGGGGTGACTGGCCCCGAAGTCGTATCCCGTTACTGCCTCATCCCACATCAGCCGCGCGCGCCCGCTCATGCCCGCCACCGTATCGGGCGGGTTCCGCGCCGAACGACCGGGCGTACGCGAGGGTCGCGAGGACCAGGACCATGGGCACGAGCATCGCGCCGCGGTAGCTCCACGCGTCGCCGAGCACCCCCACGAGCGGCGACCCGACGAGGAAGCCCACGTAGTTGAAGACGTTCAGCCGGGCCACCGCCACATCACTCGCCGCGGGGAACATCCTCCCCGCGGCCGCGAAGGTCTGCGGCACGATCACACAGAGCCCCAGTCCCAGCAACGTGAAGCCGAGCATTCCCCACCAGGCCCCGGGCGCCACCGCCACCACGGCGAACCCCGCCGCGGCCAGCACACTGCCGCCCCGCACCACCGCCACCGCCCCGAACCGCCGCACCCCGAGGTCACCGACGGCCCGGCCCAGCAGCGTCGTCACCATGTAGACGTTGTACGGAACCGTCGCCAGCTGCTCCGAGCCGCCCAGCACGTCCTGCAGGTACTTCGCGCTCCAGTTCGAGACCGTCGAGTCCCCGATGTAGGCGAACGCCATCACCAGGCAGAGCGGCAGCAGCATCCTGAACGACACGGCCGCGTCCTGGCCGGGCACCGCCGTCACCGGCTCCCCGCCGGTCTTCCCCTCCGCGTACCAGCGGCTTCCGATCAGAGCCGCGGGCAGCAGGACGACGACCGCCGGCAGATAGGACACCGGCAGGGGCAGGTCCCAGTGCGCTCCCGCCCAGGCCATCGACGCGCCGGCGATGCCGCCCAGGCTGTACGCGGCGTGGAACCCCAGCATGATGCTGCGCCCGTACGCCCGCTGAAGACTGACGCCCATCATGTTCATGGAGGCGTCCAGAGCACCGACCGCCAGGCCGAAAACGCCGAGCGCGAACACCGCCTGCCAGACTTCGCTGCCCGCGCCCGCCCCGAGCAGGGCCAGCAGCACGACGGGCTGCGCCCACCTGAGCACGGTCCCCGGCCGCACCCGTGCGACCACCTTCTCGGTGGCCACACTGCCGGCTCCCGCCAGAACAGGCACTGCGGCCAGGAAGAGGGGCAACAGTCCGTCGGATATCCCGTAGCGGTCCTGGATGGCGGGAATCCGCGTCACGAGGAGGGCGAAGGTCACCCCTTGCACCAGGAAGCTCAAGGCGAGGGAGGCTCTGCCGTGCCGCAACCGCGCATCCGTCATGGCCGCGAGCGTAGAGCCCCCGGCCCACCGGTGGGTAGATCAAGCTCAGGCAAGCAGTTTGAGGAGCTGCGACATGTCGGAGAAGTGCCCGGTGACCCCGACGAGCCGGTCCGCCGGCATCATCGAGGTGAATCCGTAGACCTCCATCCCGGCCGCCAGGGCTGCCTCGACACCGAGCGGGCTGTCCTCGATCACGACACACCGTCCGGGAGCGACGCCCATCCTCTCGGCGGCGTGGAGGAACAGGTCCGGGGCCGGCTTCCCTCGCCCCACGTCCTCGGAGCTGAAGATCCACTCCTCCTCGAACCACTGGTCGAGCCCGGCCTTCCGGTGTCCGGCCGCGATCTTCTGGTGGCTTCCCGACGAGGCGACGCAGTACGCGACCCCGTCGGCGACGAGCTCGCCCAGCAGTTCCTCGACCCCGTCGACCGCTGCCAGCTGCTCCTCCTGGAAGGCGGCGAGGGTGCGACGGTGCAGCTCCTCGTCGAAGTCTGCGGGCAGTTTCCGGCTTGTCCGCTCGTCCACCAGGTCGTGCACCCGGTGGACGGCGGCCCCCATGTAGTCACGGAGGGACTCCTCGTACGAGGTGGGGTGGCCGAGCTCCGTGAGGTAGCCGGCCAGGACCGTGTTGGAGATCGGCTCACTGTCGACGAGCACGCCGTCGTTGTCGAAGATGACCAGTTCGTAGCGCATGGTTCGAGCCTAGACGCTCAGAACGCAGAAAAGCCCCGTGCCACAAGGGCACGGGGCTTTCCCGGAATAATTGTTCGGCGGCGTCCTACTCTCCCACAGGGTCCCCCCT